>CANHDJ010000001.1 GCA_947459425.1 Ignavibacteria bacterium
ACGCAAGAGTTTTTGCAGATATTCGACACTTTGGCGAATGGCAGGTAATGGATGGCGCATAGTTTTGAAAATAAATTTGTGTAATTATCTTGTAATTACCAAATATACATAAAATTTATGCACAGGCATTAACTTGAATTGGTATTATTGTGTTGTTTCAATTGTGATGACTGTTGGCGAAAAACTGATAGGCGGCTTTTTGAAATAAAGCTCTGCTAAGATGAAAAGCCCCGCTTGAATGCAACAAACGGGGCTTTTTCTAGACTTTCACAAGCGGTAGTATGGGCTTCAAGCCATGCTGCCGCTTTTTTACATTCCAATTGTACAAGCAAATATTTCCTCTTCCGAAACAACATCATTCGCCCTTCCTTCTTGAATTGCGGCAGCCATTCCAATGTGTTCTACCGCCTCCGCAAAAAGAGTGATAAATTCTTCACGGCGTGGGCGGATATGGTCTGCGAGAGCTTCGACCAGTTGCTCTTGAGATATGGTGGGCATTGCTGTTGGCATGGGTACTACCTCGTGCTAAGAATGGAAAGAAGGATATTGCCTCACAAGAATACGTCAACACTGGCACAGCAACTATACGCAAAAGCGCCGAAAAAGATTACTTTTTCGGCGCTTTTGTGATTGACAAATTCAAGCAAAATTACTCTGCTGCTTTTTCTTCAGGAGCGGCTTCGGCTGCGACTTCTTCTGCAACAACTTCCTCTGCGGCTTCTACTTGTGCAACGGCGGCAGCAACGCTTGCTGCTACTTGCTGTTGAACACGCTGCTGTGCGGGATTTTGCGGAGCGTCTTTGCGTTTTTTCTTACGACCGAGTGCGCGTTTTCCATCTTGGACTTCCGCCCAGTCAACAAGTTCAATTACTGCCGTGCGCCCACCGTCGCCGTGGCGAACGCCGGTTTTGATAATGCGGCAATAACCACCAGGACGGTTCTCAACAACAGGCGCGATAGCATCAAAGAGTTCTTGCAAAACAGCTTTGTCTTTGATATACCGACCAACGGTGCGCCGTGCGTGGACATCTATTGTATGACCATTTTGGAGTTGACCGTTTTGTTCAGCGATATACGCATTTTTTGCCTTTGTGATAAGGCGTTCAACGAACGGGCGCAATTCTTTTGCTTTTGCCTCAGTCGTCGCAATTTTTTTATGTTGCAACAGCGAGGTTGCCATATTATTCAACATCGCTTTGCGATGGCTCGCTGTACGCTTGAGTTTTCTACCGGAACGTAAGTGTCTCATGGAATGAGTACGGAAATAGAGTGTGAATGATTATCGCTAAAAAGCCGCACAAGAACTCGTTGACTTGCTTTTCACAAAGCAGAATATCAACGAAAACGAGCAAAAAAAAGACGAAGCACATCAAGTGTAACATCACTTGTTGGACTTCATCATTATCTTAATCTTCTGCTGGTTGTTTTTCGTCTTCTTGCAGGTACTTTTCAACGTCCATACCGAAATGGAGGTTAAATTGCTGGACAATTTCTGTTAATTCAGCGAGTGATTTCCGCCCAAAATTGCGGAACTTGAGCATATCACCTTCTTGACGACGAACAAGGTCGGCAAGCGTTTTAATGCTGGCAGCTTTCAAGCAATTATGCGAACGAACAGAAAGTTCGAGGTCGTCAACGGAAGTATTGAGAATACGGCGCACACGAGCAAATTCTGCGTCACGCGATTCATCTTCGCTTTCAGGTTCTTCTTCAAAATCAAAATTGATAAATAACTGAATATGGTCACGGAGAATACGCGCAGCCTGCTCCATTGCTTCTTCAGCAGAGATTGTACCGTCTGTTTCTACGTCCATTGTGAGGCGCTCATAGTCGGTTTTTTGACCAACGCGGAACGGCTCAATGCTGTACTTAACATTTTTAATGGGAGTGAATATTGAGTCAACAGGAATGGTATTGACAGGATATTCGGGATCGCGGTTTTCATCAGCAGGGACATAGCCCTTGCCACGACCAATCATCAATTCAATTTCAATATCAGCATCTTTAGAAAGCGTTGCAATGTAATGATCATGATTCATCACCTCGACTTGATCGCTCGCTGTTTGAATGTCTTTTGCGGTAAATACGTGTGGTCCTTTAAGGCGAAAGGCAACTTGAGCGCCTTTTTTGTCCATCATTTTAAGACGAACACCTTTTAAGTTGAGGATAATCTCACACATATCTTCAATGACACCCGGAATGGTCTGAAATTCATGCAGAACACCGCTCACACGGACAGCGACAATAGCCGCACCGTGAATTGAGGAAAGCAAGACACGGCGGAATGAATTGCCAATGGTAACGCCATAACCGCCTTCAAGAGGCTGAAGAATAAATATACCGTGATTCGGAATTGAGTTTTCGTGTACAATAACACGCTCAGGCATTTGCATGGAAAGACTCATGGTGTGTGTCCTTTGTCCGTGAAGAATATACTAAATGAAAAATAAAGCGAAAGGGTCTATACAACAGCATAAAAGCACCGAGTGAACATTTGTGATGCACACACAGTACTTCCTTGCCGAAAAAAGATATTAGACTCTTCTGCGCTTTGGCGGACGGCAACCGTTATGCGGAACCGGTGTACGATCAAGAATGAGTTGCACTTCAAGACCGGATTGATTCAGCGCACGCACAGCCGCTTCACGACCGGAGCCAGGACCTTTGACAAAAACATCTAGTTTGCGCAACCCCATATCGTATGCTTCTTTAGCAGCATTTTCAGCTGATACTTGAGCAGCGTAAGGAGTATTTTTTTTCGAGCCACGGAAGCCATTACGACCAGCAGACGACCAGCTAAGCACATTACCATAGACATCGGTAATGGTTACTTGTACATTGTTGAACGTAGCGCGAACAAAAGCTTTTCCATGAATATCGGAAACTGTTTTCTTCTTTGCGCGTTTCGCGTAGGTTTTAGCCATAGTACGTTAAGAGATGAGAAAGTATTATTGTAAATTTCTATATCAAGTCGAGAACGAGAATTATACAAAAGTAAGATGTATAATGCAACTAGCTTTTTAGACAACAGTAGCACAGGCAATTATGCCTGTGCTGCTGGAGTATAATGCTTCTGTAATAGAGTACCGAGATATAGCAAAAAGATATTATGAGGCAGACAAATTGCCAGGACTCAGCACAATAAGGATTACTTACGTGCAGCCTTCTTTTTGCCAGCAACGGTCTTACGGCGACCTTTGCGTGTACGGGAGTTTGTTCGCGTGCGCTGACCTCGAACAGGCAAGCCACGACGATGGCGTAAGCCACGATAGCAACCAATATCCATAAGGCGCTTAATATCAAGTGAGGTTTCACTTCTCAATTGACCTTCTACGCTATATTCGTTTTGGATGATTTGACGCAAACGCGCTACTTCTTCATCGGTGAACTCGGATACACGCTTATTTACGGGGACATTCGCCTTTTCGAGAATCTCGACTGAGCGGGTTTGACCTATCCCGTAGATGTATTGAAGCCCAATAAAAGCGTGTTTATTTTTGGGCAAATCGACGCCGGCTATACGTGCCAATTGGATACTCCTTATGAAAAATTAACCTTGACGTTGCTTATGACGGGGGTTTTTCTTGTTAATAACGTAAACTCTACCTTTGCGGCGGACGATTTTATCATCGGCGCTGCGCTTTTTAACGGAGGCTTGAACTTTCATTGCAATAATCCTTGATAATAATATCGTTAGTATCAGTTTTAGGTCAGTCAGCTAAAAGGGTACAGAACTACAAATATACGACTATTTGTAACGATATACAACTCTGCCTTTTGTTAAATCGTATGGCGATAATTCAACGGTAACCTTATCGCCCTGAATAATCTTGATAAAATTCATCCGCATCTTACCAGAAACGTGTGCAAGCACCTTGTGTCCATTTTCCAACTTTACAATAAACTGTGCATTTGGAAGAGTTTCTTCGACAAGACCATCAACCCGTATTAAGCCTTGTTTTGCCATAGAAAAGATGCGTAAATGAAAAGTATAATTTCGGAGAGATTTTCTCTCTTAGTCCAATAATGTCAAAATAATCGGTGCTTCTTTTTCTTGAACAATAATGGTATGCTCAAAATGTGCAGAAGGCTTTCCATCAGAAGTTCGTACCGTCCAACCATCGTTATCAGTAAAAACCTTTGCCTTTCCTGCATTCACCATCGGCTCAATTGCTAAAGCCTGTCCGGGACGTAGGCGCACATTAGGATAGCTTTCACGGTGCATAAGCGGCGGGATAAAGTTCGGTATAGAAGGTTCTTCATGAATCGTCTCACCAACACCATGTCCAACTAATTCTCTTACACAAGAAAAACCGTTTTTTTCAACGTGCTTCTGTATTGCACCAGATATTGAATATACTTTGTTTCTTCCTGTTGCCTGTTCCAAACCCAGCATTAATGCTTCTTGTGTAACACGCATGAGCTTTTTCTTTTCTTCATCTACCTCGCCAATAGCAAAAGTATAGGCACTATCACCATGATAACCATTTTTATAGGCAAGACAATCGAAGGAAACAATATCACCTTCTTTGAGTATAGCATCTTTACTTGGAAGCCCGTGAACAACAGCATCATTTACTGAGATGCACGTTGCATATTGATAAACAAGATAACGAGGCTTTCCGTTAGTATTATTTGTCCAAGGAACTTGATAGTTCTTAATCGAAGGCTTTGCGCCTCTTGAGCAGATATAATCATCAGCAATTTGATCTATCTCTATTGTGGCGACACCCGGTTTCATTGATTTACTGACGAGCATGATTGTATCGGCAACTATCCGACACGCTTCTTCAATGTAATCAAGAGCAGATTTAACTTTTACCGACGGCGCACCAACCATAGCCGTTTATCCCTGAAAAGAACAAATAAAACCTGAATGAAGTAGTTAAATATTAACCCGGCGACTGGACATTGATGTTGCCAGAAGAACGACCACGCAGTTTGCCACTTTTCATAAAGCCATCATAGTGGCGCATGAGCAAGTAGGATTCAATTTGCTGTAAAGTATCCAAGGCAACACCAACGATAATTAACAAACTTGTTCCGCCAAAGAACGAAGCAAATAGCGATGGAACAGCCAAAACATTAGAAACAAATACTGGCAAGATAGCAACAATAGCAAGGAAAACCGAGCCAGGCAAGGTAATACGTGTCAAGATATTATCCATGTATTCAGCAGTTGGCGCACCAGGACGAACACCCGGAACAAAGCCACCTTGTTTCTTCATATTATCAGCAACGTCTTTGGGATTGAATGCGATTGCCGTGTAAAAATATGTAAAGAAAATGATCAATACTGCGTAGAATGCTGCATAAACAAAAGAACGATCACTCCATACACGCGCAAGCGTTGCTGCCCATTGAGCATCTGGAAAGAAACTCAGAATTGTACTTGGAATAAACATGATTGATTGCGCAAAAATAATTGGCATAACACCAGCTGTATTGACACGAAGCGGGATGTATTGCGTGGTTCCACCATAAACCTTGCGACCAACAACACGTTTAGCATATTGGACTGGTATGCGGCGTGTACCTTGCGTCATCAAGACAACAAGAGCAATTATTATTGCGAGTAACCCCAGCAAAATAACATCAACAATCCACACACGTGAACCAGCTTCAATAAGTTTGAACTCCTGCAAAAAAGCAACTGGTAACTGAGCGATGATGCCAATAAAAATAATCAGCGAAATACCATTTCCAATACCACGTTCAGTAATCTGCTCACCAAGCCACATTAGAAAAATCGTTCCTGCGGTTAAGAGCGTGATTGCAGTAAAAGTAAAGAGAAACCCTGCATCTGGAACAACAGAACTCCCCGCAGCTCCTTGCGTGCTAGATATTTTAATACTTACAGCCCATGCCTGCAATGCAGCGAGAATAACGGTCGCAATTCGTGCATAATTATTCAAGCGCCTACGCCCTTCTTCACCTTCACGCTGCATACGCTGGAGTTCGGGAATAAATATCCCACCAAGTTGCAGAATGATTGTTGCTGAGATATACGGCATAATACCCAATGCAAAGATAGCCGCATTCGAGAATGCGCCTCCTACAAAGAGGTCAAAAAGACCAAACAAGGTATTTGAGCTTGAGGAATTTGCTGTTGCTGCCTTGAGGGCTGCTACGTCCACACCTGGAAGTGTGATAAATGAGCCAATACGCACAACAAGCAACACTCCGGCGGTGAAGAGAATTCTCTGCCGGAGTTCTTCAATTCTGAAGATATTTTTGAGTGTTTCTATAATTCTATTCATGAACCGTTACCGAGCCTCCGGCTGATTCAATTTTGGATTTTGCGGATTCAGAGAACTTATGAGCGGATACTTTCAGCGCTTTAGAAATTGCACCATTACCCAAAATTTTGAGAGGTACATTGCTTTTGCTAATAACTCCAAGGTCGAACAGGACATCAAAATCAACGGTGTTATTCATAAACACACCTTCTATTGCAAGTTCTTCTAAACGAGCAACATTGATACATTGATATTCAATACGAAATGGATTTTTAAAGCCATGCTTCGGTATGCGGCGATTGAGGGGCATCTGTCCGCCTTCAAAGCTGCGTTTGCGCTTGAAGTTACTACGGGATTGATGTCCTTTATGTCCACGTGTTGATGTTCCTCCATGACCGGAACCAGTACCACGGCCAATACGCTTTACATTTTTGCGTGAGCCGGGGCTATATGTCAAATTTCCAACGTGTTTCATTGATGTCAACCTTGAAGGATGATTATTACTCTGATATTTCTTCGACTTTAACAAGATGCTGAACAACATTCAGCATACCAAGTGTCGTAGCACTTTTTGGCTGTACAGTTGTCGAATTTGGACGACCAAGCCCTAAGGCTTTGATAGTACGCTTTTGTGCTTCTTTACAGTTGATGATACTGCGCACTTGGGTAATTTTCAGCTTTGCCATAACGTAAAGTATGAAAGAGATTTCGTAATTCGCTTTGAGAAATCCTCAATGATGAGGAAGCGCGTTACCAATTTAGCCGAACATAACCTTACGCGCGTCAAGACCGCGACGTTCTGCAATGGTCTGCACATCTTGTAACTGCGTAAGCGCTTGGAATGTTGCTTTAACTGTATTATGCGGATTGGAAGAGCCGAGACTCTTGGTCAATACATCCTGCACACCAGCCATTTCCAAGACTGCGCGTACACCTCCAGAAGCAATAACGCCAGTGCCAGGAGTAGCGGGTTTGAGCAAAACTTTGCCAGCTCCAAACTTACCAAACACCTCATGCGGAATAGTATTTGCGTTAAGAGTAATTTTGACAAGGCTTTTACGAGCAGCGTCCGTTGCTTTGGTAATTGCGTCGGCAACTTCATTTGCCTTGCCGAGACCATAGCCAACATGACCATTTCCATCACCAACCACAACGATAGCACTAAAGCCAAAGCGACGACCGCCCTTGACCACTTTCGCTGTTCTGGCAACGTTTACAAGTTTGTCTTTGAGTTCTAACTCAGATGCTTTCTGTCTAGCCACAGCAACACTCAATTAAATAGTGATAGTTTTGGATTATGATAGGGTTATACACAAGTAGTATCTACTTCAGTGAACATTAGAAATGCAGACCAGCCTCACGAGCAGCATCAGCAAATGCCTTGACTCTGCCATGATATATGTAGCCATTGCGGTCAAATACAACACTTTTTACGCCAGCTGCTGTTGCACGTTTTGCAAGAAGCTCACCAACCATTTTGCTTACATCGGTTTTGCTTGTTGCAGATGCAACTAAATCTTTTAGTTCCTTGTCAGCGCTGGAAGCAGCCACAACGGTATGCATTTTTGCATCATCAATAACCTGAGCGTAAAAATGGCTCAGGCTACGATAGACACTAAGGCGAGGACGTTCAGAAGTACCTTGTATTTTGCGGCGAACACTTTTTTTGCGGCGTTCACGACGCTCATATTTATTTGTGGTAATCATATATTCTCAGACTGAACAAATGAAAATGGTCGAATCGTTGTAATCTATGCCTTCGTTATACGAACCTAACAAAGACGCAATGTAATCAATGAGATTGAGATTACTTGCCTTTACCGCCCGATTTACCAGCCTTGCGGACTATATGTTCGCCCTGATAGCGAACACCCTTCCCTTTATAAGGCTCTGGCGGACGAAGTTCTCGTAGTTTTGCCGCAACTTCTCCAACAAGTTGTTTATCAATCCCCGTTACGCTAAATTGAGTTGCGGTAGCAGCCGCCAACGTAATACCCGGCGGGGGAATAAACAAAATGGGATGCGAATAGCCAAGAGAGAGATACAAATTTTTACCACGCATTTCGACTTTAAAACCCACACCCTCAACGTCAAGGGTTTTGGTAAAGCCTTTGGTTACACCATCAATCATGGAGGCGACCATTGCGCGGGTCAGACCGTGCAAGGCGCGAGTATGCTTTTGGTCGGAATCACGCGCAAAAGACATCGTACCATCTTTCATTTCATGAGAGATGCCCGTAGGAATTGCAAACTCAAGTTCGCCCTTCGGACCCTTCACCTTAATTTGTGTGCCATTCACAGCAACCTGTGCTTCTTTGGGAATGGTAATGAGTTTTTTACCGATACGAGACACGGCAATCTCTCCTTCAAATTCTTTATGAGTTCAAGTAAAATCGCAGAATACTGTTATGCCGCCAGAAGCAGCCAGTACGCATTTAATAAATCGTGCAGAGGACTTCGCCACCGACATTGAGTTTGCGAGCCTCTTTATCAGTAATAACACCTTTTGGAGTAGAAAGTATCGCTACACCAAGACCACTCCGTACTCGAGGCGCTTCTGCTGAGGGCGTGTAACGACGCAGACCTGGTCGGCTGACACGAGCAATTTTATCAAACGGTGCCCGACCATTAAAATATCGGAGCGAAACGCGCAAAATATTTTGCTTGTTATCTTCGATTAGTTGATAATCCGCAATATAACCCTGCTCCTTCATGATTTTTGCAATAGCAATCTTCATTTTGGATGATGGGACATCTAAACGCTTATGACGCGCTTTAGAGGCATTACGGACGCGAGTCAGAAAATCGGATATTGGATCAGTAACCTGCATTGTACTTGAGCAATTGATGATACTTTTTAGATAATTGTTTCGATATTGCAAAGCAAATCACCAACTGGATTTGCGAATGCCTGGAATCTTGCCGTCAAGAGCCAACTCGCGGAACTTATTTCGTCCCAAACCGAATTTGCGATACACTCCCCTGCCGCGACCAGTCAAGCTACAACGATTACGAAGACGTGTTGGTGCGCTGTTACGAGGGAGTTTCTGCAATCCCTCCCAATCACCTGCTTCCTTTAGTAAAGCGCGTTTTTCAGCATATTTATCGACAAGTTTCTGACGCTTTGCATTGCGTGCTTTAATTGCTGTTGTTGACATAATCGTTTGAGGATAAGAAATAAATTCTTCGGTACTTACCTACATTACTTATGCGGCAGTTTCTTGTTGTTTACGGAATGGGAAACCAAATTCTTTCAAAAGAGCGTAGGCTTCCTCGTCTGTCTGAGCAGTTGTTACAAACGTAACATCCATACCACGTATCTTGGAAACTTTATCAACATCAATTTCAGGGAAGATAATCTGCTCCTTAATCCCCATAGAATAATTACCGCGCCCATCAAATGATTTATCCGAAAGACCACGAAAATCCCGGATGCGAGGTGCAACAATGTTAATAAATCTGTCTAAAAACTCGTACATATGCGCTCTCCGCAGCGTCACACGGCAACCAATTGGCTGATTGACACGAAGTTTGAAGTTAGAGATAGCTTCTTTAGCCAAAGTAACAGCAGGACGCTGACCAGTTATGAGCTCCATCTCCGTAACGGCAGACTGAACTATTTTTTGATCTTGCGTTGCGGCACCAACCCCCATATTGATAACAATCTTATGCAACTTGGGAACTTGCATCACGGAGCTATAATTAAACTTTTTCATAAGCGCTGGCACTACATTTTCTTTGTAGATTTTTGCCAAGCGAGCGTCTGGTGCTTTGGGGGAATTTTCTGGAAGACGACCGCCTTCTAATGAAAACTCTGCTTTTTTCGATTTTACTTGCTGTTGCTGCTTTGCCATAGCGATAAATATTCAAGAAGGATAATAGTTTCTGACTGAAGAAGTACGGGAATGTAAAATATCTACCCTTTAGACTTCTTCGCCAGTGGTTCTTGCGATACGAACACGGCTTTTTTGCCCATCTTGTTCAACATTCTTCACTCCAAGACGTGTGGGATTACCTGCACCATCAAGAAGCAGAACATTAGAATAGTGAATTGGCATTTCGCGCTCAATAATTTGCCCCTGCTGCGCATTTGGGGTCGGACGGGTATGGCGTTTACGAACATTCACACCCTCAACAATCAGGCGCATCTTTTCTGGCAAAAGCTGGATAACACGACCTTCTTTGCCTTTATCATTTCCAGCAATAATGCGAACAGTGTCGCCTTTTTTAATTTTGAGTTTCATATCAGGTCAAAAGAATAAATATCTTCATCAAATTCATGCTTACCTCGTTTAATTCCCAGGACAAGCAACGCATTTGGTTGCCTTACCTTTAAAGAACTTCAGGCGCGAGAGAGACAATTTTCATAAAACTCTTGTCGCGGAGTTCACGAGCAACTGGACCAAAAATGCGCGTACCACGAGGCTCACCTTGATTGTTTAGAAGCACAGCAGCATTTTCGTCAAAGCGAATATACGAGCCATCCTTCCGGCGAATCTCTTTTTTTGTACGGACAATCACAGCGCGAGATTTATCACCTTTTTTTACACCCGCGTTTGGGATAGCATCTTTTACTGACACAACGATAATGTCGCCAATTCCAGCATAACGCTTTTCGTGTCCGCCTAAAACTCGAATACAGCGAACTCTTCTTGCGCCGGAATTATCGGCAACGACGAGGTTTGTTTCTTCTTGAATCATCGCAAATTACGCTCACTTTCTGGTGAAAAATAGTCGCAGGTGAAAAAATTACTTCGCACGCTCAAGTACTTCAACCAATCGCCAGCGCTTATGAGCGCTCAAAGGACGAGTTTCCATGATACGAACCGTATCACCTTCACTGCAAGTATTCTCGGCATCATGAGCCATGAACTTGGTTGTCTTCTTGAAGTATTTTTTGTAGAGCGGATGCGCTACTTGACGTTCAACGGCAACAATAATTGTTTTGTCCATTTTTTTGGCGCTAACAACTTTGCCGATTTTCACTTTGCGTCTTCCGCGTTGAGTCTGTGTTTGTGTCGTTTCCATGTTGGAATCCATGTTGGCTTAATCGTTATTTTGAACGTTCACGCTCACCAATGATGGTGTTGATCCGAGCAATATCTTTGCGAAGGGTCGCCAAATATGCTGTGTTTTCCAGTTCGCCGAGCGTCTTTTTGAAACGAAGATTAGTCAGTGTTTCTTGCGCATCTTTCAAATTCATCGCCAAATCGGCATCATTTAGTTTGCGCAAGTCTTCAGATTTACGAGCTTTCATTGTCTTTTGCTCCTTTAGTGATGCTCTTGCGCGTCGATGCGCGTTACAAATTTCGTTTTAATTGGCAATTTATGAGAAGCAAGACGCATTGCCTCCATCGCCTTTTCTTTTGGTACACCATCCAATTCAAAGAGAATACGACCCGGCTTGACGACAGCAACATAGTATTCAGTGCTACCTTTACCGGAGCCCATTCGTACCTCGGCTGGCTTCTTGGTGTACGGCTTATCAGGAAAGATACGAATCCAAACTTTACCATCACGGCGAAGATAACGATTAATAGCGATACGCGCCGACTCAATTTGACGGTTGGTAATCCAAGCCGGCTCAAGCGCTTTCAAGCCAAACGTGCCGAAAGCTACCTGTGAGCCACGATACGCTTTACCTTTCATTCTACCGCGCTGAGTTTTACGGTATTTTACTCTTTTGGGTAACAGCATGATATTTCCTTAATGCTTTTAATGCGTAGTTGCTAAGTTCAAGTGTGCTTTTTTGCTATGCTGGTATTGTCTCAAGTATTCAATCAAGAGCAATTCAGCGCGAAGATTTTGAATTCCCAGGTGTAGTTGCTGGTTTTTCCTGATACATAGAGGCACTTCCGCCCAAGACTTCACCAAGACAAACCCAAACTTTGATGCCAATCGCACCATAAATTGTTTGTGCAGTGCCAGTTGCATAGTCAATATTAGCGCGAAGAGTATGCAAAGGAACTCGCCCTTCACGATACTGTTCCATGCGAGACATATCAGCTCCACCCAAACGACCATTGCAAACTATACGTACGCCCTCAGCACCCATGCGCATTGCTGCACTTACACCTTGCTTCATTGCACGCCTGTAGGATATGCGTCCTTCTAACTGTTGAGCGATAGTGTCTGCCACAAGCTGTGCATCAATCTCTGGGCGTTTTATCTCACTGATGAGAATTTTCACCTCTTTGGAGGTAATTTTCTTTAACTCTTCTTCAAGTTGCGCAATTTCCTTGCCTGAGCGCCCAATAACTACACCTGGGCGGGAGGTTTTAATGGTGAGGCGAATCTGCTTTGGTGTGCGCTCGACAATAATACGAGAGATACCCGCTTTTTTCAGACGTTCATGCAGGTATTTGCGTACCATTATATCCTCAGAGAGCTTACTGGCGAAATTCTTCTCATCGAACCAGTTTGCATCCCAAGCGCGAATGATTCCAAGACGGAAACCAATGGGGTTAGTTTTCTGACCCAAGGCTAATCTCCTAATAATCGAAATTGTACGTTGTAAATAATTAGCTGACGGATTGAACGACAATAGTCAAATGATTCATGCGCTTACGAATACGATAAGCACGTCCCATTGGAGCGGGGCTTATCCGTCGAAGCATTGGCCCACCATTAACAAACGCTGCCGCTACCTTTGCATCATCCATATCAAATCGAGCATTTTCATGCTTATCTTCAAGATTTGCGTAGGCAGAGCGAAGCACGAACTCCGCGTCGCGTGCTGCGTGTTTAGGGTTAAATTTAAGCAAAGCCATCGCCTCGGCAACGCTTTTGCCCCGAATCATATCAATAACAAGACGCATTTTACGGGGTGAACCCGGAAGAAAACGCTTAGTTGCTCTTGCTTCAAACTTTTGCATTGGTGTAACCTTTGGAAAAATTATTTGCCTTTAAGATCTTTTCTGTTGCCGGCATGACCTTTGTAAGTACGTGTCGGCGCAAACTCACCGAGTTTGTGACCGACCATATTCTCAGTAACATAAACAGGGATAAATTTATTCCCATTATGCACCGCGAAGGTATGACCGACAAACTCAGGAGCAATGGTCGAAGCACGCGACCACGTTTTAACAACAACTTTTTTGTTGGACGCATTAAGAGCGCTGACTTTCTTTGCCAGCTTAATGCTGATAAAAGGTCCTTTTTTAAGCGAACGTGCCATTGTTAGGTTATTCTAAAGTGTTTACGTGGTAAGAATTTACTTCACTCTGCGACGAACAATGTCTTTGTCGGATGATTTACGTTTTTTACGGGTTTTCAAGCCTTTTGCAAGCTGCCCCCATGGCGAGCGAGGATGTTGACGACCACCACCAGATTTTGAGCGCCCCTCACCACCGCCCATTGGGTGGTCAACGGGGTTCATCGCCATACCGCGTGACTGAGGTCTTACACCGAACCAAATCATACGACCCGCTTTACCATACGAAATATTTTCGTGGTCTGCATTACCGATCGTACCAAGAGTTGCCATACAACTCACAGGAACCAATCGCACTTCGCTTGAAGGTAGTTTGATTTGCGCATTCTTTTCATCACGTGCAACCAAAACCACGGCATTGCCTGCACTTCTCGCGATTTGCCCACCTTTACCTGGCTTCATCTCAACATTATGAATGAAAGAGCCTACAGGGATCTTTGCAAGCGGAAGAGCATTTCCATCACGGATTTCAGCTGTCGGTCCCGATTGAAGAATATCACCGACTTTTATTGAAGCAGGAGCAAGAATATACCGAAGCTCGCCATCATCATATTTCAAAAGAGCTATTCGTGCTGTTCGGTTCGGATCATATTCAATAGCTTCTACTCGCGCGTTAATACCATGCTTATTTCGCTTAAAGTCAATAATCCGATAACGGCGCTTATGACCACCGCCCCTGTGGCGCGATGTAATCCGCCCGGTATTATTACGACCGCCTGATTTTTTAAGAGGAGCAAGAAGGCTTCTCTCTGGCGTTGACTTTGTTATTTCCTCAAACGTACTTACAGAATAGAAGCGCGTTCCTGGTGTAATCGGTTTAAGTTTGCGAAGAGCCATAATTCTAGATTCGTTTTAGAGCGAAGATTGGATACAGTTAGGCTATTTCAGTAAAATTATTCGTTAGCGCCTGTACCGATGTCAATAGTTTGTCCGCTTTTGAGCGTAACGTATGCCTTTTTGCGGGCTGCCGATTTCCCTGCAAACCGACCTCTTTTTGTGAATTGAACAGTTCGCTTAGGACGCACGCGAATCGTACGAATGCTGATGACATCCACAGTAAACTGATTTTCTATTGCTTTACGAATCTCAATTTTATTCGCCTTGACGTCAACTTCAAAAGCGTATTGACGAGAGGTATTAAGTTTCGTAGCTTTTTCGGTGATAATGGGTCGTTTCAGAACTTGCATCGTAGTTTCCTCGTAATTGACCTTTACTCTGCAAAGGTTTTGATAAGGACATCAACCGCGCTTTTATGCACAAGAACTTTCTTGTTGCTCAGGATGTCATATGTTGAGATTTTGTCAGCAACTTGCGTTGTAAGCCGTTCAATATTACGCGAAGAAAGATAAACATTATCATTACTTGCTGGAAGCAAATGCAATATTTTTTGCCCCGTAAGATTGAGTGCCGAAAGAACTTCAGCCATTTGCTTTGTCTTAATTGAAGCAAAATTCAAATCTTCAACAACGACAAAGTTACTTTCTCGCACACGAAGCGTCAGAGCAGATTTACGCGCAAGACGAACAACTTTCTTTGGCAACTTTACTGAATAGGTATGTGGGCGAGGACCAAAGACCGTACCACCACCAACCCACAATGGAGAACGAGTCGAACCGGAACGTGCCGTGCCGCGACCTTTTTGACGCCAAGGCTTTTTACCACCACCAGAGACCTCAGCCTTTTCTTTGGCTTTATGCGTACCCTGACGTTGATGAGCGAGATATTGGCGAACAGCAAGATACATCGCGTGCTCATGCGGCTCAACATTGAAAATTAAGTCTGGAAGTTCTACTTGTCCAGAAACTTTACCGTCTTTTGAAAAAACATCAGATTTCATAATCACATTTCCTTCAGGGTATTCCATTTGAGGAATTCTTCAAGCTATATTCGAGAGTTAATCTTAGTTCTGATTAAAGTTTTACAATCTCAACGATTGTATTGGGAGCGCCTGGGATACTTCCTTTAACGATAAGGAGATTGGATTCAGGGACAATACGCAAAACTTTCAAGTTCCGCACGGTAATCCTCTCACCACCCATACGACCCGCCATGCGCATACCTTTGAATACACGCGAAGGAAAGGACGAAGAACCAATCGAACCGGGGGCGCGAGGCCTATCGGATTGTCCGTGCGTTGTCATACCAATTCCACCAAAATGGTGGCGCTTTACAACACCTTGAAAACCACGTCCTTTAGACTCACCTGAAATTTTAAGTTTGTCTCCAACAGTAAAGTCAGCAACAGTCAGTTCATCACCAACCTTAACCTGCTTTTTAACGTTGCGAAACTCACGAAGATAGCGCCTAAATTCTACTTTTGCCTTTGCGAAGTGACCCGCAAGCGGCTTATTGACTTTACGAGCCGGGATTTGACCAAAGCCAATCTGTACAGACTCATATCCATCATTTTCTTTCGTGCGCACTTGCACGACTGGGCAGGGACCAGCTTCTATAACAGTGCATGGAATATAATCTCCAGCTTCTGTAAAAATACTTGTCATGCCTATTTTTCTGCCGAGTAATACACTCATTGTTGTTTGGCTCCTTAAACTTTGATTTCAACATCTACGCCGGCAGGTAATTCCAAGCGCATAAGGGAATCCACTGTTTTTGGCGTGGAATTCAGAATATCAATAAGACGCTTATGAGTGCGTGATTCAAACTGCTCACGCGACTTTTTGTCAACGTGAGGAGAACGCAGGACGGTATAAATTTGCTTCTCAGTCGGGAGCGGAATCGGTCCGGAAATCACGGCACCGGTTTGCTTCACTGTACGAATGATGCGCTCTGCCGACTTGTCAATCAAATTGTGGTCGTAGGACTTCAGCTTTATCCGAATTTTCTGACGTGCCACGTTATTGCCTCTTTCAGTGAAACCTTGTAATGCGAATTTGTGGTTTGAGAGAACAATGCGAAAGCAGTTATAACTTATGCCTTGACCGCCTTCGCATTTTCCCGTGCCTTTATCCAAGGCATATTAAATTACTCAAGAATTTTCGTAACAACGCCAGAGCCTACCGTGCGACCACCTTCGCGGATTGCGAAGCGAAGTCCTTCTTCCATAGCGATTGTCGTAATAAGTTCGATGCTCAAATTATCAAGGTTGTCGCCAGGCATAACCATTTCTGTACCGCCAGGAAGGGTCGCAACACCAGTCACATCCGTTGTACGGAAGTAGAACTGAGGACGATAACCATTAAAGAACGGCGTATGACGACCACCTTCTTCTTTGGACAATACATAGACCTGAGCAGTGAATTTTTTATGCGGGGTAATTGAACCGGGCTTTGCAAGAACCATACCGCGCTCAAGCTCGTTTTTATCAACACCGCGCAGAAGCAAACCAACGTTGTCGCCTGCTTGACCTTCATCAAGCAACTTACGGAACATCTCAATACCCGTAACGATGGTCTTTTTATTCAAGCCAAGACCGATAATCTCAACTTCTTCGTTCACTTTAACGATTCCACGCTCAATACGTCCCGTTCCTACGGTTCCACGTCCTGTAATTGAGAATACGTCTTCAATCGGCATCAAGAATGGCTTATCAACAGCACGTTCCGGCATTGGGATATAACTATCAACAGCATCCATAAGCTCATAAATACATTTCAAACGCTCGTCGTCAGGCTTCACAGCAGGATCAGCACCAGCATCAAGAGCTTTGAGAGCAGAACCTTTAACGATTGGCGTATCATCGCCAGGGAAATTGTAGCGCGTAAGCAACTCACGGATTTCCATTTCAACAAGTTCAACAAGCTCTGGATCGGCAATATCAATCTTGTTCATAAACACTACAATACGAGGCACACCTACTTGACGAGCAAGAACGATATGCTCACGTGTTTGCGGCATCGGACCATCGGTCGCAGCTACAACAAGGACAGCACCGTCCATTTGCGCAGCACCAGTGATCATGTTCTTAACGTAATCGGCGTGACCAGGACAGTCAACGTGCGCATAGTGGCGTTTTTCTGTCTCATATTCAACGTGCGCAGTAGCTATGGTGATCCCACGTGCCTTTTCTTCGGGCGCGTTATCAATCGAATCATAACCACGAAACTGAGCATTGCCTTTTTTTGCAAGACCAGCAGTAATAGCAGCCGTCAAGGTTGTTTTACCATGGTCAACGTGTCCGATTGTACCGACATTCACGTGCGGTTTATTGCGCTCGAATTTCTCTTTAGCCATTGTAGTAGCTCCTCAATGCAGTGAAAAATTGTGAAAGAGATAAAAAATGTATTTGAGTTCTATTTTTTAGTACGATGGCAGTCCTAGAGCCTGCTCATAATGAGAAAATTTCATTGTGTACGACGCACGCCCTTGTGTTATCGAGCGCAATCGCGTCACATATCCAAACATTTCAGAAAGCGGTACAAACGCTTTAATAACTTGCAAATCTAGACCTTGCTGGGCTATTCCTTCGATTTTACCACGACGAGAACTTAAATCTCCAACAACATCGCCCATATTTTTATCTGGCGTTACAACTTCAATTTCAAATACAGGCTCAAGCAACACTGGCGAAGCACTTCTTATAGCTTCTCGAACCGCATTAGAACCTGCTATGGTAAAAGCAACATCAGTTGAATCACCTTGCTTATACGAACCACCGACAAGCTCAACCTTTATATCCACAACAGGATAACTCATTAACGGTCCATTTTGCAAGCCTTGCCTTATGCCACTTTCGACCGATGAAATAAAGTTTGTCGACAATACCGATGGCGACAACATATTTTCAAAGACAATTCCTTTGCCAACTTCATTTGGAGCAACAACAAGCGTGATATGTGCAAACTGCGCCTTTCCACCTACCTGGCGATCCAGCACCTCATTGTGCCGAACAACAGCAGTAACAGTTTCACGATAAGCCACCTTAGGCTTACCAACATTCACACCCACCCCAAACTCACGCTTCATTCGATCAACCATAATTTCAAGCTGCAACTCACCCACACCACTGATAAGTATTTGCCCGGTCTCTTCGTCTGTTTTGAAGCCAAAAGTTGGATCTTCGTCTGTTAGTTTTTGTAACGCATCACTAAGTTTTTCTTGATCGGCAAGAGTTTTCGGCTCAACAGCTTGGTTAATTACTGGCTCGGCAAACTCTATTTTTTCGAGGAGGATTGGATGGGCTGCATCACAAATCGTATCGCCAGTTCGAGCGCCTTTCAAACCAACCACGGCAACTATCGAACCTGCGTACTCTTCTTCGACATCCTCTCGTTGATTTGCCCTCATACGAAGCAAACGACCGATGCGCTCTTTCTTTCCGGTTGTAACATTAAGCAGGTAATCACCCGTTTTAATTGTACCAGAATATACACGCAAGAATGTCAAACGACCAGAAAACTGATCGGAAACAACTTTGAAGGCAAGCGCCGCAAACGGCGCGGCATCCTGAAAGTTGCGATACAACTCCTCGTGCGTATCAAGACTATACCCTTTTACGCCGCCTATATCTAGTGGGGACGGCAGGTACTCAATGATGGCATCCAACAATTGCTGAACGCCCTTATTCTTGAAAGAGGCACCACAAAGAACTGGAGTAATCTGTGCTTGAATTGTTCCTTTACGAATCGCTGAAATCACCTTGTCATTAGGCAGATCACCATGATCAAGATAAAGACTCAAGAGAGCATCATCGAGTTCAGCAATAGATTCAACAAGTGCCGAACGATACTCCTCTGCTTGATCAAGCATATTTAGGGGTATTTCCTGAATATCGAAGGCTGAACCCAACGACTCTTCTTCAAAAACCAAAGCTTTCATCTGAAGCAGATCTATGACACCTATAAAATCATCACCCGAACCAATTGGCAATTGCAGAATTACTGGACGCGCACCAAGTTTTTCTTTCATCATTTGCACAACACGAAGAAAATCGGCACCAACGCGATCCATCTTATTAACAAATGCTATTCGCGGAACCTTATACTGCTCTGCTTGTCGCCAAACAGTTTCGGATTGCGGCTCAACACCACCAACCGCACAATACAACGCAACAGCACCATCAAGAACCCGCAACGACCGCTGAACTTCAACCGTGAAATCCACATGACCGGGAGTATCAATCAAATTAAATTGACAATCTTTCCATTGGCAGTACGTAGCCGCAGAACTAATGGTAATTCCGCGCTCACGCTCCTGATCCATAAAATCCATCACAGCAGTACCGTAATGCACTTCCCCCATCTTATGGACAACACCGGCATAAAAAAGAATGCGCTCAGTTGTTGTTGTTTTACCCGCATCAATGTGCGCCATAATGCCAATGTTTCGTACCTTTTCTATCGGTGTCACACGCGGCATAATCTCAACCTTACACAAAGAAACATTTCTATCAAAGAACGAATTTTCTATACAAACCTAATCACCACTTAAAGTGCTGGAAAGCCTTATTAGCTTCTGCCATACGATGCATGTCGTCACGCTTTTTAATTGCAGTACCTTCACCATTTGCAGCAGCAGTCAACTCATTCGCCAAGCGCTGCGCCATAGATTTATCACGACGCTGACGGGCAGCACCTTTTAACCAACGAATAGCAAGCGCGACACGACGAGCCTCTGGAACCTCAGAAGGCACCTGATAAGTAGCACCACCAACACGGCGAGCGCGAACCTCAACCGCAGGCGCAACATTTGCCATTGCCTTGCGAAAGAACTCCAACTCGTCTTGACCCGTTTTTTCACGGATAATATCAAGAGCGCCGTACATGATTTTTTGTGCAGTCAACTTCTTTCCGTCGTACATAATACCGTTAATGAATCGCGTAATGATTACATCTTTATACTTCGGATCTGCCGGAGTCGGAAAACGTTTTGCTCTTGCTTTTCTCATTGCTTCAAAGTGTAAAATCTAGTGAGACTTTGTATTCAAAAGTTATTAATCAACTTATTTTTTCTTACCAGTTGCCGCAGGGGCAGCACCTGGCTTAGGACGCTTTGCACCATATTTAGAACGAGCCTGCTTACGATCTTTCACGCCTTGCGTATCGGCAGTCCCACGAATAATATGATAACGAACGCCAGGGAGATCTTTCACACGACCACCACGAATCATCACGATTGAGTGCTCTTGCAAATTATGACCCTCACCAGGAATATATGCCGTAACTTCAATTTGATTTGACAAGCGCACACGCGCCACTTTGCGCAAGGCAGAATTTGGCTTCTTCGGTGTCGTCGTATAAACGCGAGTACAAACGCCGCGCTTTTGTGGACACGAATCTAACGCAGGAGATTTACTTTTATACTCAACTACGGTTCTACCTTTGCGGATAAGCTGATTAATTGTAGGCATAACGTCCTAGAATTTCTGTCATTAGTAAGTTTGGAATCAAATACTTCGTTGCGAATTGCAGCATCATGTGTGATTCAAGTGAGCATCAAAATTACGATACTTTTCTTTCCTGTGCAAATCTTTTTTATATTTTTCTTATTATTGTTCTATGACTACCTCACTAAATTCAATCACAAACCCTGTATTTATCAGCGCTGAAGCAGACTATTCTTTTTTTTATTTTTCGCTGAAAATCATAAAAAAATGGAAATTTGTAGTAGATTGCTGTTTCACTATTTATCATTATTCGCAACAACTATGCCCATTCAACGCCTCGCACTCCGCATTGCAACGATACACTTTATCATAAGCCTCTTTGCTTTATACATTTTGGTAGCCTTTGAAATGCCGGGTCGCCCGATGCCGACTGCCGGGACAATATTCACGGCTATCTGGGGGATACTCAATCCGCCTGTTTTTCTTGCGCGAAAAGGTATGGAATGGTATAGCGGACTAGCGCTTGCTTTCTACGCGGTGCTTGCCTTGCAAGTTTGTATGTCGGTTGGTGTGTATTTCGGTATTCTTTGGCTCCACGATATTCGCAAAAAGTCATTAAAAGCCTGATACTATCAGAGTTTTCACTCTTTAGATGTCAATTCTCAGCATATCCGTTGTTGAGGCTTGTCTGACTGTCGTGCGATGTTCTGCCGTGTCATTATTGCTGAGTGATTCGCCATGATAGCCATTTCGAGGTAACCGATAAGCACCAAAGGTTGACAACGTAGATATTTGCGCCGTATCTACTGTATCCAAATGGAAGAACCCAAGCAAAGACTGGAGATTTCCCATAAGGTGATGCAAACGTGATATGTGGCGTTGAATCTGGCTTATATCCTGCCCCGATTCTACGGCAATATTCTGAATTGTGTCAATTGTCTGCACAATCCCCAAACTCAAGACAACCTGCTGTTCACTTGCCTCGGCAATATTCTTCACAACGCTTGAAACATTCTGCGTATGCTCAATAATTTGCTGCAAGCGCTCTCCGGCTTGACGAGTCACAGCCTCGCCGCGCTCAACGCGCTCTTTGCCTGAACGCATTGTTAGAATAGCGGTATCCGTATCGCGCTGGATATGCGTAATCATCACGGTTATCTCTTTTGTTGCCTTCTGTGTTCGCTCGGCTAGTTTGCGCACTTCATCGGCGACCACCGCAAAACCCCTTCCCTGATCGCCCGCACGCGCCGCCTCAATAGCGGCGTTCAATGCCAATAAATTTGTTTGGTCAGCAATCTCCTCAATGACTTGAACAATATCGCCAATAGCTTGACTACTTGTCCCAAGCTGCATTATTGCATTAGCAGAACTATTAACCACGCCACCAATCATACTCATTTCTTGAATCATTTCGCGGACGGTTGTCTCGCTGGCAGTCGCATCCCTACTTGCTTGCTCGGCATCATACGCCGCAAGCATCGTTTTTTGGGTATTCTGCGTGATTGTTGCATTCATATCGCCTACCGTGAGTGACGCAGCCTCCATTTCACCACTTTGCTGGGCTATGCCACTGACAATGTGCGAGGTTTTATCCAATATCTCTTGTGTCGCTAAGGCTGTTTGTTCGGCTGCATCCGTCACTTTGTCAACAATCAAGCGAATATTTGCCACAGCAGCATTAAAGCCACTATAAAGCCTGACAATATCATCATTCTCACCGTCTTGAATAGTAATGTTTGCTGTTAAATCCCCCTCAGCAAAAGCGTGGATATTCCGAAGAATAATTTCGACAATCTCGCTTAAACGCTGCTTTTCTTCGGATATTTCCTCAACAGCCGCATCGACCTTCGCTTGAACACTTGTTTTTTCATCTTGCAACTCTTTCATCGTTTGCCGAATATTATCCGTCATCTGTTCAAAAGAGTTTGCTAAATCCTGAATTTCATCGTTTGTACCGATTCTGTCAGCCTTGATGTTGTAATTTCCCCGAGCAATTTCCGAAGCAGCTTTTTGCAAAACATTCACCGGACGAGTAATAATGCGACTGAGGAATAAAGCAATTGCGACACTCAAAATAATAGTCAAAACGATAACAATCCCTGACGAAGCTAGATAGAGCGATGCACGAGAAGATTTTTCTGCTGCCATTTGTTTCAGAATCGGACGTACAGCTTTAACATAATCTTTGAAGCCCGCACGATTGACTTCCATACTTTTAGCGACTGCTGCCAAATCTGCTATCTTGCCTAAACAGGCTTCGGTATGCCGCAAAAACTCTGTTTGCTTTGCCGTACTTACCATCGAGGCTTTACCCTGTAAGTATCGTAGAACCTCGACAAACTCTTGCTCCGGCTTTTTAGTCTTTTTGCCGATGAGGGCAGCATCCGCAAGATCTCGCAATTTTGCTCGGCAAAGCAAAAGAGCCATTGTAAAATCCTGTGGAGTATTCTCATCGACACAAGTCGCAGCCTGGTTCAAACGCGACTGCACCTCCCCGACTATGCCCATAGTATCGGCTAGACCAATGAGTCTGTACATTGTCACCGTCGAGTCAAAACTCCGACGATAATTGTATAACGCTGTATCTAAGCGCCTTCCGATTGGTTCGTTGCTAAAATTATTGACCAATGAATCACACGTCTTCATGGTCGAATCAAGACGTAGAGCATACTTCATCTGCCGAAACGTGATAAAATCAAGGTCATGCTGGCGGGCTTGTAAAAATTGAATTTCTATCATTCGCACTGTTTCACGCTCACTCAAAGCACGATTCGACAGCAGCGCAAATCCACTGACAATCAGCGTAAAGAGCAGCATAATCCCTGCCATACCCAAGAGTTTGCGCGAAAGCGTCAAGCGAAAATTTTGCATCATAATCCCTTAAAAAGAGGTTCGTGATAATGCTAACGTGATAACCGTCATCTGCTCTTCTCCAATATCAAGAGCATTGAAGCGTTGTTAATCGTACAGCCTACAAAATTACAAGGTTTTTCTTTCATCGCCAAGCCCTCATTATGAAAACACTTACCACACACCGCATTGCGATAGCGCTTCTTGTTTGCAGCGCAATCATCCTCGCAGCGACTCCGCATTGCTTCGCCGCGCCGAACGGCAACACCTTGAGCGATTCTCTCAATGCAAGTCGGATTCAGATCAATAAAGCAGCGATGTTCACCCTAGGCGGGTGGTCGCTGGGGAACATGGCTATCAATGGTACACTGCTGGCATTGCAAAGCAATGTCCCCAGCGAAAATCGCCCCCCATCATATTATTTTCAGCAAATGAATATTTTCTGGAATGTCGTCAATCTTGGGCTGGCGGCAGGCGGATTATACGGGGCTTTCACCGAAAACCCACAAGGAATCTCACTTTTCGAGACAATCAATCAACAAACTAGTATTGAACGAATTTTGCTATTTAACGCCGGACTGGACTTGGCGTACATAGCCGCAGGCGCATGGATGCTGGAACGTAGCAAAAACACCAGCGACAATGCTAATCTGTGGCAAGGCTATGGGCAATCGCTTATTCTACAAGGCGCATTTTTACTACTGTTTGACATAGGCGTTTATGCTATTCATCACAGCACAGCCGACCCCTTGCTACGCGAAATTCTGCGTGCTGCATCCATTGGAATACGTCAGGGATCGGGACTGGAACTAGGTTTTACGCTACGATTATGATGTTTTGGCGCTGGGGAAAAATTTCGTGAAAAGTTCTTTTGGGAAGCGCTTTGATTTGCGTAGATTATTTGGTGATAATTTTTTTTCAATGGCTCTGATGCCGCCTCAATACGGAGTTTGCTATGAGTTTTCAGCATAAGTATCCGCTTGACGACCGCACATTTGTTGAAGTATCCCGTGAGCAAATTGCCGACACGTGGACTTCACGGATTATGCTTAATCTCTACGCCACCGACGCGCCCGAAGCGGGAGAAGCGAGTTATACCGAAGTTGCCAGAATGATGCTGCGCTCTCTGGAACCTATCGTTGAGCAATTTAGCAATCACGATTTCGTTCAACACGGCTTAAAATCAGTGCTGCCGGGCAAGGGTTATGCACACAAACTCCATGATTTTCTTATTTCGCATCATAATAGCTTTCCTTTTCCCATCGAAAATGTTTACTCTACCGAGCCGAGCATTGATAATATCTACTTCGTCCAACGTAACCAGCCGCGATTGTACATTTCGGAAAGTGCCATAAAATTCTGGAATAAGCGTGTTGCCTTCGGGAAAGCCGAATTATTACCAGACCTCAAGCGATACCGCATCAAATGGTAATTCTGGCGTTGTTTCTCTATCAATAATTCCACTCAAATCTTCACACTATGTCCAACGCGACGCTGAACCACGACCTTCTCCGTGCCGCCCACGCCGTACACGAGCCGATGCGCCAAATGCGACGCACCTTGCATCGCAATCCCGAACTGTCCTTTCACGAATACGAGACGAGCAAACGTATTCAAGCACGTCTCGCGGAGTTACAGATTCCCTTTCAGGTTATGGCAAATACTGGCGTGGTCGCTCATATCGGCACAGGAGACCGATGCGTGGCGCTGCGGGCTGATATTGACGCACTGCCAATTCAGGAAGAATCCGGCGTGGAATACAGTTCTACAAAGCAAGGCGTGATGCACGCTTGCGGGCATGATGCCCACACTGCCATGCTTCTAGGTGCAGCACAGATGCTCAAAGAGCGCGAAATCTCCGAAGGCGCATCATCGCTGGGTGGTGTGATAAAACTTATTTTTCAGCCCGGCGAAGAAATGTCTCCCGGAGGCGCTTCGATTATGATTCGTGAGGGCGTACTTCAAAACCCTCGTCCCGAAGCCATTTTTGGGCAACACGTCAACCCCGATGCCACTTGCGGAACGGCTGCTTTTGTGAGCGGCATGATGCTTGCCGCCACCGATGAACTTTACTGGACGATTCATGGAAAAAGCGGACACGCTGCCCAGCCGCACAATGCAACCGACCCCATACTCCTGGCGGCACATCTCATCACCCAGCTTCAAACACTGGTTTCGCGCCGTTTGAACCCCTTTGCACCGGGTGTTTTATCCATCTGCACCGTTCATGGCGGTCATGCAACGAATGTCATTCCCGATACGGTAGAGCTTTCCGGTACACTGCGCTCCATGAACCAAGCATGGCGCGAAGAGGCATTGCGAGTGATTCGTGAGCATACCGAATTGCTGGGCGCGTCGCCACTTTTCGGCGGGGGACGTGGGGAACTGAGAATTGAACGCGGCTATCCGCCTCTTGTCAACAACGCAGAAACAACACGTTTTGCCCGACAAGCCGCAGAAAATCTTATCGGCACGGCACTCGTGGAAGATTTTGAACCCAAAATGTGGGGCGAAGATTTTGCGTACTACACCCAAGAAATCCCCGGAACATTTTGGATGCTCGGCATTCGCCCGCCACATCTGGATTTCACTCCGGGTCTGCATAATTCCAAGTTCATCCTTGATGAAAATGCTCTGCCTATTGGAGCCGCACTCTTGGCAAACGCAGCCCTGAAGCGCCTTGCAGAATAAACGATTACCTTGACTTTTCATCACCACTCTTCCCACAGTTTTATGCCTCCTTCGACAGACCACAAAGCGACAGACCACAAGGCAAGCGACTCACCCCGTATTATCCTTTTTACGGGAAAGGGCGGCGTTGGCAAAACGACCGTAGCAGCCGCAACAGCGCTTCGATGCGCAGAAATGGGTAAAAAAACGTTAGTTATTTCCACTGACCCCGCTCACAGTCTCGGCGACGCACTAGATAAAGAGCTTTCACCGGAGCCGCAAGAAATCGCCCCCAATCTTTTTGCGCAAGAATTAGACGTATATTATTCGATGAAAAAATATTGGGGCAATATCCGAACATTGCTACTGCAAGTCTTTCAATGGCAAGGCGTAAGCAATATGGTCGCTGAAGAACTTGCGGCACTGCCCGGAATGGAAGAAGCATCGGCATTCCTTTGGCTTGATAACTACGTCGAAGCGAAGGAATACGATTGCATCATCATTGACAGCGCACCGACAGGCGAAACACTGACACTGCTCACGCTGCCGCAAACCGTCCAGTGGTGGATGACACGGGCGTTTCCGTTCCAAAAAGCCGCCGTCCAAACGGTTGGCGCTGCCGTGCGAACATTCACCGGTATTCCGCTTGACAAAGGCTTTATGGAATTGGACAATCTCTTTGAAAAACTTCAGCGTATGCAACGCCTGATGACGAACCCCGATGTTGCCTCCATCCGCCTAGTGATGAATCCTGAGCGCATGGTTATCCAGGAAGCCCGCCGTGCCTACACCTATTTGCAGATGTACGGCTTTAGCGTGGATGGTGTTGTTGTCAATCGCGTTATGCCCGAAACCGCTACGCGCAATAGCTTTTTTGCGGATTACATTGCTTCACAGCAAAAATATTTGGGCGAAATTGAAGAATCTTTCGCACCACTACCCATGCTGAAAGTCCCACACGCGGGCAAAGAAGTTTTTGGTTTGGATTTACTACGCGATATTGGCAAGAACCTTTATGCAGAGCGCATTCCAAGCGATTTTTATTACAAAGAAAAACCCTTTGAACTCGCACAAGAGGGTAAAAACTACGTTTTGAAATGTAAATTGCCGTTCACCAATGAAGGTGAATTTGAGGTAAAGCGGCTTTCGGATGAGGTTGTTATCCAGATCAAAAATCGCCGCAAGAACCTTTTTTTACCACGCTTCTTGGCATATTACACCCTTGAAAAACACACCTTTACCGACAATTGGCTTACGATGACCTTCACACCGAACACCTAACGCCCCATGAACATCCTTCTTATCGGCTCCGGCGGACGCGAACACGCTCTGGCAAAAAAACTGAGCGAAACGCCGGAAACCAAGATATTTGCTGCTCCGGGCAATCCCGGAATTTTTCAATATGCCTATCATGCCGCAGTTCAAATCACACATTCTGACGAGATCATTGAATTTTGCAAAATACATGATATTGCATTAGTCGTTATCGGTCCCGAAGCGCCGCTTGCTGCTGGACTGGCAGATGATTTACGGGCGCACGGCATCGCAACTTTCGGACCGTCACGTGCAGCAGCCCGCTTGGAATCTTCTAAAGCATTCGCCAAAGATTTTATGCTGCGGCATGGCATACCAACCGCACAATACCGCGTTTTCAACGAACATCAACACCAAGAAGCCCGCAATTACGTGGCTTCGCACCCATTGCCCATTGTCATCAAAGCAGATGGTCTGGCTGCCGGCAAAGGCGTAAGCATCGCCGAAACGCACCGCTACGCACTGGAAGCATTGGACGCGGTGTTTGATGGTAAATTTGGTTTGGCGGGAAAAAGCGTCGTCATTGAAGAATTTATGCAGGGCGAAGAAGCGTCTGTTTTTGCGGTCTGCGATGGAGAACGTTTCGTCACACTTGCCGCAGCACAAGACCACAAGCGCATTGGCGACGGCGACACGGGCGAAAACACTGGTGGAATGGGTGCATATTGCCCAGCACCGATTGTAACGCCAGCTATATTGCGAGAAGTTGAGGAGCATATTATCGAAGCAACCTTGCGGGGCATGAAGAGCGAAGGACACCCTTTTATCGGCTGTTTATACGTGGGCTTGATGATAGAACCGGGCGGAAAAGCCCGTGTCGTAGAGTTTAACGCTCGCTTCGGCGATCCGGAAACACAAGCCGTTTTAGCAATATTGGATGGCGATTTTGTTCAACTCCTGCACAGCGCAGCAATGGGGAATGTGGATACTGGGGCAGTTCGTAATGCAACCAATGGAACGGCGTGTTGCGTTGTCCTCGCCGCAAGCGGTTATCCGGGCGAAGTCCGCAAAGGCGATGAAATCACGGGCATAGATGATGCCGAAACCGCCAGCAATGAGGAGGTCAGTATTTTTCATGCAGGAACCGCCCTGCACCAAAAGCCCGATGGAGCGATGCATCTTTGCACCAATGGTGGGCGCGTTTTAGGCGTAACGTCTCGCGGCGAGAACCTTCAAGAAGCCATCAAGAAGTGTTATGAAGCCATCAAACTCGTCCATTTTCGCGGTAAGACCTATCGCACGGACATCGGCGCGAAAGGTTTACGATAGAGCGGAAATCTAAAAAAGATTCTTGTACAATATGCCGAAATCAGATATTTTACGTGTATCTCCAATTATTTTTTTTCACTTTTTCAAAACATTATGCGCCATGTTTATGCAAAACTCTTCGCTCTCGTGTCGTTTTTTGGTGTGCTGATGATGACAAATGCATCGCCCATTTCTGCCCAAGAATGGACTTCCGGTAACAGACTTATGATTCACCTCGGCGGTGGGCTTCCCGTCGGTAGTTTCGGGCAAGCCTACAACGTCGCTGCCGATTTCGAAACTACTGTTGCACAAATTCGTAGCGGTAGCCTACCAACTAGTACGCCAGCCGAGCGTACAGAAATTGGCAATGCCACTTTCGGCTTCAACGCCGGGCTGACAGACTTGTTCAAACTTACGCCTAATTTCAGCCTTATTGGAACGCTTGAGGTTTCCTACAATCCCTTCAATGCCAGCGATTACACCAATCAGTACAATGGACTTTTTCGTGACCCTGCATTTTTACAGCGTCTCGGGTTGAATACGTCCTCATCGGGTATTAATGTTGCATTGGACGTAAATGCCGTCATACCCCCACGCGCCTACCTCAATACCTCGTTATTGCTGGGTGGTCGTTATGACATACCGCTTAGTAGCTCACTCAGCCTTTTTGCTTCTGCGCAAGCCGGGCTTTTGTATGGAATTTATCCCGAATTTGTTACCAATCTTACGATTACACAGACTGTAAGCGGTACATCATTTGGCGTACCTCTTTCAACCCAGCAAAAATCTGAACAAAACAGCAAAATCTCAACAATGGGCGCTCTTGCTTTTGCGTATAAACTCGGCGTGGGCGTACTGGTCAATAACCGCATCAATATTGGCATTGGCTATTTTGGCGGGCAGCCGCAGTACGGTCCAGCGAATATTACTACCGAAATGAAGACTGGTGGCTCAATAACGATTGGCGGTATGACAACAGCGCTACCAAGTGCTAGCAATACCGCAACCCGCGAAATTTCAACCCGCACGAATCTTCCTGTGGGAATATTGCAATTATCTGTCGGCTACCTTATCGGCGATTAACATTCTCTCTTCAAATATGCAGAACACCCCTTCCCAAGCGCTCCAGAGCGCATTAGAACAGCATTATGGCGCACTTTATCGCCAAATTCGTCAAAAAACGTCCGCGACAGTCGAAGGAATTGTTATTAGCGGAAGCGGTTTGAATACAGCGTTGGAGCATTATCCGGCAGAGGAAACCCTTGATTTGCACGATATTGAGGGCTTTCCAATGCCGACGGTGAAGGGGCATTCTTCGTTCTTGCGCATTATCACGATTGAAGGCAAGCGCGTAGCGCACTACACAGGACGCTGCCATCTCTACGAAGGTTTCACGCTGCAAGACTCGCTGGCGCAAGTAGCATTAGGCACAATGCTCGGCGCAACATTTGCTATTTTGACAAACTCCGCCGGAGGGATGCACCACACCTACACTGCCGGCGACATCATGCTTTTGAGCGATTCGCTTAATCTGATGCTGCGCCCTGTGCAGCGCGATTGGCTGCGCGGCTTGACGGGAAGCGCCAGAGCATCAGAACCAACGCTTGATTATGGTCGTATGGCTTCTGGTGAGGCAATTTTTTCAACGGAATGGCGCAAACGAATTGTGCCAGAATTGGCGGCAGGGGGGGTGCCGTTTCATCAAGGCACGTACATCGGGCTGACGGGACCAACCTTTGAAACCCCCGCCGAAGCAAGAATGTATCGGAAATTTGGGGAAGCCGTTGGTATGTCCACCGTTCACGAGGCAGAATTTGCGCGGGTTTGTGGGATGCAGGTGGCAGCCTGTTCGCTCATTACGAATATGCTCCCCGAAAGTGCGGCGGTGAATGTCTCGCATGATGAGGTGATTCATGCCGCAGCGATTGGTGCGCCGCGTGTGGCAGCGTTTATTGCGGCGGCGTGTCGGTGTGCTTGAAAAATCAGTACGGTTCACAAAAGCTAACCTCGAAATCAGGTGCAGCCTGACTTGAAGGCAGACTGCACCTGAAGGCGAGTAAAGTTTCAGTATCAAATCAAGCAAATTATTGCTTAATCAACTCCACATTTCCTTTGAACTCAACCATATCACCAACCACAAGCCCGCCGTTATCCAGTTTCTTAGCCCATTTCACGCCAAAATCCTGACGATTGATTTCGCCGACAACCTTGAAGCCCGCATGGAGTCTGCCTTTGCCGTCTTTAACGACACCGCCAAATTTTGCATCAAATTCCACCGATTTGGTAACACCGTGCATGGTGAAATCACCAATAAGTTTGTACTTGGTATCGCTAACTTTCTTCAATTCCTTCGATTTGAAGGTAATCGTTGGGAATTTTTCTGCTTCAAAGAAATCGCCGCTTTTGAGGTGATTATCGCGGTCTTTATTGTCGGTATTGATGCTGGCAACTTGGATTGTGACATCAACCTTTGCATCGGTCAAATCTTCTTTGTCCGACAGCACAGTCGCATCGAAGGAGTCAAACTTTCCTTCTGCTTCGGCGACGACCATATGGCTTACGGAAAAGCTAATTTGTGAGTGTGAGCGGTCAAGCGCCCATTTGCCTGTTTGCGCAAAAGCGCTTACGCTAGTGCCGACGACAAGAAATGCCGCCACAACACCGACTGCGGAAAATATACGATTCATCTGGTGTAATCCTTTTTTGTGGTAAAAAAAACGTGATGATTATTTCTGAAAATCTTCTTCTGAGTCTTGGCGGGCTTATTGAAGCAATATGGTATCATATTCCATGTACTCTGCCGTAGCACGAGCTTTATCGCGCCCCAGCAGCCTTGCGATGACATGAAGCGAAGCATCTATGCCCGCCGAAATGCCGCCCGCCGTGATAATTTGACCATTATCCACAAAGCGCGTGTCTTGCCAATCGCCCTCCACCCATCGTGCCGTTGGAGCAAGTTCGCGGATGTCGGCAAGCGCTTCGTGATGCGTGGTTGCTTCTAAGCCATCCAGCAAGCCCGCCTTTGCCAAAATTCGTGCGCCCGTGCAGACAGAAATAACAAGTTCTGCTGTGGAAGCGGCGGTTTGAAGCCACGCAATGATGGCATCGCTCATCATCGCTGTTTTTGAGCCAATTCCACCCGGAACAATGACAATATCCGGCTTTGGAGCATTGGCGAGTGTGTGTGCGGGAACAATACTGAGTCCGTTACGTGTCGTGATAGTGCGCTCTTCCTCAGCACACGTATAGACGAGAAACGGCTTGTAGGCGTTTAATTCGGCAGTAACGGAAAAAACCTCGAAGGGACCGGCAAAATCCAGCACTTCTACATCGTCAAAAAGAAGAATAGCGACATTGCGTCGCTCTAGGTCGCGTGGTTGCATGAGATTGTGAATGGTGGTACAAGAATGCCGACAAAAATACAGAAAAATTCTGAATGCCTATGGCAAAAACAAACAAAAGCCGCTTCACACCAGATGCAAAGCGGCTTTCGACGTTATTTTACCTTAGCAATCAACATTTTGTGTCATTTTGCGGAGTGCTTCTTTCATAATGTTCATTCCTTCGTCAACCTGACCTTTGGTCAAATTAAGCGGTGGACGGAAGCGGATGGAATGGACACCGCAAGCAAGCAAAATTACTTTAAGGTCGTAGCAAATACGACGGAATTCGTCGCGCTGCTCTGGCGTAGGCAAATCAAAGGCAGCAAACAAGCCGCGTCCGCGCGGGTTCGTGACCAAATTCGGGAACTCCTCCGCCATCGCGCCAAGCTGCTCAATCAAGTATCCACCGACGGTAGCGGCATTTTGCACCATATTTTCTTCTTGGATAATCTGCAAATACCGTGCAACACGCACCATATCGACCAAATTACCGCCCCATGTTGAGTTAATGCGGCTCGGAACGTGGAACACGTTGTCAGCAATTTCATCCAGTTTGCTACCGGCAAGCAAGCCGCAGACCTGCATTTTTTTACCAAAGGTCATCAAATCCGGCTCTACGCCTAATTGCTCATGTACCCACCATGTTCCCGTGATTCCCACGCCTGTCTGTACTTCATCGAAAATAAGCAGTGCTTCGTTTTCATCACACAACTGCCGAACAGCCTTCAAATACTCAGGGCGGAAGTGATTATCGCCGCCTTCGCCTTGAATCGGCTCCATAATCATACAAGCGATTTCGTCTTTCATCTCAAAAAATGCTTGTTTCATCTGCGCAAGCGATTGTTGCTCAAGTTTTAGCGTGTGTTCGATGTTCTCCGGCGTAAGCGGGAAGCGCATTGCCGGGTTCAGGACGCGGGGCCAATTGTTAAATTTCGGATAATACTTTACTTTTTTCTCATCGGTATTTGTTAGCGTCATCGTGTAGCCAGAGCGTCCGTGAAATGCTTGTTGGAAGTGCATAACACTGTGTCCGCGCTCGTGTTGATAGCCTTTGGCAAAATTTTTGCGCACTTTCCAATCAAATGCAGCCTTCAGAGCATTTTCGTTTGCCAATGCGCCGCCTTCAACAAAAAAGCTGTATTTGAAGTGCTTCGGAACGGCAATTTTGAAGAACGTATCGACAAATGCTGCCATTTCTTGGGTGTAAAGGTCAGAATTGGAGGGTTTATTCAACGCAACCATACCAAGATAGTGGATAAAATCTGGGTCGGTGAGTTTCGGATGATTCATCCCAATCGGCATAGAAGCAAAGCAGGTGAACAAATCCAGAAATGTGTCGCCCGTCGCAGCATCGGTCATATACGAACCCGTGCTGCCGTGCAGGTCCAGCACCATATCAAAGCCATCGGCTAACATATGTTTGCGAAGCGTGTTGTGAACCTCTTTTGCAGCAATATTTGTCGGCAAAAACGAGGAATGGTGCATTTTTTTGGTATGCACTCCGTTGCCATTAGCAACGATGGGAGCGGTTGTTGTTGTGGACATAATCGTTCTCCGTTGAGAATAAGGATGATGAAATATGATATTGAGAATACTCAAAGAAGCAATGAACAACGCACTGCTCATGGAAGCAGAACGCAGAATCATTGAAGAAAAAAGGGAAGTGTTTCGAGGCGCGAAAGTCAGAAATCAAGCGCTTCTGAGCGCTGCGCTATGAAGCGCCGTAGGGATAGAGCTGGCAAGGGAGATTATCAGGAGCAGATACGAACGAAGGCGCTGGCTGCTCAAAAAAGAGCCGCCGCGTATTGTGCCTTTGATGCTCCCGTGAGCATTGCCGAGCGCAGACGATGTAAGTGTTCGTATTCTCATAGTAGTTTGGGGAAGAATTGCAAATATACTCATTTTTCTTGATATTTCCAACACCCAACAAAATCCGAAAAATCTGCATAATGCACGCATCAATATTTCGCAATATCCCGCAAAAACGCTAGATTTGCGACGAATAATATCTTGTTCTACATTTAGGCGATAGAGCATCATGGCTACGAATATCCAGCCCCCTGACAGTACCGAATATCCGGCGTATTACGAGCAATACATTTCCAAAGCACGCGGTGAAGATTTGGTGAGAACCATGCAGATAGCGCACCGCGAAACACAAGCACTCATCGGCTCTCTCACAGAAGAGCAGTTGAATTATCGCTATGCCGAAGGCAAATGGACGATTAAAGAAATCATCGGGCATTTAATTGATGCAGAGCGCATTTTTGCTTATCGTATGCTGCGTTTCGCCCGAAAAGATGCCACCGATTTACCCGGATTCGATGAAAACGAGTACGTTCCTGCTTCAGAGGCGAACGAGCGCTCAATTCATGGACTATTGGAAGAATTTACGACCGTGCGGGCAGGAACATTCTCGCTCTGGCGGAGTTTGACCAATGAAATGCTCCAACGAAGCGGCACGGTGAATGGTAATCGTCTTTCGGTTCGGGCGCTTGCCTATATCACGTGTGGACACGAAATCCACCACCTTGCCGTCATTAAAGAGCGTTATCTCAAATAATTCTCTCACTAAATTCTGCACGGCAGATTTGCATAGTTCTCCGTATCTACGGGCGAAAATATCGTATCTGCTTTCGTTCTGTTCATCGTCACAATTCAACTCTTTCTATTTCTACGAAACAAGGTTCTATGCCGCCTCAAGCATTGCATCATCCGACAGCCCAAATTTCTCCCAATGCCGAAATTGGCGCAAACGTGCGCATCGGCGCGTTTAGTATCATCGAAGACGGCGCAGTTATCGGCGAAGGGACGGAAATACGGTCTTCCGTCGTAATTTACGGTTCTGCTAGAATAGGTGCAGGATGCACCATTCACCACAGCGCCGTCATTGGCGGTGAGCCACAGGATTTGAAATTTAATGGCGAAACGACACACGCCATTATCGGCGACCGAACGGTGATACGCGAATTTGTTACTGTCAATCGCGGCACAGAAGCAAGCGGCGAAACGCGCATCGGGAATGATTGCTTGATTATGGCATACTGCCACGCTGCGCATGATTGCGTAATTGGGAATAATGTCATTATCGCTAATGCCTCTCAACTTGGCGGACACGTCGAGATTGACGATTATGCAATTATCGGTGGTGTCGCAAAGGTGCACCAATTCTCGAAAGTCGGCAAACACGCGATGGTGGGCGCAGGAACAAAAATTGTCAAAGATATTCCCCCGTTTGCCCTCGCCGATGGCATCCCCGGACGCTTTGAAGCCGTCAACAAACTTGGCTTAAAACGACGCGGTTTTAGCGAAGAAGTCATCCAAGAATTGGAAGATTTCTACGCAACAATTCTCCGTTCAGGCTTGAATATTAGCGCCGGAATTGCCAAATTTCAAGAGCGCGGGACGCTTCACGCCGAAACGCTCGACTGCATTCGCTTTATTCAAAACTCTAAACGTGGAATTTGCCGCTAGAAGAGTCCAATCAATTTCCTCATTCCGTATTCCTCTTGGAACCATGTGCGGTCGCTATACGATGTTTATCAAGCCGGAAGAACTAAAAAAGCGCTTTCGTGCGACGGTTTCGGACGAGGTAGTGGAACAAATTGCCAAACCTCGCTACAACCTCGCGCCCACGCAAGATGTACCGATTATCACGATGCAAACCGGAGAACGCACAACCGAAATGGTGCGCTGGGGCTTGATTCCATCATGGGCAAAGGACGAATCCATTGCAAGCAAACTCATCAACGCCCGTGCCGAAACTCTCCTCGAAAAACCTTCTTTCAAAAACGCCTTCCGACAACGGCGCTGCTTGGTTATTGCCAATGGATTTTATGAGTGGAAAAGCATGAGTGCAAAAAGCGTTGGGGCAGGCAGAAGCGGAAAAGCAAAAGCACCAAAAGGCACAATTAAACAACCAATGTATCTTCGGCTCAAAAGCGGCGAACCGTTTGCTATGGCGGGATTATGGGAGGAATGGAAACACCCCGAAACCCGAGTACCTGTGAGGAGTTGCACAATTATTACCACCGAACCAAACGAACTCATTGCCACACTCCATCACCGCATGGCGGTTATTCTTTCGCCTTCCGATGAAGACATTTGGCTGGATGATAACATTCCGACGCAAGATTTACTGCGGCTTTTGCGCCCTTTTCCCTCTGATTTGCTTGAAGCATTTCCTGTTTCAAGCCGCGTAAACACTATTGCGGCGGACGAATATTCGATGATTGAGCGTGTTGATGAAATGAGCGTGGAAGTAAGGATTGATGCGGGAGAGCAGGGTTCGCTCTTTGAATGGTCATAGTTTATTCTGAGAATACTTTTTCATCTCCTTTTCTCAGACAAAATCTCCGCAAAAATCTCATGTATCCTCGCAAAGGCGTTGCTATGCGCCTTCTCGCGCACGTGTGCTGCGTAGTCAGTCGTCGGCTTTTGTGCATAAAACTTCCGCACCGCTTCGGCTAATGCCTCAGGAGATTCCGGCGGCACAACAAAGCCTGTTTTTCCTTCAGTGACCGATTCTGCCAAGCCGCCAACATTGCTAATAATCACGGGACGCTCGAATCCGTAGGCAATACCCAAGATACCGCTTTGTGTAGCGCTTCGGTAGGGCAGCATCACCACATCACACGCCGCATAAAACCTTGCTACTTCTTCATTCGGAATAAAGCGATTTATCATCGTAACGTGCGGTTCTAAGGCAAGGTCACGGATGAGATCGTGATACGGCTTTGGGTCGTCGTAAAATTCACCTGCAATGAGCAGTTTTGCTCGTGGGTTGTCCTTGAGAATCTGCGGCATAGCGCGAAGTAGCGTGTCCAGCCCCTTGTATTTGCGGACATAGCCGAAAAAGAGCAAAACGTCATCATCGGACGAAAAGCCAAATTGCTTCTTTGCCTCGTCGTTGCTTGTTTGGAGGGCTGTTTGTGCATAAAACTCACCAAACACGGGAAGTTCTGAGCGGTAAATCGGCTTTGTTCCCGAAAACTTCTGTACGTCATTTGCGACTTGTCCCGACAACGTAAGGAATGATGCGGCATTCTGAAGACCAAGATTCGTCAGAACGGTATCTATCGCTCGTGCTTCATGCGAAATCACATTTTCGGTAATGAACAACATTTTATCCTGATATTCCTTGCCCAAAAGCGTAGAAACCGCATAATGACTCGGTCCGAAGAAAGGATTCCACCAATCAAATGCCACCAAATCCGGCTTGAGCGCCTTGATTCGCCGCGCCACGCGCCACCATGAAACAGGGTTGACCGAACTCAAAAGCCGCTCAGAAGGAATGCGCTTGGTCATAGTCTGGCTTTGGTCGAATTGCGTCGTTCCGGGAAAGAGCAAACTTGGGTACAAGAGCGTATAATTGATGAAATGCACCCTGAAATGCGGCTCCAAGGCTTCGTAGAGATGCGACATGAACAAGGCATTGCCGCCACGATACGGATAGGCAGGACCGATGAGAACGATGGTTTTTTGCGGTGTTTGGGGCATGGTCAACCTTTATAGACTTTGAGTAACTGCCCATCAAGCGTTGCGGCGCTCCGAAAAAAGTCCCTTAGCACCTTATCAATATTCCCCGCAAGCCTCTTAAAATCAATATCTTCTGTGCAAACAATAATACCTGAATGATTGCCGTGCAGTTTTTTATGTAAAAGCATAAAATCTTTGCGATTTATCGTTATCAAAATTCTCTTTGTTTGCCGCGCAAATGCTAACACTTCATCGTCAGGAATGCGCTGGTGGGCATTTCCAGCTTCTTGGACGGTCAGGACATCATATCCCAAAGTACGCAGCGCTATAACCGTTTCCTTGGGAAAATTCTCATTTGTGTACAGGCGAATCATTCGTCGTTATCAAGGGTGTTTTCCGCAATATCATGGTCAATTTCAGCAGTAAAATGGTTATAGTACAAGTTAGCAGCCAAAATATCGGATTTTACGAGCGTGGGGAAATTTTTGAGAATTTTCATTTGGCTCAATCCCTTGCGTTGCCATTGAATAATTGACCAAACGGGGATACGGGTTCTTACGATACACGCCCTGCCACCACAAACGCCACGAGTTTTTTCGACACCCGGGAACACCGATACCACGCCATTCTTTGCTGGGAGAATGAGTGAAAAACTGCTCTGCCCCAATCTTTGGTCTGCGGATGGTCGGCGTGTACCGATACGATTATCGGAAGTCCGTGATTGTTGAACAATAACTGCCATTGTGAATGATAAAATGCTGAATAGAATAGGGCTTAGACGAACCAAATTACGACAAATTCCCCCAAGTTCAAAATCCTTAAAAATATCGCCTAAAGCTGATTAAACCTTGATTTCAACTATGTGATTGGTATCGAAAAGCAGAAACAAAAAGCGGCAAGGTTTTTTGAAAAAACCTCGCCGCTCTTATCATAATTTCTTGCCAAAAACGAGATTATGCGTTGCCTTCAGCGCGACGTTTTTGGTACTCTTTCGCCATATCCTCTTGGATAGACTTCGGTACTTGGGCATACTTCACAAACTCCATCGAAAACTCGCCTTTGCCCTGCGTCGCAGAGCGGAGGTCGGTGGAATAACCAAACATCTCGGAAAGCGGTACTTCAGCATTGACGATAACGTAGTTGTTATCAGCATCAGTACCCATAATTACAGCGCGGCGCTGGCTGAGTTGTCCGATAACCTGCCCTTGGAACTCGTCTGGTACAGAGATTTCAACGTTCATAATCGGCTCAAGAACAACAGGAGCAGCGTCTTTATAGTGTTCGCGCACTGCCGTCATCGCAGCAACTTTGAATGCCATCTCCGATGAGTCCACAGCATGATAAGCACCATCATTCAAGACGACGCGAACGCCCATGACAGGCTGTCCGATAAGCTGACCATTTTTGAACTGCTCGGCAAAACCTTTGTCGCAAGCAGGGATGTATTCGCGTGGAATAACACCACCAACGATTTCATCAACAAATTCGTAGAGTTTATCGCCCACAACTTCAATCGGCTCGAAATAACCAGCCACACGACCAAACTGACCAGAACCGCCCGTTTGCTTCTTGTGAGTATAGTTAAACTCCGTTTTCTTTGTGAGTGCTTCGCGGAATGCTACTTTTGGCTTACCAACGTTTACTTCGCAGTTGTATTCGCGCTTAATACGTTCAATGTAAATCTCCAAGTGCAGCTCTCCCATTCCTTTAATGATAGTCTCGCCGCTTTCTTCATCACGATAAACACGCAAAGTTGGGTCTTCTTTGGTAAAGCGATTGAGTGCTTTGGAGAAATTAACCTGACCAGTTTTGTCTTTCGGTGCAACCGCAAGCTCAATAACTGGGTTCGGAACAAACATAGACGACATCGTTACGTTTTGCTTGCCATCGGTAAAGGTATCACCCGAAGCGCAATCCACGCCAAAGAGCGCCACAATATCGCCCGCTTTTGCCGAATCAATCTCGTTCATCTCGTTCGAGTGCATCCGCACAAGACGGGGAACTTTGATTTTTTTATCATTCGACATATTGATAACCGTATCGCCTTTATTGACCGTACCTTGGTAGATACGCATATAGGTCAGCTGACCATATTTGCCATCTTCCAGTTTGAATGCCAACATCACAAGCGGCTTTGCCGGGTCAGATTTGAGTTCGATTTTTGCTTCATCATTATCTTGGTCAAGTGCTTCGATTTTGGTTTCTGGCGGGCTGGGAAGATAGCTTACGACAGCATCCAAGAGCGTTTGAACGCCTTTGTTTTTGTATGCTGAACCTACAAATACGGGCGTAAGTTTCAGCGAAAGCGTTCCTTTGCGGATAGCAGCTTTGATTTCATCTTCCGTAATAGATGCTTCCTGTTCACCCAAAAATTTCTCCATAATCACATCATCGAAGTCTGAAACGGCTTCGATAAGTTGATGACGACGAGTTTTTGCGTCTTCAAGAAGTTCTGCTGGAATATCCGTATAGCGAAGATTTTCGCCGGAATCACCATCATAATAAATAGCCTTCATTTTTACAAGATCAACCACGCCAGCAAAATCAGCCTCACGACCGATTGGCATGGTAATCATCACGGCGTTGTGATTAAGTTTTTCGCGGAGTTGCGAAATAACTTTCTCAGCATTTGCACCAGCACGATCCATCTTGTTGATAAAGGCAAGACGCGGAACGTTATAACGGCGCATCTGGCGGTCAACGGTGATAGACTGGCTCTGAACACCCGAAACCGAGCAGAGAACCAAGACAGCACCATCCAAAACGCGCAAAGCACGCTCTACTTCTACGGTGAAATCCACGTGTCCGGGAGTATCAATCAAATTGATATTATAATCGCCCCACTCGCAGAACGTTGCTGCGGACTGAATCGTGATACCTTTTTCGCGCTCCAAATCCATGGAGTCCATTTTCGCGCCAACGCCGTCTTTGCCGCGAACTTCGTGGATAGCGTGAATACGACCTGTATAAAACAGGATGCGCTCGGAAAGGGTGGTTTTGCCGGAGTCAATGTGCGCAGAAATACCGATATTACGCACTTTTTCGAGGGGTGGAACTACAATTGCCATGATACTAGCTCGCTAAAACGTAAAAAAATGAAAGTAAAAGAGTTACTTGTGTCGTTGTTTGCCAACGTTTGCGCGTTGGTAAAGACTACTAAATTACACTTTTTCTTTAACAAAACCTAATTTTCCCCAATTCCCTCGCTAGAAGCACCTTTGGTACAATTCTTGCGGCCATTTCGCAGACATTTTTCCCTGCGTTGAAGAAAAGCGTTTGACGGTATCGGAAAAGGTTTGTAGATTTATGGGCTTATCAACAAAATGTATTTTCTCTCTGACAGCGCCAATAACCGCATAGAATCAATCATTATGGTCAAAAATCTTGTCATTGTCGAATCTCCCGCAAAAGCGAAAACCATTGAAAAATTTTTAGGACAAGACTTCACCGTTAAGTCTTGCTTTGGTCATATCCGCGACCTCGTCAAAGGTGATGATGCGATTGATGTTCGGAACGGCTTCCGCCCACGCTATGAGGTGACACCAGACAAACGTGAAGTCGTCAGCAATCTCGCCAAACTTGCTTCTCAAGCAGAAACCGTCTGGCTTGCATCGGACGAAGACCGCGAAGGGGAAGCTATTTCGTGGCATCTTTTTGAGGCATTGAAACTCCGCAAAGACAACACCAAACGTATTGTTTTTCACGAAATCACCAAACCCGCCATTTTGAAAGCGGTGCAAAATCCTCGCAGCATTGACGAAGACCTCGTGAATGCCCAGCAAGCGCGGCGTGTACTTGACCGCTTAGTGGGATTCGAGCTTTCGCCTGTGCTGTGGAAAAAAGTACGTCCGAGTTTGTCCGCAGGGCGCGTACAATCAGTCGCAGTGCGGCTTATTGTGGAGCGTGAGCGCGATGTGATGAATTTCAACGCTGTGTCGTCGTACCGCGTCAATGCTGATTTTGAGCCATCGGCGGGCGGACGCACATTCAAAGCAGAACTCCCCAAGCGTTTTGACAAAGCCCCAGATGCTGAAGCATTCTTAAACGCTTGCAAAGGTGCGGTGTTCAGCATAAAAAATCTGGAAGTAAAGCCCGCAAAAAAATCCCCCGCAGCGCCTTTCACAACATCCACACTCCAACAGGAAGCAAGCCGAAAACTTGGGTATTCGATTACCCAAACCATGCTTTTGGCACAGCGCCTCTATGAAAGCGGGCATATTACCTATATGCGAACCGATTCGGTGAATTTGTCCGAATTGGCGATTGATGCCGCAAGAGAAGCCATTACTAACAGTTTCGGTGCCGAATACAGCAATCCGCAAAAATACGTTACCAAAAACGATTCCGCCCAAGAAGCACACGAAGCCATTCGCCCGACGGACTTCACTCGCCGCGCCATTGCTGCTACGGGCGATGTGGATGCGAAAGCAGTGCGCCTGTACGAACTCATCTGGAAACGCGCCGTTGCCTCACAAATGGCGGACGCGCAGATAGAGCGCACACTTGCCACCGTCAGCATTTCCACTGTGCCGGAAACACTCACCGCCACAGGCGAAGTTATCAAGTTCGACGGTTTTTTGAAATTGTATCTCGAATCCACCGACGAGGAAAATGACGGCGATGACGAGGGGATTTTGCCACCCTTGAAGCAGGGCGAAATCCTACAACTCAAGCAAATGACCGCCACAGAGCGCTTCGGAAAGCCATCCCCGCGTTATACCGAAGCAAGTCTCGTGAAAAAATTGGAAGAACTCGGCATTGGTCGCCCTTCTACCTACGCCCCGACGATTTCCACTGTTCAGAAGCGCGGCTACGTCGTGAAGGAAGAACGCGAAGGAAAGAAGCGCGATGTAACAATTTTCACCCTGCAAAACAACGTCGTTACGAAGCGCACAGAATCGGAAAATTATGGTGCCGAAAAAAACAAACTCTTCCCCAGCGACGTAGGGATGCTCGTTACGGACTTTTTGGTCAAGCATTTTGACCAAATTATGGACTATAATTTCACCGCAACGGTAGAAAAAGAGTTCGACGAAATTGCGCGTGGTGAAAAAGTGTGGAGCAAGATGATAGAAAATTTCTATATTCCGTTTCACACAATTGTTGAGAATACCGTCCAAAGTGCCGACAGGCAAAGTGGCGAGAGACTTTTGGGACAAGACCCCGAAAGTGGACGCAATGTCTATACGCGGCTTGCCCGCTACGGCGCAGTGGTACAAATCGGCGATCCTGCCGACGAGGAAAAAAAATACGCCAATCTTCGTGCGGGACAATCGTTAGAGAGTATTACCTTGGAAGAGGCATTGCGGCTCTTTACTGAGCGTACCGACAGACTGCTGGGCATTGACCCCGCAAGTGGAAAAAATGTTTATGTTCGCATGGCGCGATACGGTCCAGTGGCGCAAATCGGCGAACCAGAAGACCCCGAAAAGAAATTTGCCAGCCTCCGCCCCGGTCAATCGCTTCAGACGATTATGCTGGACGAGGCGATGACGCTGTTCCGATTGCCGCGTATTGTCGGGCAGTTCGAGGGCAAAGATATGAAAGTGGCGCTAGGGCGCTTTGGTCCATACATTTTGCACGATGATAATTTTTATTCGCTGACAAAAACCGACGACCCTTACACAATTACGCCGGAACGCTCTGTGGAATTGTTATTAGCAAAACGCAAAGCCGATAGCGACAAAATTATCAAAGAATTTACCCTCGAAACGGGCGCAATTCTGCGAGTTTTGAAAGACCGTTGGGGTCATTGTTTGGCGATAGGCAAGCAAAAAGTTAAATTGCCGAAAGGCACGGCTGCCGAAGAATTGACCTTGCAGGAATGTCTGGCGCTGGCAGGTGATATTAGCCTCGACCCAGAAAAACCGAAGAAGAAAAAAGCATCGGCAAAAGCAGCAAGTTCCGAAAAATCAACAACGAAAAAAACAACCGCCAAAAAGCCCGCCGCCCCCAAAGCGGCAGCAAATGGCAAAGCGAAAGCAACGAAGAAATAAGTCACTGTGAAGGCTCGACAGTCTTTATTCTTCATCTTTCCTCAACTCCTCTCCCGTTCACATCTTGCTTTACCATGAGCAGTGCTATGAAAAAGATTCTTGTCATAGACGATACGGACTTTATCCGTGAAGATATTGCCACAACCCTTCAATTCGAGGGTTATGAGACCATGACCGCCGAAGACGGCTTGGCGGGACTAGAAAAAGCAAAATCAGAACACCCCGACCTCATTCTTTGCGACGTTTCCATGCCGCGTTTGGATGGATTCGGTGCCTTGGAGCAGATACGCAAGACCGACGGCATTCGTACTGTCCCCTTTATTTTTCTCACCGCAAAAGCGGAGAAAGCCGATATGCGGCGCGGGATGGAGCTTGGTGCGAATGACTACTTAACAAAGCCCTTCACGACTGATGAACTTATCAACGCCGTCAATACGCAATTTGCCAAAGCACAAGATATTGAGGAGAAAATTGGGCGCGAAGTGGGCATCATCGTTGACAAACTTGGTGCGAACATAAGCTATGCTTTGCCACACGAGTTCCGCACACCGCTGACGGGAATTATTTCCTCTACCGACATGATTGATATGGTCGCCAACGACATCAAAAATGGTCGTGGCGTTGATTATGCGGAGTTAGAAGGCATTGCACACGACATTCGGATTTCTGCCGAGCGTCTGCGGCATCTCACGGAAAACTTTCTCGTCTTCACACAACTCCAGAATATTGCTTCTAAGCCCAATGAGGTTGCTCTTTTGCGCAAGCAAATGACCGAAGGTGGCATTTTGGGTATGGTCGAAGATATTTTTAATATGCAAGCCACCGATATTGAACGCACAGGCGATTTGAATATTGCCGTCGAGGATTCAGAAATTTCGATGGACAGCAAAGATATTTACAAAATTATCCAAGAAGTTGCCAGCAATGCCCTCAAATTCTCGAAATCCGGCTCACCAATTACGGTGACGGGCAGAGTCGAAGGCTCAATGTATCACCTTTGCGTCAACGACAAAGGTTGCGGTATCAATGACAGCGATATTCCCAATCTCGGCGTACCATTCGCACAATTTGACCGTATTAGTAACGAGCAGCAAGGCGCGGGCTTGGGTATGGCAATTATCAAAAAACTTCTCGAAATCTATAATGGTTCAATCACGATACAAAGCGTTTTGAATCAAGAAACGACTGTCATCGTGAGCGTACCAACCGCAACGCCTCTGGCAGACCGCCTCTAACAGCATTGACGATTCAGCACACAGCACTTTCCTCCTTATTGTTCCTGTTATGTTTTCAAAACTCCAACGGATTCATTTCGTCGGCATCGGCGGTATCGGCATGAGCGGTATCGCAGAAATTCTTATTGATCAAGGCTTTACCGTCAGCGGCTCGGATTTGCAAAAGTCCGAAGTTACCAATCATCTTGCTTCGCTGGGTGCAACGATTTTTGAGGGGCATCGCGCAGAAAATATCGAAGGTGCAGAAGCCGTCGTGTATTCAAGCGCCGTCAGAATCAACGAAAACCCCGAAACCGTTGAGGCGCAACGTCGCAAAATCCCGATTATACGCCGTGCTGAGATGCTTGCCGAAGTAACACGCTTGAAATACTGCCTCGCTATCGCCGGAACGCACGGTAAAACGACGACTACATCAATGGTTGGCTTGATTTTGATGAAAGGTGGTATTGACCCGACGGTGATTGTCGGCGGGAAACTTAGCGGCTTGGGTGGCACAAATGCTCGTTTGGGGCGCGGCGAATGGACGGTTGTGGAAGCAGATGAATACGACCGCTCCTTTTTGCAGTTGCTTCCGACGATTGCCGTTATTACCAACGTCGAGGCAGAACATTTGGATATTTATGCTGATTTTGACGACATCAAGCGTACCTTTGCACAGTTTGCCAACAAAACACCATTTTACGGGCTTGTAGCTGTCTGTTTGGACAATCCGGGCGTAATGGAAGTGCTGCCGAATATCAACAAAAAAGTGCTGACCTACGGGCTGTCGCCTCAATGCGACGTGCGTGCCGTCAATATCACGCACAGCGAGCGTTCATCAGACTTTACACTTATGCAGCACGGGCAGGAATTGGGGCAAATCCGCATCAACATTCCCGGCTTACACAACGTCCGCAATGCACTTGGCGCAATAACGGTTGCACTTGAGCTTGGTGTGAGTGTGGAAGATATTCGCAGTGCCTTGGATGGTTTTTCGGGTGTTTATCGGCGCTTTGAGATCAAGGGCGAAAAAAATGGTATCATGGTGATTGATGATTACGCGCATCATCCGTCGGAAGTCAGCGCCACGCTGGAAGCCGCTCGGAAGGGCTGGAAACGGCGTGTAATCTGCGTTTTTCAACCGCACACCTTCACGCGAACACGTGATTTTTGCACGGATTTTGGTAAATCCTTCGGCGATGCAGACCATCTCATTATTACGGACGTTTATCCAGCCCGCGAAGCACCTATTGACGGCATTACAGGGGAAATCATCGCCAATGCCGCACGGCAGTTCGGACACCGCCACGTTCAGTACGTGCCAAATAAGCAGGATATTCCTCAAATACTCCGCGATATGACCCGCGAAGGTGATATTGTGATGACGCTGGGGGCAGGAGATATTTGGAAGTACGGGAATGAGTTTTTGAGCGGGTTGTAGGACTATTTACCGCTTACAATTTCCTCATTGATATTGCTTGCACCCTAAAAAACGCGTATCTTGCATCGAATTCTGCAACAAACCGCCTACACAAAAGCCACACTTTTGATTATTCCTAATGACCCGCTACGAAGAACTTCAAGCGCTTATTCGCACCTTTGAAAAGGACTTTACGAAGTTCTACGATAAGGGCAATAAAGAAGCCGGAATCAGGCTTCGGAAGCAAATGCAAACCTTACGCGCCTTTGCAAAACAGGTGCGCGACGAAGTGCAGGAACGCAAAGATGCGCCCGAACCACCAACGACTCACGAATAATCATGCAAGAAATCATTGATTTACGCCAATCTATTCTTGAAGGTCGCACCAGCGATGCTCTTGCGCTCTTGGATGAACTTGAGTCTATGAGTAGAAAATCAGTCATTTATACTATCGAATCATATTTGGTGCGGCTGGTGATGCACCTCATCAAAGCAGATGTAGAGCGACGTATGACCAATTCTTGGCGACATTCCATTCGAGATTCCGCAATGCAAATCAAAGCGCTCAACGTCATGGACAATAAGCGCAGTCCGTATATTCACGCAGAGGAATGGGCTTCATATATTGACGAAGCCTTTATCCAAGCGCTTTCCGCAGCAAGTGTCGAGATTGCCGACGGCAAATACTCACCGGAAGAATTAGAGCGTCTCATGCGCCGAGACCGCATCAATGCTTGGTCTTTAGACATTATGCAGCAAACACACACACATTCAAAAGCGGCGCTGGCGGCGTGGGTTGATGAAAAATTACTCTCCCTTGAATAACCGTCAATGCTTTGAAAGCCGCATACAATCTTCTTCAACGACTACCATTCTGTTTTACTTTTTACCAAATTTATGGCATCAGCATACAAATCATTCCAAACCATTGAACGGCTTTCCGAAGCCGTCGGACAGGAAGTAACGCTTAACGGCTGGGTTCACGACACCACAGGCAAAGGCAAACTCCAATTTATCAAACTCCGCGACGGCTCCGGCATCGTCCAATGCGTTGTTTTTAAGCCCAACGTAGCGGAAGAAGTCTTTGAAACTGCGAAATCCCTGACGCAAGAAAGCTCCATTCGCATCGTTGGCACAGTTCGTGCGGAAGAACGCGCTCCGTCTGGTGTGGAAGTAGATGTGAAAGAAATTACCGTTTGGAGCCTCACCAAAGACTATCCTATTACGCCCAAAGAACATGGTGACGCTTTCTTAATGGAAAACCGCCATTTGTGGCTGCGTTCCACCCGCCAACACGCAATCATGCGGGTTCGGGCAACGATTGTCAAAGCAATTCGTGATTTTTTCGATGGCAACGGCTTTACGCTCATGGATTCGCCGATTCTCACGCCGGCGGCGTGCGAAGGCACTTCCACGCTCTTTGAAACAGAATATTTCGATTTGGGTAAGGCATATTTATCACAGTCGGGACAGCTCTACGGCGAGGCTTCAGCGATGGCACAAGGAAAAATTTACACTTTCGGACCAACCTTCCGCGCCGAGAAATCCAAGACACGCCGCCATTTGACCGAGTTTTGGATGGTTGAACCAGAAATGGCATTTTTTGAACTTGCCGACGATATGGATTTGGCAGAAGACTTCGTAGAATATATCGTGCAGACCGTTCTGAAGCACCGCCAGCCGGAACTTGCCACACTGGGACGCGACATTACGAAGTTGGAGAAAGTCAAACGCCCATTCCACCGTATGTCCTACACCGAAGCCGTAGAATGGCTGAACAAGAACAACGTCAAACTCAACAGAAAGCAGCCAGACGGCACGGAAATTCAGATTGACTTTCCTTGGGGCGAGGATTTTGGCGCACCACAGGAAGAAGCGCTCATGCAACAATTCGAGAAGCCGTGCATCGTTCACCGTTACCCAACGGAAGTAAAAGCATTCTACATGAAGCGCGACCCCGAAAACCCGAAAGTCGCCTTGGCAATGGATATGCTTGCTCCTGAAGGTGCGGGCGAGATTATTGGCGGCTCGCAGCGCGAAGACGATTTCGAGGCGCTGAAAGAGCGGATTTTGTCACACGACTTACCGCTCGAAAGTTTTGAATGGTACTTGGATTTGCGTCGGTATGGAAGTGTACCGCATAGCGGCTTCGGGCTTGGTTTGGAGCGCACGGTGAAGTGGATAACGGGTGCAGAGCATATCCGCGAGACAAATCCGTATCCGCGTATGATTTATCGGATTCATCCTTGAGGATGCTATACGAAAGAAGGTCATAAATTCTTCCCGTCCGGCGGCTCTGAGGAGTACAAGTACGCTGCCGTCGGGTGGGTGCTGCGTATGACAATCTCTGACCACGTTCAGGATACAAGGCAACATTGTTTTGTCCACCAAGTAATTTTCACGAATGGCATATACCATCGGCATTATCGGCACAGGCTACGTCGGGCTTGTTACAGGAACGTGTTTTGCCGAAACCGGCAATACGGTTATTTGCGTTGATATTGATGCAACCAAGGTAGAGAAATTGCGCTCTGGCGAAGTCACCATCTATGAACCCGGCTTAGAATACCTTTTTGAGCGGAATATCCGCGAAAAGCGCTTGCACTTCACGACCAATCTCGAAGAAGCTGTCCAAAGCGCACAAATTCTCTTTCTCTGCCTCCCCACGCCGCCCGATGAAGATGGCTCTGCCGACCTCAAGCACGTACTGGGCGCGGCGCGGACGATTGGAACGATTCTGACGAAGAATTCTATTGCTGACTTCAAAATCATCGTCAACAAAAGCACCGTGCCTGTCGGCACATCCGATAAAGTGCGGGATGCTGTTCTGGAAACCGCACCAAGTGGGCATTTTGATGTCGTCAGCAATCCCGAATTTTTGCGAGAAGGCTTTGCGGTAGAAGATTTTATGAAGCCTGACCGTATTGTCGTCGGAACAAGCAACAATGCAAGCGCCGAGACTATGCGCGACCTTTACGAACCTTTTACTCGCAGTGGCAATCCTATTTACGTGCTAGATACCAAAAGCGCTGAAATCGCCAAATATGCGGCAAATGCGTTTCTGGCAATGCGTATTTCGTTTATGAACGAACTTTCGGGGTATTGCGAAACCGTTGGCGCAGACATTGAGTCTGTGCGTATGGCGATTGGTGCGGACAACCGCATTGGAAAGCGCTTTCTCTTTGCTGGTGTTGGCTATGGCGGAAGCTGTTTTCCGAAAGATGTTCGGGCGCTAAAAACCTCTGCCGAGCAGGTTGGTATCACCCTTGGCTTGGTGGCAGCCACCGAAGAAGCAAATTTTCGCCAAACAGAACGCTTCGGAAACCGCATTATTACTCGCTTGGGCAATAATTTGACGGGCAAGCGCATCGCAGTTTGGGGGATTGCCTTCAAGCCCAATACCGACGACACGCGGGAAGCGCCATCCTTCAAAATTATTGACCGCCTTCTCGCAGCAGGCGCAAGCGTGGTTGCTTACGACCCCGAAGCCATCGACGGTGCGGAGCGGTATTACGGCGACCGTTTCGCTGACCGCCTCAATTATGGCGCAGGAATGTATGAAAGTGCGGAAAAAGCTGACGCACTCGTCATCGTCACCGAATGGAGCGAGTTCCGCAAACCTGATATGAAGCGACTTTCCAGCACCATGAATGCGCCAATCATTTTCGATGGACGCAATCTCTTCGATGTGCAGAAAATGGCAGATGCAGGGTTCGAGTATCACAGCATTGGGCGCATCAGTGCTTGATTGTAGAGCATTTGACAACAAAAAAACGGGCTTCGTACTCATTGGTACGAAGCCCGTTTGTTTATTGAAATACTTTGTGCGATGTTAGAAAGTGAAAGACAACCGTGCATAGACAAAACGGCCATTTGCGCCAAACGGAACGATGTTTGGATAGCGAACAACAGCGTTTGCGCCATTCACACTCCCAGAGTTTACATAGTTTGGCTGACCGTTGCCGAGCATAGGGCGATTGGGATTAACAACAAAGCGCTGATCTATAACGGTATTTGGATATACATCCAGCAAATTATTTGCGCCAATACCCAAGCGAACGCCTTTAATAATATCCATAGAAACATCAAGGTCGGTAATAATTTGCGCTGCATACGTTTGGTCAAAGACAGAAGGCGGAACAGGCGTTACAATAGCTGGTGTAACGGTGCGGTCTGTTGTCGTGGCAGGAGGAATATCGGCTGTGGTCACGTCACCAAAACGAATATTACGAAGCATCACGGAGAAATTATTCCAATTTTTATTGTCGTAGTTAATTGTAAACTGGATATTGCTTTGAGGCTGACCAAGCTCAATGCGGGTTTGCTCTACGCGGTCAAAGAGCGTCGGAACAGGATCTGTGGATGCATAAACGGATGAAAGCGCCATAGGAACAGATGAAATGCGTGTAACTTCATTGCGAGTAATATTTGCACCAAGTGTAAAGCGGAGTTGCCCTGCTGTTTCAGGCAAGGTCACACCATAACGCACAATTACATCCACACCATTTGTGCGAGTATCGACAGCATTGGTGAAAAAGCGTCCTCCGCCGATACCCTGCAAGCCATTCGCTGCTAAAAGATTACGAACCCCAGCAACAGTAAAATTACCTGTCAATACAATACGGTCTGTGATACCGATATAGTAGTAATCAGCCGTGAAGGAGAAATTCTCAATCAGATCAAGCGTGATACCACCGCTAATGTTCAATGAACGCTCAGGTTTCAAGGGTTGAGCGCCAAGTACTTTTGCTGCAGGCGAGCTAACTGGGAAGGTAGCAATATCGAAAGGAATACCACCTATGAAATTTGTCGCCGTAGCAGAGAAGTAGTTCTGCTGAAGCGACGGCGCACGGAAGCCTGTACTAACCGCACCACGAATGCCAATTTTCTCGACAGGCTCAAGACGGAAGGCAAACTTACCATTCAAGGCAGGACCAAAGTCGCTGTAATTCTCAAAGCGTGCAGCAGCACTCAAAAGAAGTTGCTGAATAGGCTTGGTTTCAAGGTCAAGATAAAGCGAGAGGTTATTGCGGTTAGCATTCTGGGTGTTTGTCGCATCCGACGGCTTAAATCCGGGGAACACCTGCGCACCTGCCGCAGGGATACCACCTGCACCATCTTGTGTAGCCGGAACGCGAACCGTAATATTGGGCGGATTTGTTGCACCGGAGTTATTCGCTTGATTCCACCATGATTCTGGCTGACCTTCGATAATACGATACGATTCCAAGCGGAATTCCCCTCCGAATGCCAAACTAAGCGGTGCTGCAAGACCAATTTCCAGGGATTTGAATATATCAAGATTGGTCGAGTTCTGTTGATAAAACAGTGTGCCAGAATTGAAATTGCGCGGACTATTTGTACCGAGCGAAGCATTCCACGAATTGATAACATTGAAATTGAAGGAGTTCTGTCCATATGTATTGCTCAAATCGTACGTCCATCCATCAACACCGCCTTTTACGCCGACTGCGCCCGATAAATCATTGATTTTACTATTGATTAACGGAAGAAAACCATTCGGGTAAACACGAGTATCGTTACGATTATCAAACGGACGACGGAAAAAACCCGGAGCAAATACTTCGCGGTACATATACCCGCCAAAAGCATAGACATTCAAGAGTTCATTGATTGGCAAATTCAAATTCAAGAAACCGCCGACATCTTGCGTTTTACCATCACCCCACCAATGGTTAATCGGATGCGTAGCGCGATCACTTGTTGGGTTGCGAGGGTCGGTTGCAAGAAGATATTGTTGGCGGAAATCTCCACCCGAACGATTGGTAGAATCACGAGTACGGAAGGTGGCACCGATATGCAGACTTCCCGCATTAGGCAGTGCAAGCCCCACATTCGCACCAATATCAATCACTCGTCCGTCGCCAACAGTATTTTGACCGACTGTTCCGGTGAGATTAAATGCTGCATCAGAGCGCAAAATCACGTTGAGTACACCTGCGATAGCATCTGAGCCATACTGAGCAGCAGCACCATCGCGTAAAACCTCAATCCGCTCAATCATATTTGCGGGAATAGCGTTCAAATCTACCGCCGCAGAACCGCGTCCAACCGTTCCGTTGACGTTAATAAGCGAAGATGCATAACGGCGCTTGCCATTGACAAGAACAAGTAATTGATCAGGTCCTAAACCGCGTATCGTTGCTGGACGTACAGCATCCGTTCCATCAGAAATAGATGTACGCGGAAAGTTAAACGACGGTACTGCCATTTGAATCATCTGGCTAGTTTCGGTTAGACCGCTTTGGCGCATTTCCTGAGCAGAAATCACATCAATAGCTACCGGAGATTCAACAACGGTGCGGTCTGAGCGGCGCGTACCAATAACCACAATCTCACTCAAACCCACCAAATCTTCTTCCATCGTAATATCCAGCGTCTGCGTATCGCCTGCTTGGACGGTAACGCTTTTTTTGACGGTTTTATACAACGGGAAAGTGATAATCATCTGGTGTGTGCCGGCAGGCAGCGAGAGCGAATACGTACCGTCCAGCTTCGCAACTGCGCCCGTTTTTGCTGAAGGAACAGTGATCTTTGCCGAAATGGGGTCTTTCGATTTTTTATCGGTAATTTTCCCACTAAGCGTTGCTTTTTGGGCAAAAGCAGGTGTGGAAAAAAGGAAGGCAATGAGTGCAAAAGCAGCAAAGGCGTGTACCAATGCTGGATGCCGCTCAAAACGACGAAGCAATACGTTCATAGAAATCTCCGTGAAAATGTGTAACAATACACGATTAGATGAAAAGGTTTTGCGGACAATATTTTTCCAATGGCAGTACTGAGAAATTGCACACCGACAAATGTGGAAAAGCAGATGCGGGAAAATACGCAAGAAAACACTTTATTCAAAGCCTTCTGTCGGTATGACAGAAATTTTGCACCACTGGAAGAATGGAAAATTTCTCACAAAGAATTGACGAAGAAAAAGTTTGCCCCAGATGATATTTTGGACGTAACTTGCACCCTGTTTTGACCGTTTTTTTGATGTTGTCCTTCAATCTTCTTGTATGCACACTCTCACAGAAAACCGCACCCGTGAACTTCTCGCTTCTGCCGCACAAAAGCGCATTGCTGTTGTCGGCGATATTATGCTCGACCGCTATTTTTGGGGTTCGGTGCAACGCATTTCGCCCGAAGCACCTGTTCCGGTCGTTGATATTGAGCGCGAGTCTGCGCATCTGGGCGGCGCATCGAATGTCGCGGCGAATTTACAATCGCTTGGAGCAGAGCCGTTTATGTTGGGCTTAATTGGCGAGGATTCGTCGGGAAATACCGTGCTGGATTTGCTGCGGGCATCCGGCATGACCACAGGCGGTATTGTTACTGATACAACACGCCCAACAACCGTGAAAACACGTGTTTTGGGCAATAATCAGCATATCACGCGGCTTGACCGCGAAATCAAAACTCCCATTGACAATGCCGTTGCAGAGCGCCTTCTAGCAGCGCTTCACAAAGAAGGTGATGCGCTTGCGGGAATTATTCTCGAAGATTACAACAAAGGTGTGATTACGCCGTTTCTGCTACAATCCGTCATCGCTTTTGCAAAAGAATGCTCATTACCGATTTTTGTTGACCCCAAACTCGCCAATTTCTTTGAATACCGCGCCGTTACGCTCTTCAAACCGAATAAAAAAGAAACCCAAGATGCTCTTGGATTCTCGCTTGCCAACGACAACGATGTCCGCAAAGCAGGAAAAACATTGCTTGAGCGTTTGCAATGCGAAAACGTCCTTATCACACTCGGTGCGCAAGGCATGATGTTGTTTGAGAAGAATGGCACGGTCTCTAGCGTAAGCACCAAAGCTCGCCATGTTGCTGATGTTTCCGGTGCTGGCGACACGACCATTGCAACGCTGGCAACGATGGTGGCTGCCGGAGCAGGAATTGTCGAGGCTTCGGCGCTGGCGAATTGTGCGGCTGGGGCTGTTTGCGAGGAGCCGGGCATTGTGGCTATCACGCCGGAACGCCTCTTGGAAGCTGTTCGGGAAGATTAAACCTGCTTGATGCAAGACAGATTATTTTCAATTTTTCGCAACTGTTCAGGTTTCGTGCGAGAGCCTCACTCAAGGCAGCGAGACCCTCGCAACCTGACTAGTTACCAAATTTTTTTTCACCATTTTCCCCAAAACGATTATGAATCTTGATGCTATTAAAAACGTCGTCGTTGTCGGTGCTGGCACGATGGGCAACGGTATTGCACACACCTTTGCGCAACATGGCTATACAACAACGATGGTGGACGTAAAGCAGGAATATCTCGACCGCGCCATTCAAACGATTGGCGGAAATCTTGACCGTCAAGTGAAAAAAGGCGCACTGAGCGCTGAAGACAAGTCCTCCACGCTGGCGCATCTGCAAACCTCTACCAGCATCATTGAGGCTTGCAAAACGGCAGATTTTGTTATTGAGGCGGCAACGGAAAATCAACAGTTGAAAAGTATGCTTTTTCACACCATGGACGAAAACTGCCCGCCGGATGTGATTATTGCGACGAACACCTCCTCCATTTCCATTACCGAAATCGCAGCATTTACCAAGCGTCCGGGCAATATTATCGGTATGCACTTTTTCAATCCTGTGCCGATGATGAAGCTCTGCGAGATTATTTGCGGTATCGCCACAACCGAAGAAACGTTTGCCACGACGGAAGAATTAGCACAAAAAATCGGCAAAACAACGGTGTGTGTGCAGGATTATCCGGGCTTTATTTCCAATCGGATTTTGATGCCGATGATTAATGAAGCCATTTACTGCGTAATGGAAAATATCGCCAGTGTCGAAGATATTGATACCGTGATGAAACTTGGCATGAATCACCCAATGGGACCGCTGACGTTGGCTGATTTTATCGGATTAGACACGTGCTTGGCAATTATGGAAGTGCTACACGATGGACTAGGTGACAGCAAATATCGCCCTTGCCCGCTGTTGCGGAAGATGGTTGCGGCAGGCTACCTTGGAAAGAAAGCAGGACGCGGGTTTTACAAGTATTAACGCTCATTTTTTGTCCACGAGTCTTTTTCTTTATGCAACCTGTTCTCACGCTCACACCCGACCAGCACCGATCAATACTTGCCTCCGACCCGCTTTCGCTCCCCTTCGACCTCAATGAAATTTTTTTTTCGGTGCAGGGCGAAGGTACACGGGCGGGATTGCCCTGTGTTTTTGTGCGGCTGCACGGCTGTAAATTGCGCTGTTCTTATTGCGACACCAAATATGCTATTGACCGCAGAAGTGGCGGGCTTTCGGTGACGGGCGCAGAAATAGACCAGCGTGTACGCGAGTATGGATGCCGTTTTGTGGAGTTTACAGGCGGCGAACCGCTTGAACAGCCGAATGTCTTTGCGCTGATGAAATACTACTGCGATAAAGGCTTTACTGTTGCCGTTGAAACAGGCGGACACGTGGACACAAGTCTTGTGGACGAGCGTGTCATTCGGATACTTGATATGAAAACGCCTAGTTCCAAGATGATGCCGAAAAATAATTATCATAATTTGACCATTCTGCGCCCGCATGATGAGGTGAAATTTGTGATTGGTTCGCGTGAGGATTATGAGTGGTCGCGGGGAATAACCCGCGAATATGATTTGCCCCGTAAAGCGGCATCTGTGCTGTTTTCGCCAGTATTCGGCACGGTTGAATATCGGCAAATTGTTGAATGGATATTGGAAGACCGCTTGGATGTCCGTTTTCAATTACAAATGCACAAATTTATTTGGCACCCCGATACGCGGGGAGTGTAGATTTTATGCGGCTAACAGGCATTAATTGGCAAATATTCATGCTCCACGCTTGATGGCTGTCCCTACCAATATAACGATTCCAATAATAACTCCTGCTTTTCGTCAGGATAGTATCACCTCAACTCAACGTTTAAGCCATTACCAATTTCCATTGAGCAATGAATCAGTGTAGGTCTTCGTGCCGTTTTTCGTTTGGTCATCATATTCCCGTGCGGGTATTATTCGTTTGTCTGCTGATGAATCTTTTTCTAAACAATATGGGACTGCAAGCCCAAAACTCATGCACTTTTCAACGATTTACCCTGCCATCGGGACGCATTGCAGACCGCTCTAATCCCATTCCAACATACGGTCCAAACCAAGACTGTTTCTGGCTTATTGAGCCAATAAATGGTCGTGTTATTCGCCTTAGCTTTGCGCAATTTTCGACCGAAATCAATGCAGATATTTTGACGGTCTATGCCGGAGGCGACACCACTGCGCCTGTTGTGGCAAGGTTGAGCGGGCAATTGCTTCCTGCGCCGATAGTTGTGTCGAGCGGGGCGGTGCTATTGCGTTTTCAAACCAACGCTTCTGCTGAAGAAAGCGGTTGGCAACTGGACTACCTCTCCAGCAGCAGTGCTTCGCAGATTCTCGTTTCGCAGCCCATGCCCACCTTCGCGCCGATTCTTTTCGGAACGTCCACCGAAGCGCGTATAAGCATTACGCCTTCCGACATCGCATTTCCACTTATTTTGACGACATCTTCCCCGTTTCACCTTGCGTTGAATACCGCCAACGCTACATTTTCCGATACTCTGCGCATTTCCGCTTCCATGCTTCAAGCAAGCAGCAATCAAGCGGGAAGTAGCACAATTTCTGTGCAAATACGCTTCCAACCGAATGCCGTAGGAAAGGTTTCAGGGCAAATTCGCGTGAGCAACGGCGCACGGGAACTCACCCTTCCCATCAGCGCACAAGCTACTCCGGCGGTGTTTTGGCGACCTGCAAACGGTCCCTTTAGCGCACAAGTCCGCAGTCTTGCCTTTGCACCAAACAATACGATTCTGGCTGGAACTTTGACAGGTGTGTACCGAAGCAATGCCTCTGGAGCCGCATGGTTACAGGCTGCTTCGGGTTTGAATGCAAACAGCGAACTTGTTATTCAAACGCTCGCTTCGTCCAATCGCACCGCATTTGCTGGAACGGCGCAAGGCTTTTTTGCCTCCAAAGACGGCGGGCGAACATGGTTCAAAAGCGCACCAGCCCTTGCAAATAACTCCGTTGAAAGTATTTCCGTTCGCCGAGATACGATATTTGTAGTCTCAAATGGACAAATGTTCCGCTCTTCAAACGACGGCGACGCATGGGAACGTGTGCAATCAAGCCGCTTTGACAGCCTTCGCCTTACAACCGTTTTTGCTTCGCCAGTGAGCCGACGAATTTTTGCAGCAGGAAATCGGAACACCTCTCAAGCCTCACAAATACTTGTTTCTGAGGATAACGGCGCAACGTGGCAAAATGAACAAACCTTCCAAGCCAGCACTGCACAAGTAACATCCATCACGGAGTGGGCTGCAAGCCGCACCGATACAAGTGTTTTTGTGGCAACGGCAGGAAATGGACTCTTTCGCAAACAAAACGCACAGGTGTGGGAACGGGTGCAAAAAACGCTCCGCGATAACGATTTGGTGCGCGATACCGTAACGCAACTTGCCGCAAGCCGCGCAGGAATTTTTGCTGCCACGAACGACGGCGTTTTCCGCTCGAACGATGGCGGCACAACGTGGAAGCGCGTTGTACGCGGCTTGGCGGATACAAAAATTTCATCGCTCATTGCAAACGATGTGGAACTCTACGCCGGTACAAGCGTGGGCGTGTATCGCTCGACCACCGGCGGCGAACTATGGCAGCCTGTTTCGACAGGACTGACGGGCGGCGTGGTAACGGCAATCAAGGAAATACGAGGCTTTCTGCTTGCCGGAACACTCGGCAGCGGTGTTTTTCGTTCTGCTGACAACGGCTTTACGTGGCAATTAGCAAATAACGGCTTAACAGCGCGGTCGCTCTTCAATTTTGTTTCGCGTTCCGGTGTTACGTTTGCAACATCCTTTGATGCCTACGAACCGGAAAGCGGCATTATTCCCGGCGTGTATCGCTCGGCAGATAATGGGCTGACGTGGACACAAGTATTGACCGATAGTATAGGCTTTCCACGAAATGCCGCGCAGAATCGTAATTCGTTTTATGGGCTTTTGCAAACAGAACGTGCCCTGTACGCGGGAAGTGGCAACGGACACGTCTGGGTCTCACAAAATGGCTTCGGATGGCGTTTGGCAGCAATTCAAGATGCTGTAACCCCTGTGGCGGCAATTGCGGAGGGGCTAGGCGAAAGCATTTTTGCGGCAACGCTTGGCAATGGCGTATATCGCTCCGACGATAACGGCTTAACATGGCGTAAAATGGTACTTGAGGCGAATAATGCGAATGCAGAAGTTGCGTATTCAATGATTGTGGACGCATCGGGAGTAATATTCGTCGGAACATTCGACGGTCTGTATCGCAGTCGCAATAACGGTTCGAGCTGGGAACGCTTGCGCACTTTTCCCATTCTTGTCGGAAAACCCTTAACATCCATGCAGATTGTGGGCGGTATCTTGTATGTGGCAACCGATGGCAAGGGCATTTGGCGCACCTTAGACAATGGCGATTCATGGGAAGAAGTGAATGACGGCATTGCAGGGGGTGAAGCGCAGGTATATTCGATTTTCTCCGCTAATGGCACGGAACTCTACGCAGGATTGCGCGGTGGAGCCGTGATCACGTCGTCTTTGCAACTTCCTTCCACCGCGCCACGCGCTGTTTTGGAAATCCCCGACACACTCCAAGCCCGTGTGGGTGATACGGTCGAAGTGCCGATTATTCTGCGCTCACTTGCGGGCGACTTGCGTGGAACAAAGCGGGTAAGCGGCTTTCTGCGCTTTAATGCTTCGATGCTCATGCCGATTACCGAACAGGAACGCCAACGCTCCACCGTGGCAAATGGTGAACGAATTTTGCCAATAGAATTTCCGCTCATAAATGCAGTAGGAATGCCACTTGCACGGGTTCGCCTCCGCGCCGTCTTGGGCAATAGCGCAGCCACACCACTTATGCTGACAAACATCCAAACTACGCCGTCAGATGCGATTGTGATTATGCCGTCGAGCGGTGTTTTCAACGCACGCGGCTTATTCACCGGCGATGGAACACGGCTCTACCGCTCAGAACGCTCACCAACGCTTGCTTCTGTTGCACCCAATCCTGCTTCCGGTAATGCTGCTATTTCTTATGAAATTTTTGACAGCGCAATAGTCAGCATCAGCCTTCTGAACATTTTTGGGCAAACAATCCAAACAATAGTGAATGCGGAAATGTTGCCCGAAGGCAGATACGACGCGCTTTTGAACACATCCGATATTCCCGCAGGAACGTATTTTGTGCGCTTGCAAACGCCAGGATACAGCACGGTGCGAGTAGTTTCGGTTATTCGATAAGTGTTTGGGTCGTATTTTATCATACAAACTTTAGATTTTATGCGCTCTGTAACAGTCCTTTTTGTAACAGTCCTTTTTGTAACAATTCTTGTTGTGCAAACAGCGTTTATGCAAGAAGTTTTTGCGCAATCTTCACAAGTAGAATCACTACCAAACCCAAGAATGGTGCGTCTGAGCGCGAGTGCGGAATTTTTAAGCCAACTCCACGCTGTGCAGTTTTTGAATATGCCGCTTGGTGTGCGCGAAACAATTGACAACGCCTCGCCGAATCAAGCATACAGCTTCAAATACGGTGTGGGAACGGGATTTGCAGGGAGTATTGGTGCAGAACTTCCGCTTATGCCGTGGCTGAGTGCGGGATTAAATCTGCGTGTTGCTCTACCGCAAGCAACAATTTTTTCCGACACCTTGCGCACGCCCGCCGGACGCACGGACGGCTCGGAAGCTGTTCTTGTGTCGCAGCGTAGGCTGGACACCTACTTGCATACGATTGGTGCGGAAATACTCTTTCGCGCGAATCCTTTGCCGGCACCATTCCAAGGCGTGAATTTGTACGCGGGTTTGCGCGGCGATATTATTTCCCGAAAAGACTACTATGTGCGTGAAGAAATGCTGGCAGAAAGCGATGGCGGCTTTGAAAACGGCTTGCGCACACGCCGCGAAAAGCGTGATGAATTACCAGAAGTCCGAAATTGGGGCATTGCGAACTTTAACGCTGCTGCCATCGGCGGGATTGGTGTGGAGTTTGAATTTGGCACAAACCGGGTTTTTTCGATTGAAGCTCGCGCCCTTGCTGATGTGGGCTTGTTCAACATTTTCCAAGCAATGGACGCGCCAGGCGAATATTGGCGTGTGAACAGCATTCGCGGCGGAATCGCTCTTCGGTACTATCGTGAGCGGGAAAATGCCTTGACAGAAATTGAATTGCGCTTGCAAAAAATTCAAGAAGCCGAACGCACCGTTGCCACAGAGCGAGCGAAAATTCAGGAAGATCTACGGGAATTGAAGCAAAGCGGCATTGCGGCTTCGATTCAGCGTGTCGTTGGTATTGATGACATGGGCAAAGAACTCGAACGCCCTGTTATTCGCATTGCCGAAATTCAAACTGTGCGGACGCAAGAATGGCTCCCCATGCTGTATTTTACCAAGCGTTCCAGCGTGATTCCCGCACGGTATCGGCGTTTGACGGCAGACGGAACAAAACGCTTTCGCACAGAACTGCTTGCCAAACAAGAGCCAATACGCTCCTATTACCAACTCCTGAATATTGTCGGTAAACGCTTGCAAGAACAAACGCAAGCAACAATAACGCTCACAGGTATTATTTGCTCCGTCGGTTCGGAGCGGAATGACACAAACCTCGCCCAAGAGCGTACACGCTCTGTACGCGAGTATTTGCGAGGTGCATGGGGAATTGTACAAGAACAAATCAAGGAAAATACGGAGCAAATTTTGCTTCCCGAAAACACGCCCGAAGCAGTATTAGCGGAGTATCGCGCTGTGCGCATTAGTTCTTCCAATCCTGAAATTATGCGTCCTTTGGAGTTTCGCGGCATGGTCAAAACGGCAAATCCTTCCAGCTTGCGCATAGACCTCAATATTCGCGCCGGAGTGGGGATTAAAGAGTGGGTGTTGGAATGTTCGCAGTTCGATGGAGCGGAAATTAAGACGCTGAATATGGTGCGCGGCAAAAACGATTCTCCTCGCACTATTGTCTGGAACATGAGTGATGAAGAGGGTTCTGTGCCTAATACGGGAAGTGCGATGTCGCTTAAACTCGACGTAACCGATCTTAGCAATCGTAATTCCGACGTGCCACAGGTAGAAGTAGAAGTCGTTCCTGAAAATACCGCCGTGCAGGCAGGTAGGCGGCTTTATTCCATCGCATTTTCGCAAGATGCGCCAACAATAACCTTCCCACGCGACTCATCCAACAAACGCTCTGCTGTAGTCTATTTTAGCGATGTAGAGCCTTCCATGGCTTTTTGTGATGCTCTTGCCGCGCGACTTGGTCTTGCCCGTAGCTCGCTACGGCTTGTTTTGCAAGGGAAATTTAGCGAAAGCGGATTCGAGGAAGAAGGCAGAGAAACGCAGCCGGAACTTCGCTTTTACAAGCGTCTTGTCCGAGTGGAATTCAGCGTGGAAGGGTAGGCATTTTCTGACACATTACAAACTCATTTGCATCAGTATCATTTTCTTCTTAAAACCAAATTTCAAATAAACCCGCGCAGCAGCGTGATTGTCGTGATAGACCTCTAAAATCAATTCCAAAAACCGCGCTCCAGCGACCATTTCTTGAGATGCGGCATGATAACCAGCATCACGCCTTTGCCATAATACTCTGGCTCAAGATACAGAAAACCAATATATGAAAACCTCAAAGCCTTCAACTCTTGCCCAAAAATCACCACTGGCATCGCAGTCCACATTGCGGAAAACCCTTATCTGGCAAGTGGTCGCAATAGTTTTTACCGCTTTTCTGCTGTACGGGCAGACCATTCGCTACGGGTATATGGTTGACGATTCGATGGCAATACTGGATAATGCCGTCGTCAAGCAAGGACTTCAGGGCATTCCGACGCTCTTGACGAAAGACTCATTTTATGGTTTTGACCAAGAGGTCAAGCGCGAGGGACAGCGTAAAACCTATCGCCCCTTGTCGTTTATCATGTTTGCTATCGAATGGGAATTTTTTCCCAATAAGCCCATAGCAGGACATATCATCCATCTAAGTCTTTATGCGGCTTTGAGCGTGATACTATTTTTTTTACTGCGAAATCTTGTCAAAGAAACTGGTACAACAAAACAGCATCAATTCTTTCGGAAATGGCTTCCCTTCTTAACGGCGCTCTTATTTGTGGTGCATCCGATTCATACCGAAGTTGTCTGCAATATCAAAAGTCGAGATGAGATTTTGGCGCTGCTGGGGATGCTTTCTGCGCTTTTGCTCCTTGTCAAAAGTAGTGACTCGGGTTCTTTGCCCATGAGGTTTGGTGCGGCATTCTGTTGCGCTTTGGGGCTGTTGGCAAAAGAGAGTGCGATTGGTTTTCTGCCTATTTTTCCGCTTGCTCTTTACTTTTTTCGCCCCGCTCTGCGCCTCAAGGAGATTGCGGTAGTCAGTATGCCTGTTGTGCTGGTTTCTCTTAGCTATTTGGGACTTTGGTTCGGCGTGATGGGGCGCGTTGAAGAGACATTTTATTCGGTTGCCCTGACGAATCCTTTTGTCAATGCCAGCTTTGCCGAGCGCTCGGCGACTGCTTTCTGGCTTATTTTTCTCTATCTGGGCAAAGCGATTTTTCCGCTCACGCTTTCTCATAGCTACACCTACAACGTCATTCCGATTATGAATTGGTCGGACTGGAAGCCGCTTCTGGGCTTGGGTGTATGTCTTTCACTCGCTTTTTACGCTTTTGCCCGGACACGGGAGCGCAATTTCTTGGCATTTTGCATTTGGTTTTTTGCCTTCACTATTGCGCTGGCTTCCAATCTTTTCATCTATGTTGGTGGGTTGTTGGGAGAGCGCTTTATTTTTACGCCATCGGTAGCATCGGTTCTTGCACTCGTGGTATTGTTCGTACAGTTGCTCAAAAGTGAGCGGATATGGGTGTTTGCGGCGGTGGGAGCGGTGTTTATCGCGTATAGCTCACTGGCACTGAATCGAATAACGGATTGGCAAAGCGAGGAATTGCTCAATAAAGCAGATGCCTTTGCTACGCCCCAAAGCTATCAAGCGCAAAGCGGCTATGCCAAAGCACTGCTCAAACGCTCACTGGCAGAAACAAATCCTTTAATGAAGCCCCCTCTAATGCGTGAGGCACTGGAACACTTGGAAATGGCACGAAGAATTGATTCCGTCAACGACCCACAACTTTATACCAACATCGGTTTGTGCTATGAACAACTTGGAGATAATGCTAATGCGCTGTCGTACACTAAACAAGGCTACGACAAGGTTCTTGATGCTGCTTTGTACAAAGGCAGACCCGGATACGTCTGCTATGCGGCAAAATGCTATGGTCAAACGATATTGCGGGCATTTCAAACGGGTCGTTTTTCTGACACTGCCCAATCGCTGAACCTCTTACAGGATGCGGCTTTCGCCCTTCGCACCGCCATTCAGCGCGACACGCCAACCATTGATGCCGACGTGCCGATGACGCTGGCAAATTGCTACGAAGCGCTCTCCAACTATGACTCGGCTATGACGTTTTCCGAGAAAGCAATCGCCGTCAAGACTTCACGCCAACAGCACAAAGACAATTACGTCATTATCACCAACAACTACGGCGGAAGCCTGATGCAAGCAGGAAAATACGCAGAAGCGGCTGCCGTTTTTGCCAGAGCAGTGCGCACCGTAGAAAACAATGCTCGATTGCAATGGGGCTTAGGAATGGCATATTTCGCGGCAGCCCGCTACCGCGAGGCGCTTGTACCTTTGCGCCGTGCCGTTGAACTTGATCCGGTGGCGCAGCGCCCGAAAGATGACCTTGCCCGTCTCGAAACTCTGCTCAAAAACAGCCCATAAAAAAGGCTTGATGAGGCTTTTGCCGCATCAAGCCTTGGATATTTGCTAACGCCAATAAACCTATTTCTTTGTAGCAGATGCTTTCTTTGCTGGCGCTTTCTTTTCCGTCGGTGCTTTTTTCTCCGTCGCTTTAGCAATGGATTTGCTGTCGCCTGATGCAGATTTTTTCGGTTTGGCTCCCGGAACGTAGTCCACGTGCGGTGCAAGCGGGTCGTTCCACCATTCTACACGGAGTTCGGGGAAGATACTATTGCGTGCTTCCATTTCGCCAACGGCTTTATCGTCCTCTTTCGAGATTTTTTTGGATGTAGCGTAATGGTCGGCAAGGTCGCACAACTTCTTGAAGTCGGAATAATGGAACATAAAGCGGCGTTCTGCATAATCCCGCGCTGACCACGTTGTGACGAGAAATTGCCAGTCGGAAGATTGCAGCAAAAGCAGTTCGCGCATTGCCTGAGTGCAGAGGCGGCGCATCGTCTCATCCATGCTTGCAGGTTGATATTTATTCATCAATTCGTCGAAGCGGTGTTCAGCTTCGTAAATGAGTTCCCACGTCCATTTTGTGCCATCGTTCATCCAAACACCGTGATTACCGTTTTCGCCCCATGAGCCTTCGGGCATACGCATTACTTCGTGCGGCTTGATGTGGTCAAGCTGCTGCGAAGCGGTAACAGCACTTGCGTAGGGCGAATGATGCAAAGCCTTGAGCAAAGCCTTGATGAAAAGAGGTCCCTCGAACCACCAGTGTCCAAAAAGCTCCGTATCAAAGGGCAGACAGAGCGTTCCTTCTTTGCCCGTTTGCTGCTTGTAGTGCGAAAGCGCCCCTTCGATGCAATAGGCAAAGTGATGAACTTGATTGCCGATTTTTCCCAAAATCCAATCAGGATTGTAGGGTTGCTTGTACTGCATATCGGCTTTGGTGTCGGTAACGCGCCAGTAACGCAAGCCGGACGGCATTTTCTTTTTGTGGAAATCCAGATAATCGGGGTCGCCCGGGTAGCCCGCTTCAGCACTCCAAACCTGCATGGCAATATTTTGGTGCCGCGCAAAAGCAACTGCCGTTTTTTGGTTGTCTAAATCGCCGTGCGAACTGACATTGTAGAGGCTCATTGGCGATTTATCAAAATTCCAAGGGAACTGCGTGTATTCCGGCGAATAGACCGAAAGCATACGCTGTTTATCGCCGTCTTGGTCAATCAAAACACCAAGTGGAATGCCGCCTTTGGGCAGTTGCTCATCGACAACAAAGTAATCAATGCCCTGCTCTTTGACGTAGTTTTCTACGCCATAGCGATAGGTTGGGTGTTGGTGGTGCGGCGATTTCAAATAGGTGCGCCAATCAAAGCCCGGGCGATACGCGCATTCTGGCAACCACGTTCCGCGCGGCGCTTTGCCGAAATATTTGATATAGTTTTCTTTTGCCGCTTTCATCTGCAAGCGGATACTTTTGTCCATGCCCAAAAGCGCGAAATAGCCGTGCGTTGCGCCACACGTCATCACTTCAATTACACCGGCATCTTGCAGTTTTTTGAAGCCGCTAATGACGGATTTATTGTAGCGGTGCAAGTATTGTTCGCGCTTTTCGGCATACCACGACTCCCAGAATTTTGCCATCGGCGCAAAAAACTGCTCATGTTCGCTGTGGATGAAATATTCATAATCCGCTTGAGCGCCCAAAATCTTATCTTGGCAATATTGAACAAAAATTGCCTCGAAATCGGGATGCTCCATCTGTTCACAAAGAACAGGTGAAATATCAAACGTCATCTTAGAAGTGGAGCCTTCTTCGACGAGTTCGTTCAAAATATTGAGAAGCGGAATGTAACACTCCGCAACCGCCTCGCAAAGCCAATCCGAACCGTGGGGCCAAGCACCGTGATGAAGCACCCACGGCAAATGCGTATGCAAGGTAAGAACAACGTTTCCGTTATGCACAAAAACCTCCTGAAAAGAAAATTACGAATTGAAAAGTACGAATTACGGAGTTACGAGTGGTGCAACCAACCATTGGTTAGTGAAACTGCGCTCCCGAATTGCCGCCAACAGGAAACGTCCCGCCGACAGGATTCATCTGGTGTTCGATATTGATTTCTCCGTACTGCGCTTCGTAGCGGGTGATATTGTCGTGCAGAGCATGGAGCAGGTATTTTGCGTGTTGTGGTGTCATCACAATACGAGCATGGACGCGGGCTTTCGGCACACCAGGCAGAATGCGCGTAAAATCAACGATAAATTCCGCTGGTGAGTGGGAAATTATCGCCATGTTAGAGTAGATACCTTCGGCTTCTTTTTCGCCAAGTTCGATATTGATATTCATGGTCTGGTCTTGAGGAATTTCATTCATGGTGCTGTTTTGGAAAGTACGGTAAAAGAAAAAATTCGGATGAGGCGGAAAATAGCGTAAATCCCGTGTTTATGCAAGTTTTTTAGAGAGATTTCTATTTTTCATTGCGCATCTTCCCGAATCAACTCCGCAGCCATTTTTCCCGATAAGACCACAAGCGGTACTCCACCACCCGGATGCGACGAACCACCACAAAAATACAAGCCTCGTAAATCCCGGCTACGGTTCGCAGGGCGCATAAATGCTGCCATCTGCGTATTCGAGGAAACACCATAGATGCTGCCTTTGTTGCTGCGATAAAGGTCATAGAGGTCTTGCGGGGTGTGCGTGTGTTCGCAGTCTATGGCGCTTTCGGCATCAATACCAACAGCAGCAAGACGCTTCAAAACTGACGATTTCATGCGGTCTTTCTCGCGTTGCCAGTTTTGCCCGTTGAGATAGGGCATATTCAGCAGAACAAACCAATTTTCGCCGCCTTCCGGCGCGTGTGCCGCATCGGTTTTGGCGCTGATGGAAATATACACCGTCGGTTCGTCCGGCGCTACCTTTTGGGTAAAAATCTGGTCAAATTCCCGCTTGTAGTCGCCCGAAAAAATAATGTTGTGATGCTGAAGTTCAGGAAATGTGCGCTTCATCCCCCAATACAAGACCATTCCCGAAAGCGACGGTTCTAAGGCATTAAGCCGCTTTTGACGCGAAGCAAAGCCATCAATAAGCGTATTGTGAGCCTCGACAACATCGGCATTACACAGCACGTAGTCGGCATCAAATTTTTCGCCATCTACCTGCACACCGCTCACACGCTTGCCGTCGTGGAGAATTTTCTCCACAGCGCATCCCGCCTTGATTTCCACACCCAACTGCTCTGCAAGCCGCGTCATTTCTTCTGCCAAACGGTACATCCCGCCGCGAACATAGAAACCACCAAAACCATATTCCACCCAAGGAATAATATTCAGCGTTGCGGGTGCTTCAAAGGGGCTGGAACCGTTGTAGGTGGGATAACGGTCGAAAAGTTGGACAAGGCGCGGGTCGCGGAAATACGCGCTTACGGCGGCATGAACGCTGCGCATGGGGTCAATGCGCGGCAAGCGCAAAAGCGTCGGAATATGCCGTAGATGCAGGAGTTTACGGAGTTCTTGGAAGGGTGTGAAAAGAAAAATCTCTGCCGTCAGGTCGTAAATTTGTTTGGTGTAATCCAGAAAAGCCTCATAATTCCTCGCTTCCTGCGGCGAAATGATGGCGTGAAGTTCGTGCATCATGCGCGTTTTGTCGGCGTAGGTGTTGAGTCGTGTACCGTCGGGGTAAAAATAACGGCAAATCGGCTCCACGGGAACAAAATCAAGCACCGAAGAGCGCTCTACGCCAGCAAAGTCAAAGAGTTCGTCAAAGACAAAGGGCATCGTTAGTAGCGAAGGACCCGTGCCAAAGCGGTATTCGCCCTTTTCGCCGCGTAAGGCGAGTGCGCTCATTTTTCCACCCGTGCGCTCATTTTTTTCAAAAAGCTGCACACGAAAACCCATTCGCGCAAGCCGTACTGCGCCACTCAAGCCCGCCAGACCACCACCGACAACAATAACTTTTCGCTGCATCGCACCTGTCCTTTTCAAATGGTGAAGAAATAATCGCAAAGCTACGAAAAAAGCATCATTCTGGCATTATTTTCGCAGAGAAAAGGCAGATAGAACAAAAGATGTTGCTATATTTGTGGTGATGTACTCCAATTTGTGACGGTCATTATTCGTAATGCCCCAACCAAGAATGTATTTTTATGAGGGATAGTCAAACTATGGGAATTATACCAGTTCAGCACATGGACAGTGATAGTTGGGACACAGACAACACCGTCTATGCTACCGAAGCCAGACCGTGCGCCCTTGTGCAATCATTTTTACTCATGCGGATAGTGCAACAGACCTCCGCCCTTTTGCGTGATCCCGCCCTAGTGCTGTGTTTGGTTTTGACGGTGTTTTTTGCTGACAATCTCTCGCTTCCAGCCCAACCAATTGTAAATTTTTCCCATTATTCTGTCGAACAAGGTTTATCTCAAAGCAATGCATTCCGTATTTTGCAGGATAAGCGCGGCTTTTTATGGATTGCAACGCAAGATGGATTGAACCGTTTTGATGGCTACACCTTCACCATTTTTCGGAATACGACACTCACCGGGAGCATCGCTGACAGCCATGTACAAGCGCTTTACGAGGACAATAACGGTATGTTGTGGGTTGGCACAAAGAGCGGCGGTTTGAGCGTGTTCGATTACACCACTGAAAAATTCACCAATTTTGGCAATGGCGCAAGCGGAAATACCCCTTCGGAAAAGACTGTCGGAAACGATGTTCGCGCTATTGTGGAAGACGCAAACGGTGCGCTTTGGCTGGCGACAAACGATGGTTTGGGGAAGTTCGATCGCACCACGCGCACGATTATTGCTTACAAGAATCTCGGCGTGTCGCCGCTTTCCAACGAAATGTATGCGCTTGCAGCAGACAAAGAAGGTTCGCTCTGGATTGGCACCGCCGAAGGACTTCTCAAATTCTCCCTCAATTCCGGCACAGCAGCGCTCTTCAGCAAAGAGCTTGCTCACCCGAAAGTCTATTCACTTCTTCTCGGCAAGTCAACGAGCCAGTTATGGATTGGGACGGAAAACGGTTTGAGCGTTTTAGAGAGAGAATCACAGCGATTCACCACACTACGCCAGACCTCGCCAACGATGCAGGTTTTTAGCGTCAATAGCATACGAGCGCTCTGCGAAGATAGGCAAGGCAAACTTTGGCTGGGTACTTACGGTGGCGGGCTGTTACATTTTGACCCTTTGACACAAATATTTACCACTCATAAAGCCGAAGACACACGAACCGCATCTCTCAGTAATAATTTTATTATTTCTCTCTACGAAGACCGTTCCGGCGTTATTTGGGCTGGGAGCTACGGGAGCGGTGTCAATAAATACGACCCCGCATTGGCAAAATTTACGACCTATCAGCGCAACCCCCATAACCCGGCTCCGATAAGTAATCACTTTGTCTATTCCTTCCTCGAAGACCGCAAAGGTACGCTTTGGGTCGGAACGAGTAACGGACTCAATAAACTCGCCAATCGCACCATGGGCGAGTTCGTTCAGTATTTTCCCAGCATGAAGTCTGACGGCAGCAATCCACTCAATACGATTCGTGCGATATACGAAGACACCAAGGGAATGTTGTGGTTAGCCACAGGCAAAGGTCTCGTGCGCTTCAACCCCACTGACGGGCGATCCACAATCTTTAACCCACCGCACACCAATCCGGGTATCCCTGACACAAACAGCTTCTCTCATGCCATTGTCGCGGACAATGACGGAATGCTGTGGCTTGGCACAATGGGTGCGGGTATTTATCGCTTCAATCCTGCATCGGGCAAATTTATCGCTCATTATACCCACGAGCAGAACAATGAAAATTCGCTAGCGCATAATTATATTTTCAGCCTAAATAAAGACAACAAAGGCGACATTTGGATTGCCACTAATGGCGGTGGTGTATGTCGATTCAAGCCTTCTATACAAGAGTTTACAAACTACAAACACAATTCCGCCAATCCAGGAAGTTTGAGCAATAATATTGTACGAAGTGTCTATCAAGACCGCAGTGGCAGAGTATGGTTCGGGACGGCAGGCGGACTCAATAGATTTGATGCTGAGAAACAAACATTTATTGCTCTGCGCGATAAAGATGGATTGCCGAACAATGTGATTTATGGCATTTTGGAGGATAATTCTGGCAATTTGTGGTTAAGCACCAATAAGGGGCTTTCGCGCTACACGCCTGATGTTTCGGCAAAAAGCGATGAGAAGTCTCTGACACGAATGTTTCATAATTTCGATGCTGCCGATGGCTTGCAGAACAATGAATTTAATACCGGAGCATATTACAAAGGTGCAAGCGGGCGAATGTATTTTGGCGGTATTCGCGGCTTTAATGAGTTTTTCCCTGACAGCATTCGGAATAATGCGTATATGATGCCCGTTATTATCACGGGGCTTCGTAAGCGTGATATTCCCGTTGTTTTGCCGCAATCTATTTCTATTATGAAAGAGATTGAAATTCCGGCGCAAGACAACGTGATTTCGTTCCAATTCACTGCTCTCAATTTCACGTTGCCTGAAAAAAACGTCTATGCCTATAAACTCGAAGGTTTCGACGAAAACTGGCAATACTGCGGCACGCGGCGGGAAGTCACCTACACGAACCTTAGCGGCGGAACGTATATTCTGCGCGTCAAAGCAGCCAATAACGACGGTGTTTGGAATGAGGAAGGTACGGCGTTGCGAGTTGCGATTCTCCCGTATTGGTACTTGCGGTGGTGGGCAATAGTGATATGGGTTGGGTTGGCAGGAGCCGCAGCATTCGCGGTGTACAAATGGCGCGTCAAAACGATTGAAGAAACAAATCGCCTTTTGCAAAAAACTGTTGACGAGCGTACTCAGGAAGTACAGCGCCAAATCACGATCTTGAACGAATTAGCGCAAGAAATTGAACTAGCAAACATGGAATTGCAAGACCGCAATAGCCAAGTTGAAAATCGCAACGTCCAGTTTGCCGAAATAAACCAGCAACTCAATGAGAAGAATCAACTTCTCGACCAAACGCTGGAGGAGCTACATTCTCTGAATCAAGAGTTAGAATCGCGCATTCAAGAGCGCACCATCGAACTCAAGCAAGCAAAGGAGGCACTCGAAAACGCGCTTGTGCAGGAACAAGAAATCAACACCCTTCGCGCACGGCTTATTGCCTCAATTTCACACGAATTTCGCACTCCCATTACGGTCATACAGTCTTCCTGCGGCATTTTGCAACGTTACATTGACAAAATGAGCAGCGACCAGCGCCAAAAGCAATTTGGACATATCGAAGAAAGCTCCAAACGCCTTGTCAGCATCCTTGATGCCGTCATCACGATGAGTACCATCGAAAACCGCCAACTTCGCCTTATGCCCGCCGATGTCGTGCGGCGCACCGAAGAATTGGTGCGCGATTTCAACGTAAATCAAGCTCAAGAATTTGGTGAGAATGCTCACATTATCACGTTTGCAGCCGAAACAGAAACATTGGTGATGAATATTGACGAGGAATCGTTACGGCAAGTCTTGTCCAACGTTCTGTCCAACGCCGTCAAATTCTCGCCGCCCAAAACAACCGTCGAAGTGACATTCAAGCAGAAATCAGACACCGTGGTTTGGAGCGTGAAAGATGCAGGAATGGGCATTGCCGATGAAGATATGCCCTACGTTTTCGACCTTTTTTATCGCTCGGAAAAAACGGAATCCAGCACAATTCAGGGTGTGGGACTTGGTTTATCCATCGTCAATAAACTTATTGAAATCATGCGTGGGGAAGTTTGGTTCGAGACTGAAGTCGGCAATGGTACGACGTTTTTTGTCGAAATACCGATTTTACAACGCGGAACGATTTAACACAAATTTTTGCTAAATTACCAATCCGACTGACACATTTTACCACTTTTCTCCTCCGATATTATGACTCGCGCATCCTATGTCCTCTCGCTATCACGGTCAACAGTGATTGCTTTGATAATTGCCTTTTTCACCTTGAGTTGCACCGGAAACGATGCCGAGGCACAACAGGCAAAAAAGGCAAAGAAAACATCTCCCGAAGCCGCTCCAACACAAAGCACATTAGTCTATACGCTCAAAAATGTTCAAAAAGCACAGGGCGTTGCGGTTGCGGATTTTTCTTGGATGGCAAACGGCAAAGAAGTAAAGTTTTCCGAATTTACGAAGGGCAAAACGGTCTTTTTGAATTATTGGGCAACGTGGTGTCCGCCATGCCGCCGCGAAATTCCTGATATTATCCAGCTTGCCAAGGAATACGGCGACAAAGTAGTCTTTATAGGCATTGCGCTCGAAAACGAGTCTGCCGCCTCGGACGCACAAAAACTCGTGAGCGGCTATGTGACCAAAAGCGGTATCAACTATATCAATCTGGTCGGCGGCAGTGATTTGGTACAGGCGGCATCTGGCTTATACGGCGATGTTCAAGCCATTCCAACGACGTTTATTTTTGGAAAAAACGGCAAAATCGCGCAACGTATCGAAGGCTCGACCAATAAAGAAGGTTTTCTCATGGAACTTCAAAAAGCAATGTAATCACGTCCTAATCGCTGGGGAATCGTTATGAATCGCCGCATCTTCTTTCTATTGGTAGCAATCGCTGTACTGATGCAGCCTTGCGGCTCAAACACCTGCTTTGCACAAGATACTCTGACCGAAGTGCGGCGTTCTCAGAAAATTGAGCGGCAATTTGGTACAGGGCAGACACAACGCACCGCAGCAATGACGATGATGGAAGAGAACAGTCAATCAAAAGGCTTGGTACTTCTTGGCGGCAATAATGCTCGCGGTTCAGTGGTGTTTACCGAAACACTTGAGATTTCGACCAATACACCGTTTCAGATGTGCGGCATCACGCTTCGCCTTGCTAATGCTGCGCCGGAGAATGTTCGCATCGTTGTCCGCCCGCATAATCGCCCCGAAAGCGCATGGATACTGCTTACGATTGATGACCATGCCGACAATGAAAACATGAATGACGACCTTGCGCGGCAAACAGGCAACATCACCTTGCACACTCATCCGGCAATTCTTGATGCCGAGACGCGCAGTATTGACGTGAAGGTGGAATTAGTACGCTCTGCACTGCGACGCAATCCCGTCCTGCAATCCTACCACTGTTTTGTTCACAGCCCGGGACACACAGCCCCTGATGCTCTTTCGTCAGCATTGCCCTCATCGCGTCAGCAAAAAAGCAGTGCCTCGTTGCAAAATTCCGCGTTTCCCCGCCCTGTATTTACAACCCGTACCAACTGGGGCTGCCCGTGGGGGCAAACAAGTGGACCCAACACGCTCACCCCGACAACACCAACGCACCTTATTGTGCATCATTCCTTCAGTCCGGGCAACGATGTGACTGATTGGGCAGCGGCAGTACGCGGTATTTGGTCTTTTCACGTCAATTCTAATGGTTGGTCGGATGTTGGCTACAACTGGCTTATTGACCCCAATGGGATGATTTATCAAGGAAGAGCATGGGTGGGCGAAAACGACAATACACAAGGAGCGCATTTCTGCGGTTTTAACGGTCAAACAATGGGCGTGTGTATGTTGGGGAATTTCAACGACGTTAGTCCAACCCCTGCTGCTTTATCAAGTTTAGTACGGCTTTTAGCGTACCGCGCCTCGACAAATAGCATCAATCCTCGTGGTATGAGCTTTCATACCAATTCTATGCGGAATTTGAACCATATCTCCGGTCACAGGGACGGCTGCGCGACGGACTGCCCGGGCAATATGTTGTATCCTCAACTGCCCACTTTGCGCAATCGTGTTGTTGCTCTTTTGAATCCTCCTGCGATTGAGAAAGCATCGGTCAATGTACTCAGCACTCAATCGGCAGAAGTTTCCGCCATTGTGCGTCCGAATGGCTCGGCAACGAATGTTTTTCTGGAATGGGACAATGCACTTTCTGTCCCACCAGCGCTCCGCAACCGCCGAATGGTGCGGCAATTCACCGCAGAAGATACCGCAAGCACAGTCAGCACGGTAATTTCTGGTCTCGACCCGCGTGGAATGTATGTCTATCGCTTTATTGCGCAAAATTCTGACACGTTGGCTCAAACATCGCAAAACACCTTCAATCTTGGACAAACAAGCGTCAGAGCGCAGCAAAATGCAGCAAATCTGCGCATTACGCCGAATCCTGTTCATGATCTTGCACAGATAACTTACACACTGGATGCTCCTGCTTTTGTACGGATTCGCGTGCGAGACATTCGCGGCACAATTATTGCCACGCTTATCAATGGCACGGAATCACAGGGCGAACACACCACCACTTTTCGTGAAGAAAATATTGCAAATGGTCTTTATTATTGCTATCTTGAAATAATGAGCGCCGCGCAGAATCATTATATTGTACAACCACTTATGGTCGTTCGATAACTCCATTCATATTCACTATTCGCATTGCCGGAACCCCCAAGGAATTATTATGTCATTCCCTTCATCTAGTTCACCCATAATTGGTAACGCCACCTCCGCCGCGCAAGCAGTCGCACCGACAACACCAAGTGTTGTTTCTCCTGGCGATGTGCTGATTTTAATTGCTGATGACTTGCAGGATAACTTGAATATTGTCAAGGCAGTTCTGGGATACAAGGGCTACAAGGTTGATACAGCGAAAAATGGGAAGCAGGTTTTAGAGCAGGTTGCCAAGCAAATGCCGCATCTTATTTTGCTGGATATTCAAATGCCCGAAATGAACGGCTTTGAGGCGTGCCGCCAACTCAAGGCAAATCCTGAGTATAAGGATATTCCCATTATTTTTCTGACCGCAAAAGCCGATAGTTACGATATTGTTGATGGATTCAAGAATGGTGCGGTGGATTACATCACCAAGCCTTTCAACACGATGGAACTTCTGGCACGTGTGCAAACGCATCTCGAACTCAAGCGTACACGGGACTTGTTGGCGGAGAAAAATAAGTATTTGGAAGTTATGAGCGCGGGATTGGCAAAATTGAATAATGAAAAGAATGAATTTATGACCATTGCCGCCCATGACCTGAAAAATCCTCTCTCCACCATTCGAGGATTAGCAGACTTTGTCCGACGTGATGATGTCATCGTACCGATGGACGCAATGAAAGTGATGCTGAAAAATATCGTCATATCATCGGAACGGATGTTCACGATTATCCATAATTTGCTGGATGTCAGTGCCATTGAAGAAGGAAGTTTTCGCTTTGACTCATTTCCGGTTGATGTGGCAGATATTCTTCGCGGGCTTGTTGGGAATGAATATCGTTACCAAGCAGAATTAAAAAATATTCGCATCCAGCTTGATATTCCTACACCGTTTTCCGCGATGATACAAGGCAGTCACGACAGTTTGACCCAGGTTATGGACAATCTTCTTTCCAATGCCATCAAATATTCCCCTGCACAAACAACAATCACAGTCACGCTCTCAAAACGTGATACATTTTTGCGGTGCGAGGTGCGTGATGAAGGTGCAGGGCTTTCAGAGTCCGACCAAAACAACCTCTTTGGAAAATTTGCCCGCCTTTCGGCTCAACCGACAGGAGATGAGGTTACAACAGGGCTGGGGCTGTATATTGCAAAAAAACTCACCGAAGCTATGAATGGTACGATTACCTGCCAATCCGAACTTGGCAAAGGCTCGACATTTATCGTGGAATTTCCCGTATTGGCATAGAAATTGGAGTTAGAAACTGGTAAATCCAAGAGCTATTCTCCCGTGACGGATTACCAGCACAACAGCTATGAAACGCTCATCACAATTGGTATTTCTACTCTTTTTTGCCACAATCATACCGCTTGGCATTGCCATTGCGATTATTATTTCTGAGCAACGGGAGACCCTTGCTGCGCACACGCGAGAAACACATCTTGCTTTAACACAAGCACTTACCAGCGCCGTTCAGAATACTATTCAGCAAACACGCCATGACTTGGCAATTACCGGGGCAGTACTGAACACCTCTCCATTTTCCGAAAATGAGGCACTCGCCTTTCTGAACACGCAGTTTCATGATAACGCGCTTATTCACAGCGTTGGGATATACAGCATTGCCTATAAACGTATCGAAACGCTGACAAAACAGCCTCAGCTAACGACGGATTTCCCCGACACACTCCCTGCAACTATTCTCAAGAATATTTCTCGTCCAAACGAATCCGGTAAGAACACTCCTATTACTATTTGGTGGACACAGCAACGGAGCAAACCAGTATCGCCAGCATCCACTTCCACAGAACAGTATCTGCCTGATGCTTCTCGGCAAACAGACGAGTCTTCTGATACGACTTACCGCATGGTGCCTTTTCTGCCTATCACAACGGCGGTGCAGGGAGAACGTTTTTCAGGATATTTGCTCGTTTTACTTTCGGAAAAATATTATTTGGCACTGCTCCACAATATTGCTTTGCAAGCCTTTGGTGTTGCAAGGGGCGCAATTCACTGCGTTGACAGCGAGTGTAGGCTTATAGCTTCAACAGAAATTGCAATGGCAGATTTCCCGCCACGATACAACGATAGAACCCTTGAAAAAGGACTTCTTGAATCGCGTCTAAAAACACAATTTTATCATCACATTACCAATGTTCTTCGTAGTTCGGAGGCGATAGAAAGTGTTGCTTTTGGTACGCTTTTTATTCAAACGAATGCCCTTTCGCAGGAATATACCAATGCGAACAACGAAGAAGTATTTGCAACGGTAACCGGTATCCCGCTCACCAATCTCAGCATTATCATTGAACAGCCACAATCTGTTGTTTATCAACCATTGACACACCTTCGCTTGCGGAGTTTTTTCGTAGCATCGGCGATGGCACTGGTAATGATTATTGGCGGTATAGTTTGGCAATATTGGCGAGAAAAGCGCTCTTTTGCAGGTATAAATACTGTAGATGGTAAAGGCACTATTGATGCTGAAGAGGGGAATATTGCCACGCTTTCCGAGACATATTATGCCGCCTCTAAAGAGCTGGAACAGTACCGCCGCATGGACGTAAAAACGATTCTTTTGGAGCGCAATACGCTGGAAGTGATTACCCGTCAAGCAAAAGACGGGGTGTTGATTATTGCGCCGAATAAGACTGTGATGCTTGCCAATGATACGTTTGCGGGCTTTCTTCGCAAAGACCCCATTACGCTTGAGAATAGGGGAATTAGCGAGGTTTTGCAAGATTACCCGACACTTTTGGAGCAGATAGAATCCATGTTTTCGACGCTGCGCCAAGGCTCGGAGCAGTTGCGAACGACTGATCTGACCATAATGTTTCCTGCGCATACTACCGAACGCATATTCCACCTTATGCTCAATGGCTGCATACTTGACCGCCAGTTTATTGCACTCGTGCTGAGGTTGACCGACGTGACACAGGAACGAGAGGCGGAGCGCATAAAAACAGACATTGTAGCTTTTGTTGCCCACGAACTGCGTACACCTCTTAGCACAATTCTTGGTATCAGCGAGGCAATCGCCTCTGGTAAAATTACAGAGCAGAGCGAAATACAGATGTTTACGCAGCATATCGCCACACAAAGTACGCGCTTGCGGGATATTATCAATGATTTTCTTGATATAAGTCGCATAGAATCAGGAAAGTTCCAACGCAACGCCGAGCCGTGCAATATCCGAGAAATTATCTTCACAACGATTGATCTGAATATGCAGCTTGCGACAGCAAAAGATATTCTTGTGGAGTATTCGATTTCTCCAGATATTGCTTTGGTCAAAGGTGATGCACAATTGCTGGGGCAGGTCGTAACCAATCTTTTTTCCAACGCTTGCAAATACTCAGAGCTTGGCAAAACACTGCAAATAGAAGCATATAACCTTGATGAAACCAGTGTTTATTTGGCTTTCCACGACCAAGGGTACGGTATTGCGCCGGAGGCGCAGGAACGCCTATTTACCAAGTTTTTCCGCAACACCGACGATACGCGGGTAGGGGCAGAAATCGGAACAGGCTTGGGCTTAGCGTACATCAAAGAAATTGTTGAACAGTATGGCGGAAGCATCGGTGTGCAAAGCATGATCAATGTGGGTTCGACATTTTGGCTCAAATTACCACGTTTTTCTGATGTCCATTAACAACTATTTTTTGCGCATGATCATGAAGAAACACAACATCATACTTGCTCTCGGCGCACTTATGCTTATTGTTTCCATGGGCTTAGATTCACCCAAAAACTTTGACTTTCGCCCCGGAAAAAGGCTCATTGTCAAAGGCAATATGTTTGAGGCGGGCAGTGCTACACTCTCAAATCAAGAATCGACATGGCTCAAGGAATTAAGCGCTTATCTCGCAAAACGTCCAAATTTATACATGGAAATCGCTGGCTATACCGATAATCAGGGCGACTCACTGGCAAACAAGCGTTTATCGGAAGCACGGGCAAATGCTGTTAAAGAATATCTCGTCCGCAATGGCGTTGCGGATGCGCGTATCAAAACTCTTGGGCGTGGCTCAGAAAACCCTATTGCCTCCAATGATACCGACGAGGGACGCGGCAAAAACCGTCGCGTAGAAATCACCGCCACCAGCCCTTTTACCGAGCGCCCGCTCACCAACAGAAACAACACGCCGCTTGCACCCGAAGGGCGCATTACTGCTATGTTGCCACCGGTGCGATCGCTTGCGCCTTGGGACGTGGACTGGCATCCGGCAAAATTAAGCGAGCCAATTTATGAATATCATCGCTTGGAGACGGGCGCAAAAGCCCGTGCCGAGATAACATTTGCCAATAAACATCGTGTTCAAATTGCAGAACAATCGGTCGTCGTTCTGTACGGGCAAGCGGCATCGCCACTTGCTGGAAAGCCTAGTGAGCAACTACGCTTAGTTCAAGGCGGTCTTTGGGTAAAATTGAAATCTCTCAAACAATCAGAAACCTTGCGTATCAGCACAAACAGTGGGGAATTTGCACTGGGGCAGAGCAGCGCAAAAATTGAGGTTGATTCGGCAAAACGTTCATTGGTATCGGTTCACACTGGCAATGTCACACTACAAAGCACCGAAGGCGCTACGGGCGCAAGTATGACGGTCAAAGAAAATTTTGGAACACGTATTGCCGCCAATATGCAGCCGGAACAGCCCCGCTTACTGCCACCTGTACCACAGCTTTTAGAACCGCTTGGTATGGATTCGCTCTATGCTGGTACGATTTCTTTTTTATGGCGCAAAACCGCACCTCGTACTAGGTTTGAGGTAGCAAATGCCATCACATTCGACAAACCTCTTCACTCCATGACCAACCAAGGCGATTCCGCGCAGGTTTTGCTGCCTGAAGGCGAGTGGTATGTGAAACTCGCAGCAATAGATTCTATCGGGTTGGAAAGCCGTAGTAGCATTTATCTTTTTCGCATTGGCAAACCCCCTGTGCCACAGCGCTTTTATGCCCTGAGCCTACTCTTATTCATCGGGGCAGCATTGGCGGGCTGGTGGGGTGGTCTTACGAAGCAACCGCGCATAGCGTGGTGGTCGCTGGCATTTACCATTGCAGGTTGCACGTCATTTTTTCTCCTCCATTGGTAGCCCTGCTTTGCACTGTCCAACAGGGGTAATGTTTAAAACAAGTTGATGATACATCGGCAAAACATTATTTAACAATGCTTTAGCTCCAAGCTATCCACTCAAAAACAACATTACCACAAATTTTTCTCAAATTTCAGGACAAAAAAAACACCGCAAAGTGTGGCTTTGTGCGGTGTATCAACGAGACTGTTCCAAACGGTCAAGGCGCTCTTTGATGTGGGTGATTTCGCTGGCATGGAGCGCAAGCGGCTCTGCAACGACTTTTTGCATCATTTGGGAGAGTTCCCAGACGGCGTTGGTGGTGCGGTGCTGCTCAACGCTTGACTTCGCGCATTTCTTCAACGACTGCATCAAGTTTATCGAGTTTCAGCAGCATATCCGTAAGCAACTCAACCATTCTGTTATCGGTACTCATAGCGGTTTTGAAAAAAAGGGAGTACTGACGAACTATGCTTCAAACGTACCCAAGAACGGACAGAAAAGCAAGCAAAAAGTACGGCAAGTTTGACCATCCCTGTCCAACAGGAGAGCGAGGAAGATTCGCAACGTTGCTCCTTATTCTTCACACCTTCAGCGCGTCCCCAATACTCAGCAATGCGAGATTTTTCCCTGCCTTGGCAAAGGTCGCCTTTGCAGCATCGTGGTCAATTTTGATAAAGCCAAAGGTATCGTAGTGAACACCGAGAATATTGTTGCACTTAATGAAATCTGCCGCAATAACAGCATCATCTATGCCCATCGTAAAATTATCCCCAAGTGGCAACAGGGCAACATCAAGATTGTACTGCTCGCCAATCAACTTCATATCCATTGTTAATGCGGTGTCGCCGGAGTAATAGAACGTTCCTTCGCTATTTTGCACAATAAATCCCATCGGATTTCCTCCGTATGTACCATCCGGCATACCGCTTGAATGCTGGGCTGCAGTGCATTTGACCGTACCAAAATCAAACACCCATTTTCCGCCGACATTCATCGGATGTACTTTTTCAATGCCTTGCTTATTGAGCCAAACCATGATTTCCCAAGCGCAGACAGCAGTAGCGCCGGATTCTTGCAGAATGCTGACGGCATCTTCAATATGGTCGAAATGCCCGTGCGAAATAAGGACGTAATCAGGCTTAATGGCAGCGATGTCAATATGCTTGGCGAGTTCGTTAGGTCGGATATATGGGTCGAAAAGCAAGCGTTTACCGGAGGTTTCGAGCAGAAAGCATGAGTGTCCGTAGTAGGTAATCGTCATGGCGTAGGTTCTCCTGAAGATTATTGGTGAAATACTGTGAACAGTGGGGTAGGCGTTACACTTTTTGCAGAAAACCCGCCACACCCTGCTTAAAATCATCGGTTGTGCGGGCAATAGCATTCATCGAACAAGCATAATCAAGCGCAGCATCCAGCGACATTCTGGGCAAGTTACCAAGAATTTCTTTTGTCATTGCCATTGCCGAAGAGCTGTTTGCCGCAAGCATTTGTGCGGTTTCCAGAACTTTTTGGTCTAAAAGAGCATCCTCAGCGACGTGTGTTGCGAATCCCAATCGGTATGCCTCATCAGCGCTCACATTCTCGGCAGTAAGCAACAGGCGTTGCGCCTGTGTTCCGCCGATACGCCGCATCAAATAGACCGATACAATCGCTGGAATAAAACCAATTTTCACTTCCGAATACCCAAAAATCGCCTTTTCCCGCGAAGCAATCACCACATCACAGACTGACGCAATTCCGCACCCTCCTGCAATAGCAGCGCCCTGAACACGAGCAATGACAGGCTTTGGGCAGGAATAGATTGCCGCAAGCATATCGTGAAAACGGCGTGAATCGGCTTTGTTTTGCATCACCGAGTTTTGCGAAATCTCTTGCAAATACGCCAAATCCATACCGGCACAAAAGACTTTGCCATTGGCAGCAAGCACGATCACCTTGACGGCATCATTACTGCCAAGCGTAGTGAAGGCGTGAGTAATTTCGCTAATGAGTGTCGGATTAAGCGCGTTGCGTTTATCGGGGCGATTTAACGTGAGGGTTGCAACTGGCGAATTAGTAGGATGGTCAAGAAGGAGAGTAGAGTAATCCATTGCAAAAATGTCGTGGATAGATAAGTGTTGAACATTAATCAAAAATGTACCGATAACCTTGCTGCGCATAACCGCCAAAATCTTCAACGGTATGCTGTTGCCAGTTGTCGGAATAATGGATCAGATACATTTTCTCTTTCACTTCGGCGGGAAGCGCCTGAAGGTCGCTGAGTGGCGTATGGACAGCCCCAGAGAAGAATTGAACATCGTGGAACATCACTTCGGAAATCGGTGCATAATGATTGAGAAGCTCAATATCCATGCGAGTATCGGCGGAGACAAAAACACGATTATTGATATAGACACCGTAGGAAATAAAGGAATCCTGCCATGTTGCGGCTTGTTCGGGAACGTGTTTGGTACGGAACATTTCGATATGAATGTCGCCAACATGGACTTCAAACGTCTCGCGGTCATGCCCGCCTTTCCACGTTGGGCGAATAGGGTCGAAATAATCATAGAAAGAGAGTTTTTTTCCGGCATCATCCTGCTCGTTCCATTCTAAGCCGCCTCTGAGCGTCATATCCCACAAAATACGCTCGTACTCTTCGGTAATAATCATTTTCAGCTTTGGTTTGCCCATAATACGGCGTGCAATATAGCGATTCGCAAGCGCCAGCGACTCCATACCGCCAACATGGTCGGCGTGGCTATGCGTTGGCAAAATCACTTCTAAACCAGACATTTCCAATCCCGCCAAATTGTGCAGCGCCATCGGACCCGTCATACCAAAATCCACAACAACGTGCGTATCACCCTGGACGATGATAAAATTCGTTTGAAACAACGTTTTTGCAAAGGCAGAACCCACACCGAGGAAAAAGATTTCCAGTGTGCCGTCATTTTTCAGGCTAAGTTTGCCGTTTGCTGGGACAATACGCATATTATGGCTACAAAAGGAGTTAGGACAAAAACATTCACAAAATGAAATACTATTCACAAGATAAAAATAGGCTGTCAATCTACAATAAATAGAGGAATCTACAAAAAAAATTCACACTCTGGCTGGAACTTATCGTATTTTGTGGTCTTGCCGTTATTTTCCTATTTTTTGCTGCTTTTTCTATGGAAACGCTTGTTTCGGTCTTGAATGACATAGCAACTCTTTTGGAATTAGGTGATGAAAATCCATTCAAAATCCGTGCCATCCAAAGCGCTGCCCGCGCACTAGATGACGCGGATATTGATTCGATGAGCTTGAACGAGATACTTGCGCTGCCTGGCGTTGGCAAAGGCACGGGCGAACTTATTGCCGAATTTCTGGAAACTGGCTCTATTGCTCAATACCACCAACTTTTGCAACAGATTCCCGAATCGGTGCTAGAAATGACGAGGCTTCGGGGGCTGGGTGCAAAAAAAGTTCGATCGCTTTGGAAAGAACTCGGCATTCAATCTGTGAATGAACTTCACACAGCTTGTGAAACCTCGCGTGTAGCAGCGCTCAAAGGCTTTGGCGCAAAAACGCAGGCAAATATTCTTGAGGCTATTGTGCAGTATCGGAGTGCCCAATCTCGGTTTCATTTGCACAAAGCCATGCGCGAAGCAGAGCGTTTATGCGAGATTTGTCGCGCATTTGAGAGCATTCAAATAGCCGAAATTGCTGGCGAACTCCGCCAGGGCGAGGAAACGGCTTCGCGCATTGCCCTTGTTGTCTGTGGGGCAGATTTTGTGCATTTCGAGCAGCAGTGCAAGGAAAGCGGCTCAGAATTAGCACAGAGCGCATGGGAGGCAGAAACGCTCTGCGGTACAAGCGCAAACGACATCCCTTTCACCATTCAATGGTCAACGCCGAGTACATTTGCTCTTTGCCTCCATGAATATTCCTCACAAGCGCCTTTTCATGCGGCATTTGTGCATCTTCGTCGTGAAAGAGGCATCGCAACTATCGGGGCGGCAAGCGAAGCAGAACTCTACGAACAATCTCATTTGCCGTTCATTCCGCCCGAACTCCGCACAAATCCTGAACTCCTCAGTGATTCTCGTTTACCACACACACTGGAAAATCTCATTTCCCTTAGCGATATTCGCGGTACTGTCCACGTTCATTCGACGTGGAGCGATGGAAAACACTCCATTCGCCAAATGGCAGAACGCGCAAAGGCACTAGGTTGCGAGTATATTGGCATTTGTGACCATAGCAAAACGGCAGTATATGCCAATGGCTTGAGCGAGGAGCGCCTCAAGCGCCAGCATGAGGAAATAGATGCACTTAACGCAGAAAATCTTGGTATTCATATTTTGAAGGGCATAGAATCAGATATTTTGACCGATGGCTCACTGGATTATTCGGACTCGGTGCTGGAAACGTTTGATATGGTCGTCGCGTCTGTCCATTCTGCCTTTACGCTTTCGCATGAGCAGATGACCAAGCGTCTTACACGCGCATTAGAACATCCGGCAACAACCATTTTAGGGCATCCGACAGGGCGATTACTTTTGAAGCGCAAGGGCTACACGTTTGATGTGGATGCTATTGTGGAAACGGCACGGAAACACGGCAAAGTCATTGAAATCAACGCAAATCCTTATCGTCTGGATTTTTCGGCAGAAAACGCGGTAAAAGCCCATAAAATGGGCGTTATGCTCTCTATCAATACCGATGCTCATAACTGCGAGGATTTAGCACAAATGCACTACGGAGTACAAGTAGCGCGACGGGCTGCACTTCCGCGCACAGCGATTCTGAATACACTGGGGCTGGATGATTTTCAAAAGCAGATTAAATTGATACGCCGATAAAAAAAGCCCGATATTTTTCGCTTTAAGGGAAAATATCAGGCTTTTTCATTACTGCCGCATTTGTTTATTTACCGCGCAATGCCTTGACTTCAGCAACCGTGACAGCGCCACCCGGATTGCCCCACGTGTTGTAAACGTAGGTAATGACGTTTGCTGCATCTTCATCGGTATAATTTTTGGGCAAAGCCACCATCACGCCATTAAATTTTTTGCCATTGACCGTGATTTCGCCTTTCAAGCCATTAACCACACTTTTGATAATCTCTTTTTTCGGCTTGCTTTTGATATAATCCGACCCGGCAAGCGGCGGATATACCGTTGAAAGCCCTTGCCCATTTGCCTGATGGCAGGTCTGGCAATAGGCTTTATAGACTTTTTCGCCTTTAGCAATTTGTGCGGCTTTGTCTTGAGCCGTAAGCGACGCAGTGTTGCCGAAAGCAATGGCTACTCCAAAGCACAGCAACGATTTCAAGAATGTTTTCATAGAACAATTGAATAAATGAAGCGAATGAATAGCGTCTGAATATCGAACGGAATATCAGACATTGGATAATTTTGTGTCAATCTCATAAACGTCTGTTGGACGGTTCTATTGCGTGTAAGCGTTTAATTGCTAACAACAACCTCTGATGTGCAAGTGCCGCGAGACAGCACTACAACTTGGCGGAAGCCTCGTCTTTGGGTAGGCGTACCGCCAAAACGGAACAAGGCGCTGTCCGTAATACTTTTTCGGTCGTGCTGCCGAAAAGGAGATACTCCAAGCCTCGGCGACCATGCGTTCCCATGGCAATAATATCAATGGAAAACTGTTCGGCATATCCATTAATGGCGAGGTCTGGATGGCTTTCCATCACCTTGATTTTCACCGCAAAGCCTTCATCAATAAGTGTTGCGGCGATACCTTGAAGTTTTTGCTCTGCCTGCTCAAAGGCGCGTCCTACAAGGTCAGCCATTGGAGCGCCTTCCCAAGAACCATAGGTGGAAAGCGGCTCTAAAACGTGCAAAAGGTGAATAGTCGCTTTGAGCGGTATGGCAATTTCTTTTGCGTATTTGAGTGCTTGCTCAGAATGTTTCGAGAAATCAAGCGGAACGAGAATATTTTGAATGGGTAACATGATGACAATCTCCTAAAGATATGGTCGAAATATGTGTATTTTGTATATATTTTTCTAGACTCTAGTCTTCGTTTGGGCTTGATAAATCCGGCTTCAAGCCCTGTTTATTCCCCTTTATCAAATCTTCCGCGTCATAGATATATGATAAACAGGGCTTGTCGAACCGGTTTCGGATGGTGTTTCTTTGTAACGGACACTGCTCAAAATCGCTTCAACTCCGCGCCGTTACCCCCTTCAAAGTGATCACCAATCTTCATAAATCATTTTAACAGTCATTGCGCTTTTCAGACTATTTTATCTTTTTTAATCTTGCAATGCTTTGATACAGCATTGCAAGAAACAACTCGGAATCCTATTTGGTCTCGACTGGCTTACCTTTGCTGTTAATCGCAGCAAGCAGCATAGCGGGATTCATGGGTGCATCAGCATTTGCAAGCCGGACATTTAACTGATTCGCACGTTTTCCTAATTCCTCAAGCGTCAGCGATGTACAAAGATGCTGCAACCGCGAACGCATTGATGTCCAGTTTTCGTGTGCTGGGCAGGGGTCGGCAACGCCGCATCCAGGCAAGCCAAAAAGACATTCTTTAAAAATATCTCCGCCATCAATAGCCTCAATCACATCGGCAAGACTAATATCGGACGCCTGACGAGCCAATGCCACACCACCATTGGGTCCGCGATAGGACATAAGCAATTTTGCTTGCGTTAAATTTTGCAACACTTTTGTCAAAAAGTGGAACGAAATATTGAGTTTTCCGGCAATTTCCTGAATCGAAACATACTCATTTCGCGGAAGGGAAGCCATATAAATTGCGGCTTGTACGCCGTAAACACAACTTTTCGAGAGCAGCATATCAATCTCCATCAAATCTTAGTGAGAAGCAAATCTTTATCCTCGTAGTGTGCTTAATTTCCAAGTCTTGAGGTTTACATTAAAAATTTGTTGCTTCAGAATATTTATTCAGACAAAATACTCTTAATACAAATTACACAATGCTTGTCAATTTGTCAAATTTTTTTATCGTATTTTTACTTATTCGCAGCATCCTCAGTAGCAGCAATAACTTCCAGCCGTTTTGCTTTTGGCAAACTTGCTACAACAAGCCCGTAGGAATCATCAATCCACGAATAGACCACCGAATACGGCACAGAGCCATCCAGTGGCACCGTCAGCCAATGTTTTTTGTTCATATGGTAGCCCGGTTGGACGCTCTCATACTCTGCACGGCGCTCAACTGCTTCGTCGGGGTCGCATTTTAGGTTCACGTGTCCCCAGTCATCACTTGCTGCCAGTGCGAACATTTTGCCCATAACTTTGTAAACCAGAGTAACATCGTCGAAGGGCAGTTCCTCCGTCGTATATGGCTTGGAAAGGCAGTATTGGCGAAGTTCTTCAAGGTGTATCATTGCTAAAAAGTCCCAAAAGAAGTGAGTGTTTCAATAAGGTGAATATACGCGGCAATGCCGTCTCGAATTTCGTCAAGAAGAATAAACTCATTCGCTGTGTGGGAGCGCTCCGACACGCCGGGACCGATTTTTACCGACGGAAACGGCATAACAGATTGGTCAGAGAGCGTTGCTGACGCAAATGTCGTTATACCAAGCCGCTCCGCCGAACGTACTATAGGGTGCGCGAGGCTAATACTTGACGGGCGCAATCGTACTGAGCGCGGCAGAACCTCACAATTAACATGATCAGCGATAACAGCTAGAACTTCCTCATGCGTGTAAACATCCGTTGTGCGAACGTCCACAACAAAGCTACAACGGTCGGGAATCACATTGTGCTGCGTCCCAGCATTGATCATCGTCACGCTCATTTTGATGGGACCAAGAAACGGAGAGGTTTTGGGGAACTCAAAGCAATGAAACCACTGAATATTGTGCATTGCTTTGTCAATGGCATTAATTCCCGTATTACGTGCGGCGTGTCCCGAAGCCCCGTGTGCCGTACAATCCAGCACCATTAAGCCTTTTTCTGCAACCGCCAAAGCGCATTCCGTCGGTTCGCCAACGATAGCTGCGCTAATGCTCCCAAGTTCCGGCAAGATAGATTCCACACCATTTTTACCAATAATTTCTTCTTCTGCCGTTGCCGCCATAATAAGATTAAACGGTAAATCGGGGCGCTCGTAGAAATGCACAAACGTTGCAAGAAGGCTGACAAGCGCCCCGCCCGCATCATTGCTGCCCAAGCCGTACAGTACGCCATTTTCCTCACTCGCTTCAAAAGGGTTGCGCGTCCAATCTTGATTTGGCTTGACGGTATCGTGGTGAGAATTGAGCAGAAGTGTAGGCTTGGAGGAATCAAAATGGCGATTGCACGACCAGATATTATTCATTTGCCGCGCCGTCGGGATAGCTCGTTCATGGAGAAATTCTTGAATGAGCGAAGCCGTTTTGTCTTCCTCGCGGCTCAAGGAAGGCGTAGCGATAAGAAGTTTGAGCAAAGCAATAGCTTCAGGAACAAGGTGTGGTGCGGGATGGGGAAGATTTAGCATAATATCAATAAAATTATTCCGCAATAATGGTTGTCCCGACGGAGTCTGCGTTCTGCAAACGCCCGATAGAATTTGCACTCATAATCGTAACCGCTTGAACACCGCGCCGCAGCGCCGCAAAAGCATTATCCATCTTGGGAATCATTCCTTTAGCGATTGCTCCCGAAGCGCGAAGATGCTCATAATCTTGCGCCGTAATGCGCGGTATGACGGACGCTTCATCGGCAATATCCCGCAAAACGCCTTGTTTCTCGAAGCAATAAACTAAACGCACATCGTACCGACTTGCCAGTGATGATGCGATCTCGGCGGCAATCGTATCGGCATTCGTGTTGAGTATGTTTCCTGCGCCATCGTGCGTGAGCGGTGCTAAAACAGGCAAAAATCCTTGCTGGAGCAAGCTATCAAGCCGTTCAGCAGAGACCCTTTCGACATCGCCAACAAAACCATAATCCGTCGTTGGGTGTATCCGCTTTTTTGCACGGATGATATCGCCGTCAGCACCCGTCAAGCCCAAAGCATTCACACCATGCGCTTGCAAGCCCGCCACAATGCGCTTATTGACAAGCCCGCCATAGACCATCGTTACCACATCCAACGTCGCTTGGTCGGTGACGCGCCGTCCATCAATCATCTGCGTTGCGATGCCGAGGCGGGCACTGAGGTCGGTGGCAAGTTTTCCGCCGCCATGGACAAGTATCCATGAGGCTTTCAGCGATGCAAGGTTGCTCAAAAATGCGGCAAGAGCATCGGCACTGTCAATAACATTACCACCGATTTTAATAACAATAAGAGGATTCATTGGCAACAATGAGGCTGGAAAAGTGGGAATTAGGACATTGCCGCTACCATTCGCTTGAGAACAGACTGCGCGGCGACAACCCGATTTTGCGCTTGCTGAATCACCAGTGATGAAGGGCTATCCAAGACTTCATCGGCAACTTCAACGTTTCGGCGCGTCGGAAGGCAGTGCATAAATTTTCCCTCACGGGTCAGGCGCATTTTTTCGGCGGTAATTTTCCACGAAGGGTCTTTAGACAAGACTTTGCCGTAATTCTCACCATGAAACGCCGACCAGTTTTTCGCATAAACAAAATCAGCATCGCGCAATGCTTCATCCTGATTTGTAATGACAGAAGCGCCTTGCGTGAAGGTTTCATCAAGTTCGTAGCCTTCGGGATGAGTAATCACAAAGTCCACATCAGCACGAAGCATCCATTCGGCAAAAGAGTTCGGAACGGCTTGGGGCAATGCCTTCGGGTGAGGCGCCCAGGACAGAACGACCTTCGGACGGCGTTTCATTCCTTCGCGGCGGCGTACTTCCTCAATGGTGAGCAAATCGCTCAACGACTGGAGCGGGTGGCGAAGTGCGGACTCCAAGCTCACAAGCGGCTTTGCGGCATACTTTTGGAATTGCGTTAGCGTGTGTTCACTCGTGTCGGCAGCTTTATCCGTCAACGACGCAAAGGCACGAACCCCGATAATATCTGAGTATGAGCCAATCACGGCTGCGCCTTCTTTGATGTGTTCGACGGTATCGCCATCCATCACTGCGCCATCGTGCATCTCCAATTTCCAGCTTTCTGTGCCGACATTCACAACCATGGTGTTCATACCCAGATTCCATGCAGCTTTCTGGCTTGAAAGGCGTGTGCGAAGGCTGGAATTAAAAAAAACAAGAGCGAGAGTTTTATGCCGACCCATTTCGCTCCATGCAAGCGGCGTTTGCTTGATGTGGAGCGCTTCTTCAAGCAGCGAGGCAATATCGGGAACGTCGTGAACGCTTGTAAAAGCAGCAAAGGTATTGTTCATAATGGCACTAGGAAAGAGACTCTCTCATTGAGCGTTCGACAAGCGGGATTTCAAGCCGGACACGGGTTTCGCCTTCTTCGCTTTGAATAAGAAAATGACCGTCATGGAGTTCAAGGAGTTTCAGCACAATGCTTAATCCTAGTCCAGAGCCTTGCTGCTCATAGACTTGTCGCTCGAATTGAGTGTATGCGCCGATAGCGGCTATTTGCTCAGAAGTCATTGTCCGTCCAAAATTTTTGACCTCAACAGTGTAGATGCGATCGTTATGACTGGCAATAACGGTAATTGGAGTATCAGCACGCGAGTATTTCAGAGCGTTGTCAATAATTTCTTGTATCACTTTTGTAAAATACAGCGAACTCATCGCCAACGGAACATCATCGCATAGCGTCATTGTAACATCGTCAACACGAGATATTTCGTGTGTTTTGGAGAAAACAATCTCCTCAATAATACTCTTTGGTGATAAGACTGCATCATAATTTTCAATATGAATTTTCGAGCGCTCACTGGCAAGTGAAACGAGTTTTGCGTAGAGCAAAAAATTCTGGACAAGGTGATGAATACGTCGTGCGGAGGTATTTAACTGTTCAAGCATTTCCAAGATTTCTTCACGCGAAAGCATATCGTAGCTGGAGAGCAGTAGTTCGGAAAAGCCCAGAATACCGCTCAACGGCGTTAAAAACTCATGCGGCAAGGACAAACTAATATTCGCCCTCAGTAACCGCAATTTTTCTTCTGCTGATTCCCGCACGGTATCAATCTTAGCGAGTCGCATTTCAACGGCTTTGAGCAATTCTGCCACGCGAAAAGGCTTGGTGATGTAATCATCCGCTCCCAGATTCATCCCGTGCCGCAAATCGCTTGTATCGGCGCGGGCGGTCAGGAAAATAAACGGAATATTTGCCGTCGAAGCATTACCGCGAATCGCCCGTAAAGCGCCGTGTCCGTCCAATTCCGGCATCATCACGTCGCAAAGAATAATATCCGGCAAATGCTCTTTAGCAAGCGCAACGCCCACCGCACCATTGGGAGCGCTGACAGCCGCATAACCACTTGCTTCGAGGATTTCGACAATGTTCTCGCGGACGAATTGTTCGTCTTCAATAACCAAAATTTTTTTCATTCTGTCAGAGCAAGAATGATGATAAAGAGTGTGACCGTTGCTGTATTGGAGTAGAATATACTCGAAACGCAAAGAGCAAAGATACATAAACAAACTTTTTTCTACCAATGCAATACGCAGTTTTTCGGGATTTTTCAGAAATTTTTTCACGCTTAACGCAGAGAGAGTTTTCAGCAAAAAACAATTTTTCGTAAGTTTACAGGTTGCAATGATGATGATGCAAAATCAGAACAATAATTCACGTTCATTTTCAATCTTGTGAAACTCTTGGAAGGAGACCCCACAGTGAAAAAACTCGTACTCTCGAAAACTCTCAGCGCAGCAAGCCTTTTGGGTAGCATCGTGCTGTATAGTTGCGGCGGCGGTGGCGGAGCAGCAGAACTCACCACAGCGCGTCAGGCAATGACCAAAGCAGAGCAGCAAAAAAGTCTATTGTCCCTGCAAAAAGACCCCGCAAAAGTTGCGAAAGCTAAAGATGATATTTCGGCGCTCTACAAAACGGCATACGCCAATTTGCAAAGTGAAGTTCTCAAAGGCTCCACGAGTGCTAATATCGGCGAAGCATGGTTTCTGCTCGGCAAAGCAAGCAAGGAACTTGGTAATAACGACAGTATGCTTGTTTCCTTCAAACAAGCAGAAAAATTGCTTGCCGATGACAAATTAGGCAAACAAGCACGTTCCGAAATTGGTGGTTATATGTTTGAAGGCTGGGCAAACGGCTTCAATAAAGGCGTGGAACTCTATAACGCTGGCGTTGCGATGGATGACGAAAAAGCCAAAGCTACTAAACTCAAAGAAGCGGCAGCAACTCTTTCGGCAGCTGCCGAGATGAAGCCGGAAAATGCCGATATTTACCCAATCGCTGCCGGCGCATATCAGGGCGCGGGCGATACCGTCAACGCGCTTGCTACCTACGAAAAATATATTGAAATGCACCAACCGGCTGTGACAGCACTTGCTTCGCGTGGTGTGCTTCTCGGCGCAGAGCGCAGCGAGGCACTTCAGAAACTCGGCACTCCGGCGGGCAGCAAGGGCGTAGCTCCGCCACCGGACACCGTTGTCATGGACAAATATATGCTTGATGGCAAAGAAATTCTTGCGTATTTCCCACGCAACAAAGATGGTAAATTCACGCTTGAAGGGTTCAAAACCGGGCTTCCGGCATCGTGGGCAGATTATGAGCGCGACCGTTTTTATGCGTTCAATAATCAAATCAACTACTACGCTGCTTACAATTACTATTCGCAGAAAAACTATGACAAAGCGCTGAAGTACACGGACAACGGCTTGCTGATGACCCCAAGCAATGAAGAATTGCTGAACCTGCAAGCAGCCATCTACACCGAAGGCGGAAAACTCGACCAAGCAATGGCGGCATACAAAGACCGCATTACCAAAAATCCGAACGATAAAAACAGCCTTGCGCAGTATGGTTCGATGCTTTCCAATGCCGGGAAATTGGACGAATCCATTGATATTTTCAAAAAGGTATTGGCGATTGATCCACAATCCGAAATCGCTACCTTCAACCTCGCAGCAGCCCTGAAAAATAAAGCCAGCGCCATTCAAAAAGAAGAGCAGGACAAATTCGACAAAGCTGAAGCTGCCCGCAAAAAAGACAAAAAAGCACCCGAATACAAACTGGACAACACCAAGTATTTCCCCTACTTGAAACAGTCCGCAGAGTATTTCGAGAAATACCGTAAATTGCCGGGCAAAGACCGTGATTTGAACGTTCTCGACCAGCTTATCAATACCTACGATGTTATTGATGACAAAGAAGGCTACCGCAATGCGGCTGGTCAATTTGCCGGATTAGAGTACGCAAACGATAAGAACCCTCGTTTCTACGAGACAATGGCACGTATTTACGGCAAGCAAAAGAAAAACGATAAAGTAAAAGAATCGCTCGACAAAGCCGATGCACTTCGCAAAGCCGGAGCGAAATAATTCGAGACTCAAAGCAAGATTTCCAGCCCGTACTTCGCAAGAGTACGGGCTTTTTTTCAACGTTTTCACATTTTCTTCTCTATGGAAACTCTTACGACTCTTTTTCTCACTCCACCGCACAGCATCGAAGAGGCGTTGGAAGAAGCCGATGCAATGCGCCAAACCCTTCTGCAAACGGTGGCAAACACCATTTTTCTTGCACCACCCGAAAGAGTGTGGTCGTTGGAGCATAATCTTCATCATCTGCATCTGGTGGAGCGCAGTTCCGCGTCGGTCATTCGGAGAATGGCGGAAGGAGAAAAACAGGAGCAGTGGAGCGAAGAAGCGGTCATCGCAACATGGCAGCGCATGAGTAAAGTCATCCCGAATCGCTCAACAAAAATTCAAGCACCGGAAGGGCTTGCCCCCCAAGAAACACCTTCCAAAGCCGATTGCCTCAGACTTTTGGGTGAATCGCGTGAACGCCTCCATCTTAACTGTTCAAAAACGACCACTGATGATATGCTGCGCACCGCTTTCCCGCATCCCTTCTTGGGCGCACTGCCAGGGCTGCTCTGGATTACCTTTATCGCCATGCACGAGATGCGGCATTTCAAGCAAATATTGGAACTACCGCAGCAACCATGAAGCCCGACACAACAGCAACCACGCCGTTTGGCGAGTATGAGCATATTGTCTTTTTCGACGGCGTATGCAATCTTTGCAATGCTACGGTCAATTGGCTTATTGACCACGACCCGCACCAACGCTTACGCTTTGCACCACTGCAAGGCATCACCTTTGACCTTTTGCGCAAGCAGCATCACCATCTTCCAACGAATGACCTTTCAACGGTGATTCTCTACACCAATAACCGCTTCACCACCCATTCCAAAGCAATTTTGCAAACAATCGCCGCCCTCGGCGGATTCTGGCGCATTGCAGTAATTGGTCTCATCGTTCCAGCATTCCTACGAGATGCGGTCTATCGCGCTCTTGCTCGCAATCGGTATCGGTGGTTTGGAAAAAGCGAAAGCTGCCGCATTCCAACACCAGAACTGGCAAGGCGCTTTCTTCCATAATTCTCGTTCCAATCTTCCATCACCTACCCCAGATTTTATGCGCCTTCTCATTCATCGTTTCACCCAATTGGTCGAAATTCTTCTTGCTATGAGTGGCGTGGTTGTGCGCCGCATGACGATTGCCAGAGCCGCATCAATACTGATCTCACTGGCATTATATCTGTGGTTGACACACATAAATAGCGTCACGGTTGCAGTATGGTATTTTGCGGGAGCAACGCTTATTCACTACGTTCTCCTTTTCGGTATATTCGCCCCGAATGGCTGGGCAAAACGCTTTATTGCTTGCTATGGTGAAGAAGAAGGCTTTCGGCGTTATGAGGCACTCATGGCATTTGTCTTTTTTCACAATGGCGCAAGTACGGCTCTTGCTTGCACAACATCAGGCGGATTGCTGTTTGGTTATGCGCCGGAATATGCCTGGACGACTCTTGGTCTTGCGCTTTCGTCCATTGGGCTGCCCACAAAAATTTGGGCGACCCATATCGTCGGCATTGACACGTACTACTACCGCGACCTGTTTTTGCGCCGCCCCGTAGGAGAATTTCGGGTGGCGGGTCCGTACAAAGTTTTCCGTAATCCTATGTATGGCGTTGGACATCTGCACGGCTATGGTTCGGCGTTCATGGCGGGTTCACTGATGGGACTCATGATGGTGGCGATTAATCAAGCCTGTGTATGGCTTTTTTACTTGACGATTGAAAAACCTCATGTTGAGGCTGTTTACGGTGCAAATATTCAAGAAAAACCCGTGTAACTTTCTAATGCAGAGTTCGTATAGCGATGGTACTTCCCATTTGTCACCATGTCAATTTTCATCGAAAGCCAGATTGTTACTGGTTCAGCAACGGCACACCCATCACGTTTTTTTTATCATTAAGGGCGTTTTTCGTGAGATTTTTTTCTTTTTTTCGCCATTGCCAAGTTTTTATGATACTTGGTGTTATGTATGCTGCATCGGGGACACTGGCAGCACAAGACGCTGCGCCAGCACGGGAAAATGGCTCACAACGAGTTCAATCAGCAGCATTTGACAATTATGTCCTTCGTATTGTCCCCTCATCAGGTAAAATCACGATTGATGGCAAACCAACCGAGGAAGCGTGGAAACAAGCGCCATTCATTAGTAATTTTTTTCAGCATTATCCTGTTGACTCTATCCCCACTCGCAACCAAGTCGAGGTGAGGGCGCTGTACGATGCCGAATATATGTACTTTTCGTTTACCTGCTTTGACTCTACCGCAGGAAAATATTTTTTTCAATCGCTCCGCCGCGATTTTGCCGCCGATGAATCCGATGGCGTGATGGTTATTCTTGACCCGCTTGGCACGGGGCAGACTGGTTTCGGTTTTCGTGTTTCGCCCGTCGGTGTTCAAGGCGAGGGCTTTGTTGCCAATGGCGGAAATTTCGGAATGGACAGGTCATGGGATAATGTTTGGTTTTCTGAAGTGCATACGGAAAAAGACCGGTGGACGGCAGAATTTGCCATTCCGTTTCGCGCAATCCGTTTTGAAAGCGGTCGCAAGCGCTGGCGTATCAACATTGCCCGGTGGGATTGGGGACGGAATGAGCTTTCGACGTGGACACGGTTTCCCATCAACTTCAATGCTTTTTCGATGGCACATAGCGGAATTTTGGAGTGGGACACACCACCGAATGCCAGTGGCTTGAATATGAGTATTATTCCATCCGCCGTGGGAATAGTCAACCATGATTATCAAGGCGCGAACACGCCGAAATTTGGGTGGAATCTGGGTGGTGATGTTAAATGGGCGCTCACTCCGTCGCTTAATCTGGATTTGACCGTTTTTCCCGACTTTTCTAATGTCAGCGTAGATCGTCAAGTAACAAATTTGCAGCGCTTTAGTCTATTTTTTCCAGAACAGCGCCAATTTTTTATCGAAAATAGCGACCTTTTTGCACAATACGGTTTTTCGCAGATTCGCCCATTTTTCTCGCGCAGAATTGGCTTGTCCGATGGTCAAAGCGTTGCTATCCCCATCGGCGCACGGCTCAGTGGAAACATTGACGACAACTGGCGTGTGGGCTTGATGACCATGCAAACATCAGCAAAACCCGAACAAGGGCTTGCCACGCAAAACTATACGGTTGCTGCGGCTCAACGTCGGCTCTTCGGGCGTTCCAATATTGGGATGATTTTCGTCAATCGTCAAGGTGATAATTTTAAGCAAGAAGATGGCAATAATTTCAACCGCGTTCTGGGCGTGGATTTTAATCTTCTCAGCAACGACGGTGTTTGGTCGGGGAAGCTCTTTTATCACCAAAACTTTACGCCGATAAGTAAACCCGACCAATTTGCGTCCGCAGGATGGCTCAGATACAGCGTTCCGGGGTTGGAAATTAACTGGAACCATGAGTATATCGGCTCGAACTACACTCCAGAAGTAGGTTTTGTACCGCGCACGGGTGTTTGGCGTGCGCAACCAAACATCGGACAGACCTTTTACCCAAGCGACCGCAGCATTGTGAATGAGCATGGATGGGGCATGGAAGGCGATTGGTACTTCGACAATAGCGGGCGTTTTGTGCCGCTCGACCGCTCTAATTTTGCGTGGTATTATGTCAGTTTTGCCAATACGGTTTTTGCATCGGTCTTTGGCGGGTCAATTTTCACGAAACTCACTTCGCCCTTTGATGCTAGTGGCATGGGCGATGACACGCGGGCGCTTCCCATTGGCGATTATCATTATTATCGGTATGGCGCAGAATTTGGCAGCGACCGCAGAGCGCCGTTTAATGTGACTGCGTCGGTGCGCACTGGCGGGCATTTTAACGGGCAAAATACACGCTTAAATGGCTCCATGACGTATAGACTCCAGCCATTTGGGTCAATGACACTAAATTTCCAACGGGATTATATCACACTTCCGCAGCCGTACAATTCCAATGAATTGACACTGATGAGTATGCAACTGGATTTTACGCCAACGCGAGAATTGTTTTTTACGACCTTTTTGCAGTACAATACGCAAATCAACAACGTCAACCTCAACACCCGCGTCCAATGGCGCTTTGCACCGATGTCGGATGTCTTTTTGGTTTATACCGATAATTACGATGCAACTCGGTGGAGTATTCGTAATCGTGGCGTGGCGCTCAAAATCACGTATTGGCTAAATATTTGACAGATAGCCTCAAAAAACAATCGTAAAATTTCTGCCGAATTGTCCATTTTTTTTGCGATTTTGCACCGAAGTCAACCAGTGTTTAATTCATTTGATGAACCGTTATGGCAGCAATGACAACCTATCCTATTTTGAATGTGTCCGAGACTTACATCCGTCAGGCATTGTATGATAACTTACCGGCAGAAGCACGACAAAATCTGGATTTCGAGGCATTTCGCCCTTTTGTGAATCATGATGACTATCGTTTTTTTGCTAGTGCATTATCAGACCTGCTTAACGATTATGTCCATGAAAATAATATCTTTGCAGAATTTCTTGGACAAGCCGCACTCGACACAATTTCGCAAAGCAATTCCTTATCAAAACTTTATGTTCCTGGTGAGACGGCGTAATACATGAATAGCCTCAAGTTTTTCAGTTTATCTGACTTGTGCGGGACTTTTGCTCTCCTCATCTACCGCTTTAGGCAAAGGCACTGTGGCTCTCGCCGCGAAATCCGCGCACAAAATCACTTGTAGCCATCACACGCTTTCCCTCAGGCTGAATTTCGACAAGTCTCACCATGCCGTTTGCGCAGCCTACAAGCCACTCTCCACCAACAATCTGAAATTCTCCCGCCGCTAATTCGTGTTTTGAAGAGCCTTCTGAGGCGCTGCAACGCATAATTTTGAGCATTTTTCCGTCCGGCATCATCGTCCACGCGCCCGGATAAGGCGACAATCCATGAATCTGATTCCGCACATCCCGTGCAGACTTGTTCCAATCAATGTGGCAGGTCTCGCGGAAAATTTTCGGTGCTTTTGTCGCTTCGCCATCATTTTGAGGAAGCGGTTGAGTATTGCCCGAAGCAAGCATTTGACAGGTTTCCAGAGCAAGTTCCGCACCGAGTGGCATAAGTGCGTTGTGGAGTTCTCCGGCAGTCATGCCATCGGGAATAGGAATAGTGCGCCTTCCAAGCATAGCCCCTGTATCAACACTATCAGCCAGCAAAAATGATGTTACACCGGATTCGGTTTCTCCGTTCATAATTGCCCAATTGATGGGCGCTGCACCGCGATATTTCGGGAGCAGGCTTCCGTGAATGTTGAATGCGCCTAGACGCGCTGTCGTATAGACTTCGCGGGGCAAAATGCGAAATGCGACAACGGCGATAATATCCGGCTGTAGCCCTCGCAATTCCTCCTGAAATGTCGGCTCTTTGAGGGATTCAGGCTGCAAGACGGTCGTGATGCCGAGTTCCAGCGCTACTTGTTTTACCGCCGAAGGATGCACCTCCAGCCCGCGTCCTTTGGGCTTGTCTGGCACCGTAACAACGGCTCGGACGGGGAATTTTTCGTGAATCGCCCGCAGCGAGGCGACGGCGAAATCGGGCGTTCCCATAAAAATGATATTCATAGCGAATCTCCGTTGTTCACATCTCGTTTATTCAAGTTCGACCAAGCCCATTTTTTTATACGCCTTGCGCAATGTCCGCATGGCGCGGCGATTTGCTTCTTCCGCCCCTTTTTTCAAGATGGCGTTTAATGTGGCTTTGTCGTTGCGAATCGTGTGAAAGCGCTTTGTAATTGGCTCTACCATTGCTACCATTGCATCGGCAAGCTCCGCTTTGAACTCCGCATAGCCTTTGCCGAGAAAATGCTGCTCTGCGGCTTCTACGCTTGTTCCTGTGGCAACGCCGTAGAGTTCGAGGAGGTTGGTAATTGCGGGGCGGTCGTCGCCAGAGCGAATCTCCGAGCCGGAATCGGTTACGGCACGTTTGATTTTGTTGCGAATTTCATCGGCGCTGTCGGTCAGAAAGATCGTCGCTTTCGGGTTTTCGTCGGATTTCGACATTTTTTTCGTGGGGTCTTGCAGGCTCATTACTCGTGCGCCAACCTTTGGAATAAAGACCTCCGGCACGGTAAATGTTTCGGAATAATGATGATTGAAGCGCTCGGCAAGATTGCGCGAAAGCTCCAAATGCTGCTTTTGGTCTTCACCGACAGGAACAAGATTTGCTTGATAGAGCAAAATATCCGCCGCTTGCAGCACGGGATAGGTGAATAAGCCAACTCGTGCGCTGTGTTTTTCCGATTTTTCTTTGAATTGCGTCATCTTTTGACATTCGCCCATCGAAGCAAAACAATTCAGCAACCATGCGCATTGGGTGTGTGCCGGGACGTGCGACTGCAAAAAGACAAGGCTTTTTTCGGGGTCAATACCACTTGCAATGTACATTGCCGCTACATCAAGCGTCTGTTTGCGCAGTGCCGCAGGTTCGGGGTGAATGGTCAGCGCGTGCAGGTCCACCACGCCATAAACGCAATCGTAGTCTTTCTGCAATTCCACCCAATTTTTAAGCGCACCAATGTAATTACCGATGGTCAAGCCGCCTCCGGAGCCGCTTGTGGGCTGCATGGCGCTGAAGATAATGGGGCGTTTTGGGGGTTGTGCTTGTGGGGGAGTATTCATAAACAATGCTGTCAAATAATTTCATATCACAAATTTGAATTTACGTTAATCTTTATACGGGTCAACCTCATCCTCGCCCGCCATTGCTACGCCGAGCGGCGTGAGCGTGTGTAGAACCCGCACCGTTCCTGCATGATGCGCAAGCACTTCCGGCAAACGCTTGTAACAGTGCGGCGATTCGTCCACACCTGCGCCACGCAATTCCACGCCTTTTCCCGAAACCCATTCGCTCATCATTTCGCGGCTGATAAGTCCCGGCGAAATAACTTTTTTTGTGTGGTAATTCAGCTTCCCGCGAGCCTTTGTGCGGCTCATCACGCGCCCTGCGCCGTGAATGGTGGAATAAAGCGCCGTTTGGGATTCTTCCGATTCGACACCTTCCAAAATTACCGAAATATCACCCATGGAGCCGCCCACAAATCCACGTTGTCCCGGAAACGCCGGAGTAGCGCCCTTGCGGACGACCCAGTAATCTTCCCCGCCGTGCTGCTCTTTCCAAGCAAAATTGTGGTGATTGTGAACTTCATCCAGAATATTTGCGCCCAGTATTCGTGCCACTTCTGCGCAAACCCAATCGCGTCCGGCGTAGGCATAGCGTCCCGCAAGGCGCATGGATTCGAGGTAGTCCGCACCCAAAGCGGAGGATTCGTCAATCACAAGCGGCTCTGCGTTGATAGCATCGTTTGCGCCGCCTTGTTTCAGGAAATACGTCGCAATCGTGTGCCCAAGCCCACGCGAACCAAAATGTACGCCGACCCAAACGCGATCTTGCTCATCCACGAAAACGTCCACGTAATGATTGCCACTGCCGACTGTGCCAAGTTGGTTGCGGGCTTTGTCCTTGATTCCATTGGCAGGACGCAGCTTCCATGCCTCATCGTCGAAAAGTTCGTGATCCACTTTAGTCGCATTTTTGCGCCCCATACCGAAACTGACGTTTTTCCAGGCATCATCCATAATTGTCGTAATGCTGCGCCGCACCTCGTTTGCATTGGCATCGGTGAGGATGGCTTTGTTGCCACAGGCTATGTCGTAGCCCACGCCCGAAGGACTGATGCGCCCTTTGTACGCCACCACGCCGCCAATCGGCACGGCATAGCCTTGGTGGTGGTCGCCCATCATCGCGGTTTTGTCGGCTGTCTGGGCGCAAACGCGGATTTGCTTGAGTGCGCCTTCGTCTATGGGGTCACCCCAGATGGGGATGTTGTCTATGAGTTGCATGAATGAGTTGGACAACAGGTTTTTAGAAGAATAATTACGACGGCAGTCGAGCCGGAATCAGCTGCCGACTATGCCGACGATAAGCACGAAAATCACTATCAATCGTCAAAACTTCACAAGAGGAATAGCGCTCCTGTTCGGTCATAACAACCAAACAGGCATCGGCAAAATCCATCGGCAAATCACGATATTTCTGCATGAGTTCAATAATACGGTCAATGTGTGGAGCGGTATTGAAATCAAGACGAACAGTTCCATTGCGGACAAATTCAAAGAGATTTGCAACACCCCGCAAGCCAACAGATTTTCGCAACAAATGACTTGCTTCGGTAAGAACCGCTTCGCAAGTGTAGAATGGCGGCTTGATATTGCTCACAATAGCAACAGCCCACGAATGATGTTGCTCACTTTTATCCAAAAGAGCAATCAAAAAGCCTGAGTCGGAGATATACCTCATTTGTGTTTACGCGAGATACCAAAATCCTTCATATACTCCTTATTTGTTGCCAAATCAGGAACTCCTGACTTCACCGAACCAAGGAGATGTCTGTTTACATCCGCAAAAGAGCCAGGCATAATCACGATTTCAGTTTCTCCTGCCAAATACTTTTTTGCTTCAATCGTTTTGGTTTTTTTATTGTCTGAAGCGCGACTTTTCAGGCTCTTTTTTGTCGTGCGAGGCTTTACGAGCGTTTGCATAATGGTTTAGAAAATGAACATGAAAAATATACCGTTAATACTCTTCCTCATCCTTACCCGGCTTCATCGAAAACATACTTTGGAAAAGGTCTTTGAAGCCAGTTCCACCGCGCTCTAGCTGGTATTTACTGAGAAGCGAATATTCCGCCATGCCGTGCAACGCAAATTCCATCAAGAAAATTTGGTCTTGCGCCGAAGCCTTCGGATGATGCTTTTTCACAAGGTCGAAAAGCCCTGGAACGCTGTACAGTGCTTGTTCGTAGGCGGTATTGCCCAAACTGCTCAAAATATCCAGCGAGTTTCCTTTGCGGAACCACTCCGTAATTTTGAGGTACGGACTGTCATTTGCGCTGCGTTTGAAGGATTCAGGGTCGGGGAAAAACTGCGTGAACTGTGTACGAATAGCTTTTCCAATGAGGATTTGCGCCACTTTGAAAGGACCTTCCTGTTCGCCTTCATAGACCAATTCCACTTTTCCGGTGATAGACGGAACCACGCCCCAGAAATCGCCTACTCGCACGGCGGTCTTGTCATCGCCCGTTACGATAGCCCGACGCTCGGCGGCGCTGTGGAGATTTTCGTACGCAGAAATCGTCAGACGCGCCGACACGCCGCTTTTTGGGTCAACATATTCGCTACCACGCGCTTCAAAGGCAATTTGCTCAATCAGCGTGTAGGCAAGTGGGTGTGCGGTGATGGTATTTTTCTGCTCGTCGGGCAATGTTGCCTCTTGCTGCGTGATTTCTTGGGCAATTTCCAATGTTTTCGGATAATGCGTCAAAATCTGGCTATCAATGCGGTCTTTGAGCGGTGTGACAATCGAACCGCGATTGGTATAATCTTCCGGATTCGCCGTAAAGACGAACTGAATATCCAATGGCAGACGCAGTTTGAAGCCACGAATTTGAATATCACCTTCCTGCAAAATATTAAACAGCGCAACTTGAATACGCGCCTGTAAATCTGGCAACTCGTTGATAACAAAAATACTACGATGTGAGCGTGGAATCAAGCCAAAGTGAATCACACGCTCATCGGAATACGGCAATTTCAGCGTTGCCGCTTTTATCGGGTCGGCATCGCCGATAAGGTCAGCGATGGATATATCGGGCGTAGCCAGCTTTTCGGTATAGCGCTCCGAACGGTGAACCCATGCGATGGGCGTTTTATCGCCATGTTCTTGCACGAGGTCGCGGGCAAAGCGGGAAAGCGGAAGAAATGGGTCGTCGTACATTTCGGAACCTTCGACAACGGGTATCCATTCATCCAGCAAATCCACCATTTGCCGCGCCATACGGGTTTTTGCCTGCCCGCGTAAGCCCAACAGAATCATGTTGTGTTTGGAAAGAATAGCCCGCTCCACGTCGGGAATAACCGTGTCCTCGTAGCCCAGAATACCGTTAAAAACAGGTTTGCCGGAACGCATGAGGCGAAGAAGATTGTTGCGGAGTTCTTCTTTGATAGAGCGCGAAACATAGCCGGAACGTTTGAGTTCGCCGAAGGTGGTGATGGTTGGTTGGCTCATAGTAAAGTTATGGGTGAGAAATAAACGAAAAAATTGCGACTTACCGCGAAACAATCAGGGGTTTTGTAAAAATCATTGTTGGTGTGCGAAGCCGCACAAAATACAGCCCCGAACTTACATTATCAAGTGCAAACGAGGATTGATGCCAGCCACGAGATTTAACACCATTCACAGGCGTTGCAAGGACTTGTCCGAAACTATTACATAATTCAATAATCACACTTTGCTCATCGCTCAGTTGATATTCCAAAAAAGCACTACCCGCAGCAGGATTAGGATACAAGCGGCTTGCGATAGTGTCTGCTTCTGAGAGAGCGCGGAAACTTCTGCGCACGTCTTCCAGGGTTAATCCGGCGGCAATGGCAAAGCGAACCAATACAGACGTTGAGGGCTGAAGCGTCATGCCACTCGCACCAACAATATGCGCAATATCGCCCGTTTTTCGGCTTGTCACGATGCCGCTCGTCAACGTACGATATTTTTCATTGCGCGGAAAACCGTTATCCAACGAAATCGCATTCGGCAGCGTGTCGCCTTGGGTAATGGGAAAAAATGCTGGTGTTTGCGGCGAGAGCAACTTTACGCCAACGATGGGGAAATCACCACCGATATTTTGCGCAATACCGCACTGACACTCATTATCCCAATATGTTTCGTTTGTGGAAAAATTGCCAATATCCCAATCAAAAAATAAACCCGCCGAAAGATTGGAAAATGTTCGCCGCGTTGTATTGGTGATAACGTAGGACGAGGTAATCATGTTTTGGCGCGACGGCTGGCGATATTGCTGTACCGTTTGCTCAACGCTCACTCCCGCTTGACTCTCGCCACCAAGATCAGCAAAAGCGGCACGGGCTGTTAGCAATGCAGAATCTTGCGACACACTGACATCCAAAAGCGATGTAGCAAGAAACGCGAGGTCGCGCTGCCCACTCCTGTCGCGGACGGACGACGAGACACTATCCTCGCTTTGCGCCACCACCAAACCACCTTCATAGAGCAGATTGGTTGTGTCTCTGGGTGCATAAAAAAAGCCGTCGCCCTGCGTATTATCGGGGTAATTATTGTAGCCAAAATTGCCGCGACTATTGATGGTGACGTTGATGTTGTTGTTGCGCAGGGTTTTGTATGAACGCTCTGCGACAAGCGTGATTGCATCGCGCCCGATAAGATTGCCATTTGCATCGGTCATGGAAAACAGGAGCGGCACGGAAAAATTTTGCGATAAATTTGTCGTAAGCCGAAAACTAAACACCACAGCGCCCATGCGCACTTCATTTGCCGCAAGCGGCGCAATTTGCTTTGTCGTATCGTCAAAAAACGGTAGAAAACGGCTATTGGACGCAATCGTCGTGCGGAGCCGCACAGTCATTGGTGCAGTGATTGGCGCGGCGCTATTGGCAAGGTTCAGGGCGACAGTTACGCGCTCGCCCGACTCTAAAATTCCGTTATTATTTTCGTCCTGCACCGTAAAACTGCGCACCTCAATAAACGGCGGGTTCTCAATCTGCACAGCGCGAAGCATATTCAAACGCCCTGTACCGATGCGCCCTGCAACTTCAGGATTGATGCGGTCGTTATTATCGGCAGTGGCTTTGAGATGCGTAAAAATTTGCATCGGCGAAAGACGTGGAAAGCGCATTTTCACAAGTGCCGCCGCCGCCGCAACCATCGGTGCCGACATCGAAGAGCCGGGCATACTGCCATACCGATTATCCATGATCGTCGAATAAATACTTGTTCCCGGAGCGCCAATATCGGCTGTTTCGTGATAATTTCCCGTTAAAAGCGCATCATCATTTTCTAACCAGACAACCGAACAAACCTTATCGTAAGCACCCGGATAAAGCGCTGCGTATCGTCGGTCGTTGCCAGCCGTAGCTATCACGAGAGAACCCAGTTCTGTCGCTATTTCAATCGCCTCCTGCTCGGCTTGTGAGCGATTGTAGTCGCCCCAACTGCAATTAATCACCGATGCACCCATTGTGGCAGCATAGACAATGCCGCGATAGCCGTGCATAAGTCCGTCGCTGGAACCGTCTGGCAAGCATTTAATAGGCATCAGGCGGATATTGCGTGCTGCGCCTGTAATTCCAATTCTATTATTCACTACCGCTCCGGCAATGCCAGCGACGTGCGTACCATGCGAACTCAAGACCGGTTTCGGCATATTGTCTTCGCTATCGCCAGCGCTACCACTGGCAAAATCCCACCCGCGCCAGTCATCCACCCGCCCATTGCGGTCATCGTCCACACCATTCGTGCGTTTATCACGCCCTTGAGCATCCATACCGCTTTCGCCCGGATTGACGTAAATATTTGCCGCCAAATCCTCATGGTCGTAGTCAACACCGCTATCAACAACAGCCAGAATCACACTTTGCGACGTGTCCCCCCGAGCCTGAACAACATCCCATGCTTCCAAAGCGCGAATAATGCGCAGATGCTGTTGATTGCCGAGAAAAGGGTCATTCGGTGCATCGGTAAGAGAGCGATAATAGCGCGGTTCGGCGTACTCCACATCGGGTAGCATCTTCAACTTGCCAGCGAGAAAGGCGGCATCAGCTTTCGAGGCGAAGCGAATGTGACACCAGCGCGTGAGTGTGGATGCACGTTGCGTCGGGTCGTCCTCCGTTAAACGTCGGAAACGCTCAATCGCGCTATTTATCAAACCATCATCAAAAAGCGCCTCGCTGCGGTGAGTGCCTAGAAGCGGCTTCCAATCAGGAATTTCGCCCTTTCGCCCCTGCTTCTCCCATAGGCGCAAAAGCGGAGATTCTGCACGAAACTTCACAAGCAGCGCACCCGGCTGATATTCTTGGGCTTGCAGGGTTTTTATTGGCAAAAGGATTAAAACAGCAAGCACAGACAACAATGCCTGTGCTTGGGTTGTGAATGAAGAGAAATGCTGGATACGTCGCATAAAACCTCACGTTTGTTTGGAGTTTGCGTAGGAGTTACTTACGAGAAAAAAACGGATGCGGTAGAATTGGCGGTTTGGTAAAATCGTCTTCGATGGGGCGGATTTCAATATCTTCAAAAAGCAGAGCCGGAAGAATAACCGACGCGGGTATAAACTGCGCTCCGCCTGAAAAGAACGAGAGCGTGACAGGCAGCGCATAACAATTATACGCCGTTTTGCGGTCGCCGACGGCAAGGATTTCCTTGAATGATTGCACCGTCATGCCCGCAACATCGCATCCACGCACGAGTTCTTCGCGCCCGTCAGGATAAACACGATATGCTTCCAACGCGGTCATCTGTCCCGGAGTGCGGGCAAAGGGAAATTCGCCATCGGTAATATTATAGAGCGTGGTCATCAAAATACTCGGGTTCAAAATTTTCCGCACGATAATTCCGTAGGGTAAATCGCGGTCTTTGCAGAGCTGTAACATTCTCTCACGAAGTTTGCGCGGAGTCTGTGTGCGGTCTTTGCTGGCGCTAAGTTCCAAGGTGCTGAACATCGCAGCGCCGCCGCGATTATGCCCATTCGTTAGCTTCACCCGCCTTGTGGGAGTCCGCGAGGACATAAGCCCTTTCAAATAACCACTTTTAACGATTTGAAACGATTCCGCCGGAACTGCTTCATCGTCAATGCGATACGAGCCAATAAGCTGCGATGCCCCGTAATTCATCAGCGACGGCAACACGGCAACCGAAAGGAATTCAGGCATAACCCTCGCACCGACTTTATTTTGAAAGGCTGCATTTTGCGGATTGTCGCTAATGCCTCGCTCGGTAACGGGCGGGCGCTGTGTGGCGAGATTCGGAGCGAAGATTTGTAAAAATGCTTCCGCAGCCGCTTGATCTTCCAGCAATACCGGACCCGAATACGCCTGAGAAGTAGGCGCTATCAGGCTTTGCGAGAGCTTCAGCGCAATTGCTCTTGTCGCTTTGAGCAAGGAGTCGCGGCTGGGCAGACCGCTCGGAGTGCGGCTGTATGCGCTGTACACCTGTGCAAGTGGCATCCCATCTTTTGCCTGAGCAACGGCAACAACTTCAATACCGCACAACACATCGGTACGCATTGCTTCGCGCCCTTCGGTGTTGACAAAAAATTCTTGTTTGGGCAAAAATTCCACCCCAACGGTCGAAAGCGTCACAGCAGGAAATTCCCTGAAAATAGCCGATAAATCTACTGCCAAGCGCTCAAAATAGGCTTTGTCAAAGGCAGGAAGCGATACGGTATCGGCGACAGAAGTTGCCGGAATGAGCGTAAAATCAGGCAGCGTGTCGGTACGGACACGGTTTTTGAGCGCGGCTTGCTTTTTTGCATAGAGTTCGGCAGACTGCTTGTAGGCGGCATCGGTGGCAAGCCAAAGTTCACGGCGAAGCGCGGTGTAGTCAAGTTCCGCAGGAATGGAGCGGTTTTTGAAGCGCTCTTCGTCATCGCTTGAACCAAAAAAACCCAATGCTGGGTCGAAAAAATTCGTATTGTCAAATTGCGGCGAGCCAACACGCAGAGCCACACTCAGGCGTTTTTCTTGCGACAGATGCGATTCCGTCAGGCTTCCAAAGGATGCTTTGATATTGTGCGAAGCCGTATTCGTTAGAACATATTGGATGTAATACGGTTTTTCCAGCGACGGAAGGCGTAAATCCTGCATTGAACGACGCAGTTCATCCCGCATTGCGCGAAAAATCTCTTGTGTGGAAGCGGCTTGCACGGGCGCTTGTGCAAAAAGGTACGGAAAAGAGCAGACAAAACCAACGAATACAATCAATAATTGCTTGAACATAGTCATAAAGCGGCTTCTGAGGGAAATTGCTGTTGTTGTTTGGGAGCGAATATGATAATCACTTCTCACTTATCTTTATCGACAATTGCCGCCATAAGCTCTGCTTCAGCAACGACTTCACCCATTACGAGGGCTTTTGCTTCCATTTGAAAGGTATTCATACGCTGGCGAACCATCTTCACATCGAAAAAGAGTTGGTCGCCCGGAGTCACGGGTTTGCGGAATTTCGCGTTGTTAATACCCATAAAAAAGACGAGTTTATTTTTGGGGTCAAAATCGGCACTCGCATTGCCGGTGGCATTAGAAAGCAGCAGCAAACCGCCTGTTTGCGCCATTGCTTCGATAATCAGCACACCCGGCATAATTGGTCGCCCGGGGAAATGCCCCTGAAAAAACTGCTCATTGAAGGTAACATTTTTGTAGCCGATGATGCGCTTTTCTTCCGCGTTGACTTCCGTGATTCTGTCCACCAGCAAAAATGGATACCGATGCGGCATCACCTCAAGAATTGCGTTTATATCCATGATAACTCCATCTTCCTTTTTCGTTTGATATTTGCGTAAGATTTTTTTCCGTTCGACCATACGGCGAATTTTGCGGGCGAGTTCGACATTGGCAGCGTGTCCGGGGCGTGCCGCTAGAATATGCGTCTTCATTGGTGCGCCCACCAGCGCCAAATCGCCGAGAACATCCAGCAATTTATGACGCGCCGGCTCATTGGCAAAGCGCAATGTTTTGTTATTCAAAAAACCGCTTGTGCCAACGACGATGTTATCGTCCAAGCCCAAACTCCGCATCAATTCTTGCAATTCGCTGTCATTTGTTTCGTGGTCAATGATAACAACAGCATTATCCAGATTTCCGCCCTTGATTAAACCGTATTTATGCAGTGCTTCGACTTCTGAAAGGAAGCAAAATGTCCGTGCAGGCGCAATATCGCTCACGTAGTTGCCACCAACATCAAAAAGTGAGGCGTGTTGGCTGCCGAGCGCCGGATTGTTGTAATCCACCATCACGGTAATACGGTAATCATCATTCGGAAGCGCCGCCATTTCGACGTTTCGGGCGGAATCTTGATAGGTAATCGTTTTGTCCAGCACTAAATAATCTTTCGGAGCGCGTTGCTCCTCGAAACCGGCTTTCCAGAGCGCCTCGACAAAGGGCATAGCGCTTCCGTCGGCTACGGGCGGCTCATTCGCCGAGAGTTCAATTTTGCAATTATCAATTTCTAAACCAGCCAGCGCCGAAAGCACGTGTTCAACCGTGTGAGCCTTTGCCTCACCGTTCACTGTCGGCACAGCAAGGGTTGTGCCACGCGAAATATCCACAACATTATCCACCAAAGCAGGAATTTCGGGGCTTCCCTCAAGGTCTATTCGCACGAATTTGTACCCATAACCTTCGGGAGCAGGATGAAAGGTCAATGTCGAAAGATTACCCGTGTGGAGTCCCACTCCTTCGACGGAAACAGAGTTTTTCAGTGTTCGTTGGTTGACAAGCATTAGAGGTTCCAAGCTAAAGTAATGCCACAAAAAATAGTTGATAGTTGGGTGGCAAAATTCATAATCAAATTATTTGGGGAAATGACGAAGATGTTCCGGCAACTGTTTGAGCGATGCTTGTATGCGAAGTTCTTCTCGAAACGGTTTTGCGGGCGTACCGAAGTACACACCTTTTTGCGCAATATCCTTCGCAACGCCTGATTGAGCATTCACCGTCACGTCGTCCGCCGTCGCAATATGCCCGACAAAGCCAACCTGCCCGGCGACACGATTGCGTTTGCCAAGTTTCGTGCTGCCGGAAATGCCTGTTTGTGCGGCTATGGCAGTATTCTCGCCAATCACGACATTGTGGGCTACGTGAATGAGATTATCCAATTTTACGCCATTTTCGATGCGTGTCGAGCCTAATGCAGCACGATCAATCGTGCAGTTTGCACCAATTTCAACATCGTCACCAATAACAACATTGCCAACTTGCGGAATTTTTGTAAATGAACCATCATCTTTATTTTCTGCAAACCCAAAACCGTCCGCTCCCAGCACCGTGCCAGCATGAATAATGCTACACGACCCAATAATAGTGCGGTCGTAGCACACAACATTCGCATGGAGCGTCGAGTCATTCGCAATATGAACATCGTCGTACAAAATCACGCCAGCATGAAGCGTTGTCTTTTCGCCAATCATACAATGCTCTCCGATAACTACATTTGCGCCAATATTTGCCGAAGCGTGTACCTGAGCGCTTTCGGCGATAATTGCCGATGGATGGCGGAACCCGGCTTGCTTCGGACGGCTGGGATGAAAAAGCTGAACGGCATGAAGAAAGGCGTTGTAAGGGTTTTCTGTGCGAAGCAGAATGCCTCCGAATGCCTCTGGCGCAACATATTCACCATGAACTATCAGTGCCGAAGCCTGTGTTGAAGCTACAAGCGGAGCATATTTGGGATTTGCAAGAAAACTTACCTCTCCCGGTTGGGCGGCTTCCAGAGTATTGACACCAATAAGAGTGCTTGCGGCTACACGTTCCGATGTCCCATCAATCCTCGCATTGAGTTTATCGGCAAGTTCCTGTACGGTATAATGTTGGGCAAACGATGGCTTCATTGGCAAAAGTGAGATCGGATAATTCGATAGTGATAGAGTCTGCGAACAGTCATAGAAGGCTGCACCAAGACAAAACGTTACAACATTGCTTGCAGCAACCAATTACTGTCCGAAAAGCCGCTCCAATACGTCTTCCAAACGAACACCGCGTGAGCCTTTGACGAGCAGAACATCACCAGTCTGCACCTGCGCAGTAATCATTTGAGCGGCTTCCGAATGAGTATCGCAATAGACGAGTTTGGGCGTTGTTTCGTGTTGTGCCGACGCTCGCAAATATGCTTTGTGCATTTCCGTTCCGATAAGAATTGCCAACGTAAGCCATGAAGCGCTTTTGAGAGCAGCAATAAGTGCATCGTGCTCGCTTTCGGAGGCAGCGCCAAGTTCGCGCATATCACCCAAAAGCGCTATACGGCGCGGCGCGGCGGTTGTTTGCAATGTTTCCAAAGCGGCATACATTGACGTTGGATTGGCGTTGTAACAATCGTTGAGGAGCGTAATGGTGCGGTTTTGCGGCAATTCCCGTGTTTCAGCAACCATGCGTCCGTACCCCGTTTCCGACGTTTCAGGGCGGAACCCCTCCAATCCGCGCCGAATCTCCTCTGCTGACATTCCCAAGCCAAATCCGACTGCCGCAGCCGCCAGCGCGTTTCGTGCGCCCGTTATGCCGACACTCTGCAAATGCGCTTCAACACTGACGTTGTTGGGACGGTGAACAAGATGCAATATCAGATGAGTGCTGCTCTGCATTACAAATGTTGCCGTAATATCGACATCAAGCGTCTCATCAGCAAGAGCGTAATGCACCCACCCGGAATGCCCGTATTTCCTGATGCGCTCATCATTACAGTTGATAAAAGCTGTACCGCTATGTTCGGCGAGATAGCGGAAAAGCGCCGTTTCTTCTTCTTCAACGCCATCTTCATCAATCAATTTTTCCAGATGCTCTTTGCCAATGTTCGTAATAATGCCGTGCGTGGGCGCGACTATTGCCGAGAGCTTCGCAATTTCGCCCGGTTCATTGGTGCCGATTTCCACGACTGCTGCGGTGTGATCACTAGTCAGATGGAGAAGTGTAAGCGGCACACCAACTTGATTGTTAAAATTTCCCTCTGTTTTCAGTACACGAAAATGCTCATCCAGAAGCCGTGCCGTCATCTCTTTCGTCGTTGTTTTCCCCGCCGAACCAGCAACGGCAACAACAGGAATCGAAAAACGCCGACGATGAAAATTCGCCAACGCGCCAAACGCACGTAATGTATCCTCCACAACGAGAATTGGTACGCTGGCATCCGTAATATCAGCATCCAAGAGCGATTCCACCAATGCTACAACTGCTCCCTTTTGCAACGCCTCTTTCACCAATCTATGAGCATCGAAGCGCTCTCCACGCAGGGCAACAAAACAATTCCCTACCGATAGTGTGCGCGTATCGGTTGAAACGCCGCATACTTTCAAGGTTTTGGGAAGATTTTCGCAAGCACGTTCTCCGAAAATGCTCACAAAATCGGCGTAATCAAAAGGCGCAATATTGGTCGTTTGGCTGTTGTGCATAGACACGCAAATTACGGATTTTTGTGCAGAGAATGGCAGAAAAACTCTGGCGAGTTGAGTTTATCGCACAATGAGTATCTTTCGCATTTCGCTAAAGCGCTCCGCCCGCATACGGCAGAAATACACGCCCGGCGCAAGATGACCGACATTGATTTCGCCCTCAAATGAGCCTTCGGGAAAGCGATTGTCCGTAACGGTCGCTTTCACTTGCCCAAGTGCATCCAGAATTTCCACCATAACGTGTGCCGGATACGCAACATCGAAGCCGACACGGACGTTATCGCTCACGGGATTCGGCGAAATGGCACTTAAGAGAAAGGTTTTCGTACTATTTAGTTTATTCACATAGTCCACTTTTGCTGCCAAACCGCACACAGAATCCAGTGCAAAAACACCATTGATAGCCGCTCCTTCTAGCTGGGCGCGAAGGCAAGGACTTGTGCCAATAGAATCACTAAAGCGGATATTAGCAAGTTCAAGCGTTGTTTGGGCGCGTCGTCCCAGAAATGTAGAAAAATTCAACATAACCAGCGTTTCATTGCGCGGTCGCAGCGCGGAATCACGTGCCGTAATCGTGAACGTCAGCGTCATTTTACCGTCGGCAGTGGTTGTCGTATCGGGATTCGGAACAACAGCATTCGAGCTTGCTGTCAGGTCGGTGATTGCCCGTTCAAAACGGAGCAAACTTTTATCAAAGGTAAGTTGAAAACGCACGACCTTTACAAAACGCAACGCCTCAGCATTCAGCATTGGCGAGCCATTTTGCCCAGGCTTGACAAGAATGGGAATAGAAACGATTTGCCCCGGACTCGCACGAACACTTGCCGCAGATACAACGACACTCGGCTGTGCGCTGGCGCGTCCTTGCAATGGAATGCGGATGGTATCCTTATCTCGAGGGGCATCAGTCGTAATAAGCAGCGTCGCGGCGTAATCATTGACGTTATTGGGCGAAAACGAGACCGTGAGTGTTGTAGATTGTGCAGGAGCTAATGTACCAGAAATAGCGACAAAAGGCAAACGGAACGGTGTTCCCGACTCAAGAATACTCGCCCTATACGACAAGGGTGTTCCGCAAAGTGCCGTTGCTGGATTTGTTACCACGACATTGACGGTATTTTGTACTGTGCATTGCGACCCCAAGGGATTATCAGGAAACTGAACGCGGCTTGGCTGAACATCTACATTCGGCACAACTCCCGTTCCACGAATCTCGACAATCACCTGTTCGACGCTATCTGGAGCAGTAGGGATGCGACCCATACGCTTGATATCGCTGTTCAAAACGTACTCAAATATTTTTTCGCCGACGTTGCCCGGGATAAAACGTACCGTCAAAGACGAATCTACCCCTCCAACACCAACCGCCCTGTTTGTCGTGAAATCTCGCACGATACGAAATGCCGTATCGGAAGCGGCATTACCAGTCAAGGTGCGTGATGATTCCAAAGCAACAAACGGCAAATTACCATTATTCCGAAAAGCAAGGCGCACCGTGCGAGAGAGTCCTACCCGTACACAACCAATATTCACGGTAAATTTGCGATAACCGCTTGGAGTAAACGAGGCTTGGACAGGCATAATCGGGCTATTTGTGGCAGCATCGGCAGTAGCACTTTCCATATCGAATTGCTGCCGCACACCAACACCGCGCAATCTCACCGACAATTCCTCTGCACCACCTGTTGAATCAATACTGCTGGCAAGACGAATATTTGCGCTATCCAAGCCCAACACCTGCGGACGAAAGCGCAAGCGCATCTGCCCGCTTGCACCCACACCGTAACGCCGAGCAATAAGCGCAGTATCAAATGGCACAGCACTAAAGGCGCGGTCTGCCGTAACAGTCAGTGCTTCGATGCGTTGATTTTGGAGTGTCGCGGCGTGAAGCATGGAAAGATTGCGAATAAGCGTCGTATCGGTGCGCTCTACACCAATATACACCGAATCGAAATTAACAGTCGTCCGCGCCGGAGCGAGGACATTCGGCAAACGCAGGGCGCGAAGTTCATAGTTGCGGCTGATCACATCCTCCCCGGTAATCGCACTTGTCACCTCAATCCGCAATCTTCCGCGCTTTGCTCCGGCAGGAAATTCCGTATTGGCACGATAGCGTACACCGACGAGGATGCTTGTGCCTGTTGTTTCGGGAAGGCTGACTGTTTCTTGCAGTGTGGTAAATTCACGGTTATCGCCGCCAGTGTCGAGAAATGTCCGAATACGCAGGGGAAGATTGCCGACATTGCGCACAAGCACAGTCTGCGTGGCACTTGAACCCGTCACAAACGCGCCAAAATCAAGAAATTCTTCATCAATCGGTGGCACGGTGCGCTCAGTCGTGGCATCGGCAAGTTCGGCGCGTCCAAGAAAATAAATCGTATAATCTTCTAAATTTCGCCCGCGAAGAATGATAGAATCACGGTAATTGCCAATGCGGGTTGGGGTGAAATTGAGGGTGGAAGTCGAACGAACGCCCTCAATCGGCAATGGAAGATTATTCAGTGGGTCGGGTCGAAATGTATCAAAATCAAAAGGGCTGTTTGGTGTCCGCACCACAGAATCTATCCTAAAAGTGTCTTGAACATCAGCAGCCCGAAAAAACTGAAATGAACTCCTTCCAAACGAAAATTTCGGTGCCGCCTTGACACTGCCCGTGATTGTTCCGAAATCAATCGTATTATTTTGACCCAACCCCGATACCGCGAGAACGCCTGCCGCGCCCGTTCCCACAAGCCGTAAGCGAAACACACTTTCCCCGCCACCACTACTCAAAGCAGGGTCATTCGTAATGATGCGCACGTCAAACGTTTGTGTGCCGAGATTGCGCGGTTGATAGGTTAAAAACAGCACCAGTGAATCACCATCGGGATTGATAAATTGCTGGGTATTGATGCTTCCCCTTGGCGAAAAAACGGTAAATGTATTGCTAGGATCATCCCCTTCAATCCGCACCGCGAGAGGCTCCAATCCTCGATTGAACAGCACGATACGACGTATTTGTAGAGGACTTGTCGGACGGAGCGAGCCGAAGTCTACGACCGTATCACGAAAGGGTTGCCGTGGGCGGTCATCATTGAGGATTCGTGCGGGCTGCACGGATGCAACAGCAAAACTCGGTCGCGCCGAAAGGACGAGTTCGGGACTGATTCGGTTAATGCGCATAAGCAGCGTATCGCTGTTATCACGATATGCCATATTGCTATTAAAGCCCAATTTATCAACAAACACAGCTTGCAGAGGCAAATTTGCGCCTTGGACGGTAGCAAAATAGCGGTTGTTGGGGTTATAGACATCGCTTGTGCGGTCAGGCACGAACGCAAAACGGCGCATCTGTACGGCATCGGTGAGGCGAAAATCCGTGCTTTGCGTTGCTGCCAGTAAAGGATTGGTGCGGGTTGTATTGGTGGCAAGATAGATGAGACACGGCGACGTGTCGGGCGTTGCGGCAAAGGTAGAACAATACTGCTCTGCGGCTGTGCCATTAGCATCAAGCGGCATCATTGGGCGCTGAATGCCCTGAAGCGGAGAGTTATTGACAAAAAAGCGTCCATCAACAGTGATGGGCGGGTTCTGACCTTCTCCAACAACACCGCGCCCTGTTACGCTCACGCTATACAGCACATTGCGAAAAAGGGTAATGTCGGATTGAGTCAGTGCTGAACGGCTAAGGGGAATACGCATCGTGGCGCTTGTCTGCGCGAAGATTGGCTCTGTACCAAGTAGAAACAGCGCCATTGTAAAGCAAAGAAGACGTGTCGGCATGGAAAATTCCAAGAAAAGTCCAACGGAAGAATGTGGAGAGGTTTTGCGAATGTGCGTTTGCACGACAATTTTGCGCACCAGTTATGACGCGAATTTACGCATTTGTCCAAGAACAACGCCAATAATGGCAACCGTGCCGGAGCCTTCGTGAAAGGAGATTGGCGGGAATGTTTTTGTCGCCGCCTCCAATTCGGAAACACCGCCCATCCGCACAAAACGGCGAACGAGCAAGGTATCATGGAAAAGTGCAACAACAATATCACCTTCTGAAGCGCTAAATTGCTGCTTTGCCACAACAATATCTCCTTCGCGCAAACTTTCAGCACTCATACCGTCATCACCAACAATAGCCGCAAAAAGCTGTGGCGGCGGTGCATCGGGAAGTGGCGCATCGGGAAGAAAAAAATCGGTATCAATTTTTATTTGTCCGCGCGGCGAAAGGAATGCCGAAAGCGGATTTTGAGCGATTCCGTCGCCAACAATCACCACATTTTTTACGCTTTGAAATTGATGGTTAAGCATTGGTGCTAAACTGCGGTGCATCGTTGAAGGCAGAGCGGGAGCGGTTTGCGCGATATGCTTCGGCTGAGGCATAAAATCAACGATTTGAATACCACGCGAAGCACCTTTGGTCGAGCGCCGAATATAGCCTTTGCGCTCCAACGCCACTAAATACTGCGTCACGGCATTAGTGGAAGCAAACGAAAATTTATCGCCAATCTCTTTCATCGTTGGCGGAAAACCTCGCTCTTCAGTATAATCCTGCAAAAAACGCAAGACATCATGCTGCTTGGCGGTAAGTGGTTGTTTCGTAGAATCGGTGCTGATAGTAGCTTTCATAAGGGGGTAATAGACAGGAAAAACGGCTTACAAAAGGAGTTTGATGGGTGCGGGTGTATTGCTCGGCAAACTGCCATACGCTCGTGTTTGCGCGGCATCCAGCGAAAACTGCGCCGTTAAGCGCTGAAGCGCTTCTGCCGTCGAGCGCAGTGATTCTGCGGTTTTGGCAACATCGCGCACCGAGTAAGCAGATTGCTCCGAGACGTTCCGAATATGCTCCATGCGCTGTGCAATATCGTCGCTGGCTTTGGACTGCTCTTCACTAGCGGCGGCAACATGGGTAATGGTGTCGGAGACCGTAGCGGTGCGCTGAATAATTGTTTCAAGCGCTTGTGCGGCATTGGCGGCAGAGCGTTTGCCGTTTTCAACCTGTTCGCGTCCGCCGTGCATCGCAGCAACAGCGCGGGCAGTCTCTTCTTGGATACGCTGAATTGTTACGGCGATTTCTTTCGTGGCTTTGGTGGTGCGCTCGGCAAGTTTGCGTACTTCATCGGCGACAACGGCAAAACCGCGACCTTGCTCGCCGGCGCGGGCGGCTTCAATAGCGGCATTCAGCGCCAGAAGGTTTGTTTGGTCAGCAATTTCCTCAATCGTTTGAATAACTTCACCAATTTGTTCGCTGGATTTGCCCAATTCTTCGATGGTTTTTGCGGAACTCATCACCACGTCGGCAACAGCATTCATGCCTAAAATAGTCTCCCGAACAATATTACCACCATGAAGGGCATCTTTGCTTGTTTGTGTTGCTTCCGTGGCAACAAGCATGATTTGATGCGTATTTTCGCTGATAGTCCGGGTCATTTCCTCAACGGCGGCGGCGACTTGGGAGGTTTCAGCAGATTGTACACTCAGTCCCGAAGCAAGCTCTTCGGCGGCGGCTGAAATCTGCTCGGCAGCGGCGGCAGTAGTGTCAACGGCGCTAACAACTTTGCCCACAAGATTTCCCATTGTGCCGACCGCGCTATTGAAGCCCTCGAACAGCCGCCCTATCGTGTCGCGGTGTTCGATAGCCAGTTGCATCGTCAGATCACCCTTTGCCAAGCGTTGCATTTCGCGCAAGATTTCTTCGACTTTTTGCGAGAGATATTCTTGCTGGCGCACAGCCTCCGTGCGGGCATGGTTGGCTTCCTGCGCAGCGGTTTCGGCGAGAACGGTTTTGGCGCGAACTTCCGAAAGAAGATTGTTGATATTCCCGGACATGGTGTTGAATGATGTTCCCAGCGAACCGAGTTCGTCCGTCGAGCGCACCGTTGCTTGTGCTTCGGTATTACCGGAGGCAAGCAATTCTGCTGTCTTTTTCAGGTTTTGGATAGGTTTGAGCAAACTACGCAAAATCAGCCACGCGACACCAATACCGAAAATCAGCCCCACCACACCAATAAGGAGAAGCAATGTTTTGAGTCGCTGCCCCCGTGCGGCAGAGTCTTCGTAGAGCTGTTTTCCTATGGTGTCTTGAATATCAATAATGGTGGTAATAGATTTTGCCACTTTTAAAAGAATCTGATTTTCTTCGCCGAAGTGCATTAGTTCTGCATTGGCGAATTGTTGCGAGCGACTAAGGGCTATTTTTTCATTGAAAATACGACGAAATTCTGCCAAGTCCGTTCGCAGTTGCTTGAGCGCAACCTCTTCTGCGGGAACAAGGTAAGTAGCGGCATAATCATTAATTTGCTTGTCAAAATCGGCGTTCAATGCGGCAATTTTTATTTCCACGTCTTTGATGTCGAGCATACCTTCGGTTTTGATATAGGCAAGCGAATATTCCCGCATCTCAACAAGGTCTTTCGAGGCGCGATACATTTGAACGGTAGGAACTAGACGGTCTTTGTACATCGAATCAAAATTCGGAATAATCGCATTGATGGCTTGATGCCCCGCCGCAGCACTGATGAGAATAAGCAGCAACAGTGTTCCGTAGCCAATACGAAGTTTGGTCTTAATACTGAAATTGAAAAACCATTGCATAATGAGCGTGAAAAAGTCAATATTGAGATGAGTTAGGGCAAGAGCGTGTGACCAAGATTATCGTCATGCTGTTTTATGCTTCTTCATACATTCGGACAGATTTCACATCGCGGATTTCTTTCCGCAATATCCGTTCCACGCCTGATTTTAGCGTAATATTTGCAGCCGCACAGGTGCTACACGCCCCGCTTAACTGCACGAAAACAATGCCGTTTTCGATATGGTGAAAAGAGATTTTTCCACCGTCGCGTTCAATAAGGGGGCGTATTTTTTCGTCCATAATCATTGTTACACGCTCGAACAATGCCTCGTTGGAAAGAGTAGGGGCGACCATAATAATTGGGGAGGTAGTGAAAAAATACTCGTTTTGCTATGAAACAATCGCAAACTAACTGTATTTTTGTTCACTTCAAAGCGCTTTTGAGTGTACATTTTATGAAAAATTCTGAACATCATGCACATCCCCTTTTTTTCGGTCATTATCTGCACCTATAATCGCGCCCATCTGCTTCCCCGGGCGCTTGATTCCTTGCTTGCTCAAACGGAAACTGATTGGGAAGCGATTATTGTGGATGATGGGAGTACGGATGGCACACGCTCGGTAGCAATGGAGTTTATGCAGAGCGATACACGATTTCGCTATATGCACCATGAAAATCACGGTATTGGCTACTCTCGAACTGCGGGTATTTCGACTGCACTTGGTCAATACTGCACGTTTTTAGATTCTGATGATGAGTACCTAGCAGAACACCTATCTTCACGGCGAAAGCTGCTGGAAGCCTCACCAAATCTCGATATTTTGCATGGCGGCGCAAACGTTATTGGTAATCCATTTGTGATTGATCGCTTTGATGCGACAAAACACATTCACATTAGCGAATGTGTCATGGAGGGGACAATGATATTGCGCCGCGATGCGGCTTTGCGGGTCGGTGGCTTTGGCACAGATCGCTATGGAGAAGGCGCGGCGCTTATGGAACGCGCACAAAGACTGGGCTTAACAATCGCTAAGACAGGACTTCCGACGTACGTTTACGACCGAACTACGCCGGATTCTTTGTGCAGCAACTTCAAAGGATGACCCACCAAGGACACACAATGCCGAAAGAACAAAGAATTTTACCGCAAATACCTCTTGAATACTGGCTTTCCGAAGAAGGTCAAACAATTCTTCGTGAAACAGCAAAGCATTTGAACAGCACGAAAAACGATACGTTACGCGCCACAACACTTCTCCGAAAAGCAACACATTGTCAGGCAGAAATCGCCTCCGAAGCTCTTGAAATCTCGCTTTGTCGGCAAAAGGCGCGTGTTTTCGGGGAATGGACGACGGAGGGCTTTTTCACACGGCAATCCCTCGAACAAGCCACCACGCCAACGGTCGCAAATCACCACGCCGAGAAATTCCATGCCTGCAATCACGTTCTGGAAATCTGCACCGGAGCGGGCTTCGACACAGCAGCACTCGCAAAAAATGCTCGGCACGTAACAACAATCGAAGCAAATGAGCGCCTTGCGGCAATGGCACGGCACAATCTCTCGCTGCAAGGCATCACCAATGTTGAGGTTCTTTGCGGCTTGGCAGAAGATATTTGCTCAAACCTTGATTTGACCGATTTCGATGGGCTTTGGAGTGACCCTTCGCGGCGCACAGCAAGCGGGCAGCGCATTTATACGCCGGAGGACTATACGCCAGCCCTGAGATGGCTTCAAGACTTGGGAATACGCGGACTCAAGGGAATAAAAATTGCTCCGGCGGTGAATTGCGAGGCACATCATCTTTCGGATGGCTGGCAGCGTGAATGGATTGGTTACGATACGGAATGCCGTGAACAGGTCTTGTGGCAAGGTTTCCGTGATTTTTGTGATGGTTCTGCAACGCTTCTTCTTTCAAGCGGAGCAAAACTTCTGTGGGAACCGCTGACTCACGCTCCAAGCATAAAGGTCTGGAACGGCGACAAAACCTTGCTTGCGGGGGCATTCTTGCTTGAACCACATGGAGCGCTCATTCGCACAGGACATTTAGCAACATATTTCGCCGAGCAAGATTGTATGCTATTTGATGAACAGATTGCTTACGGAATTGCGCTCCAAAAACCGCCTCAAAGACCTTGGTATCAAGTATTCGAGATTTTGGAGGCTCTGCCATTTCATTATGCACGGCTCAGAGAGCGATTGCGGGAGTATTCTTGGGGCAATCGCTTGGAAATAAAAAAGCGCGGTTTCCCGGAAATGCCGGAAGAAATTCGCAAAAAACTCAAACTGCCAGCCAGCAACGAAGAAGGCGTACTGATTTGTACGCGCAAAGACCAGCAGCACTGGGCTTTGTTGGCAAAGCGTGTTTGAGTGTCACTGAGAAAGAGGTTACGAGCAAAGATGAACTTTATGTACAAATTTCGCCCGGCTGACAAACTTCTCCTTGAAGGGTATCATTGGAAATGACCTGATTTTGATGAGTATTGATAAGATTTTGAGCGTTTTCCTGCTCCCATTCTTCAAAGGATTGCCGGAGAACTTCCGCAAAAACACTGACCTCCTGAGCGCCAGAGACCGCATATTTTCTATCAAAAACAAAAAATGGCACACCTTGAATACCAAGATGCTCTGCCTCGTGAATATCCCCAGAGACAGCATCAGCAAATGTGTTTTCTCTCAAAACTGCACGAATTTCCTCCGCCTCAAGCCCCACTTTACTACCGAGCGCAACAAGTGTTTCTGCGTCTTCTAAATCTTTGCCGTCCGTAAAATGTGCTTTTAAGAGTGATTCTTTCATGGCATTTTGCAGACCCTGAGAATGCGCCAGATGCAAGATTTGATGGGCTTTGTGAGAATTTGCAACAATAGCTTTTTCAAAATATAGTTGAACCCCCGAACTAGCGCCCATCGCTGCCACATGAGCAAACATCTGCTGTACATGGTCAAGTGACATCCCTTTTTTCGTTGCCAAAACCTCAGCATATCCTTTGTTTTGCGTACCGGAAATACTTGGGTCAAGTTGAAAACTTTTCCATAGAACGGTAATTTTGCTTTTATGGTCAAACTGCCTGAGAGCCTCTTCAAATCGGTGTTTTCCGATGTAACAAAAAGGACACATTACGTCCGACCAGATTTCTACGTGCATGGTGCTGTTCATACGTGGAGTTTTTTTATGATAAAGAATGATTTTTTGTTGTTCCGCAATACAAAACTACATATTTTTCCATCAGTATCTTGCCTCTACAAATCCTTAAAAAATTGGTCGTGTCTGAAAGAGTAAAAATTGTAGGATTGAAGAGCTGTTCATTCGCATAATACACGAAATGACCATGAACCTGAATGTGGAATCGGGATAAGAACTACGATGTACTGTGCTTTCTACAACCAAACATACACGACACCGCCTTATTAGAAATTTCCCACAGCATTAGTACAAGAAAGTGACTCTTTAGGACACAACCGTATATTTCATCTACACTTTAATTTGAGGGAGTTTATTATGAAAACATCTTGGTACTCATTGCATATTTCGTCTGGAAAATTAGACTGCCTATGGCACTATTTTTTGCCTCGGTTTATTGGTTTGATTTGTGTTATTATGGCGGTATCAACGTTTTTTGCTCAAGCACAACAATCGGCAACAAAGCAACTTGAGGATTTATCACTGGAAGATTTGCTGAATGTAGAAATTATTTCTGCATCAAAAAAAGCCGAAAAACTCTCTGATGCTCCTGCAACAGTCATTGTGCTTACCTCGCAAGATATTCTCAAGCGCGGCTACATCAATTTGGGAGAAATTTTAGATGACTTGCCGGGGATGGATGTTGTTCGTCCCTATGGTGATGCCTTCTTGAAAAATTATATGCGCGGCTATCGCAATACTATTGGCTCGCCGTATTTGCTGATGGTGGATAATATTATTCTGAATAATCTTTATTTTAACGAAGCCGAAGGCATGGGTTCTATCCCGATGTCGAATATTGAACGTGTTGAAGTGGTGTATGGACCTGCTTCATCGGTCTATGGACCAAACGCATTTATGGGGGTTATCAATATCATCACCTCGAAAGACAGAGACTCTTCCGGCTTCAGTTCACGCGGTTTGCTTCTTGCGGGTTCGCTCAATAGCCGTGTGGCAGATATGAACGTTATGTACAAAAACAAAGACTTCCGCGTCTCGGTAACAGGGCGATTTGATTATGGCGTAACGGATAATGTTGTCGCAGAAAATTACGAATATACAAAGACGAGTTATTTGAAAAACCGACGTTTGTGGGGCGCACTGTTGGATAATCCCAATTTTGCAGGTACGGCATCGCCACATCAAAATTCCGGCATTGACGCACGTGTATATTTCGGGAACACAGAAATCGGTTATCTGATGAACACCATGCGCACAGGGTATGGCTATGAATATGCAAGCGACAAAGTGCAGCCCAATGGTGTCTGGTCGCGCCCGCAATGGAGCATCCATGCACGGCACGTACAGGACTTTTCTGATAAATTCAGCTCTACGACGCTTTTGCGATACCGCGAAAGCGATGTCAGCAATGATTCTTACTTTGTCGAGGGATACGAAGGCGATGCGCGTGGTAATCGCGTTGTTGATGTTTCATTCTGGCAAGCACTCAATAACAGCTTTTCACTCTACCAAGACTTCAATTACACCCCTTTACCCGCCCTTTCTATCAACGCGGGACTGAAATTTGAACGCCGCGATTTGCAAAAAGCATACGATATCAATTTTGGTCCATCACTTTCGCCGGACAGCGTGCGTACGCTCTATCCCATGCCGCCGCCAATTCCAGCTATCAGGCAGTATCAAAACCGCATTTTTGTCAATGACGATGGTGCATATCTTCAAGCAAAATATCAAGTACAAAACCTCTTGGGTTCCAGCGATCGACATAATTTTATTGCGGGCTTGCGATATGACAACAACTCAGCGTATGGCGCGGCTACGACGCTGCGAGCAAGTTATGTTGGCAATTACGGTAATTTTGGAGCAAGGCTCATGTATGGGCAAGCCTTCCAAGAACCTGTCCCCCGCGTATTGTTTGGCGGTTGGCGCGGTTCAGGCAGTGACCCCAGCTTGAAACCTGAACTTTCCAATACTATCGAAGCAAGCGGCACCTATACTCAATCGAACTTCAGTGCAGTATTGAGTTTATACAACGCCAACAGCCAAAACACGATTGTCAATGTCGTGGGGGGCGCACAAAACCTTGGTGAGCGAAGGGTATTGGGTGCAGATGTTCATTTACAAGCCCGTATTCAGGTGAGTTTTTTGAAGCAGCTTTCGTTGTGGGGATATTATTCCTTCATTACCTCGCAAGAAAAGCAAATTCGCAATGGTCAAATTACGGACAGCCTAGCACCCATTGGCGATTTGGCAGATCATAAAGTGTACATCGGCGCAAGTGCGGACATCAATGAAGATTTCAACATTACCTTACGCAGTCGCTTTATTGGGCAACGCATACCAGTGGCAAGCAATCCTATACGCTCAATTGATGGTTATTTCACTCTTGATGCCACGCTTACCTACGAAAACTTGTTCGCAAAAGGCTTTGGCTTGTCTGTACGACTATTTAATTTACTCAATGCACAATATTTCCAGCCGGGAATACGTGATGGCGGTGCTGGCACGACTCCGGGCAGATTCGACGCTGCGGGGATTTGGCGCGGCAGTAATAGTTTTTTCAATTCTTTATTGCCGCAGCCCGGAAGAACGGTGCAGATTGCGCTTATCTTCACGTTGTAGATACACTGAAGAAGGTCGGAAAACTCTTTCTGTCTGGCGGCTGAAGAGAAATTTACTTCAAGGTTAGTTTTGCCAATTTATCAGAAAACATCCATGTTTCAAGGACTTCGCACTGTTATTTATGCCGCACCAGACCTTGCGGCAGCAAAGGCGTGGTACACCCGCGCTTTTGGCACATCGCCCTATTTTGACGAGCCGTTTTATGTAGGCTTTAGTATTGGCGGCTACGAATTGGGTTTAGATCCTGATATTCCACTAACCAATGGCTCAACGGTCACCTATTGGGGCGTTGGAGATATTGACGACGCTTTTGCGCACTTGATGAAATGCGGTGCCAAAGAGCAATCAGCACCAACAAATGTGGGCGGTGAAATTTGGGTGGCAACACTGGAAGACCCCTTTGGCAATACGCTTGGCATTATTGAAAATCCCGAGTTTCGCGCCGAGTGATGAAGTGATGGCAAGAAGTGAAACCCACATTCTTCTTCAGGTAAAAAGAAAAAATTGGCAGTGTTAATAAAAAATGGTATTTTAGCGTTCTGCACTCAAAAAACTATCGTATCACTTAACTCGTTGAAAAACCGTCATGGCTAAAACACAGACCTTTGGCGATAAGTCCAAAAAACAGAAAGACACAACGATTCACGTAAAAGTTGTGAAAGGTTACCGCTCCGAAAAAGGAACAACCAAGTACGTTACGCGCTTTGTGAAAGTTGCGGACGTTGGTCAAGTAGATAAAATTGATATTTCCAAGTAATTTCAAACCGACTATACGACCATGAAAAAAGGTATCCACCCTAATTATCGCATCGTTGACGTTGTCATGACCGACGGTTCGACCTTCCAAACCCGCTCTTGCTTCAAGAATGACCGCATGGTGCTGGAGATTGACTCCAAATCGCATCCATTCTTCACAGGCAAACAAGTTCTTATCGACACCGCCGGGCGTGTTGACCGCTTCAAAAAGCGCTTTGAGAAAACACAAAAACTCAAAGAAACGAAATAAGAACAACTCTATTAACGAATATTTTTTATACACTTATACCATACCCCATGCGCAGCAATCAGCAGCAAAACAATAATTCGAGCGCGGTATATGTCGGAGCGCGTACCAAGCGCCAAGAACCGCAACAAAAACGCAAGCGCCGCAACCCGCTTAAAGACTCACGCTATGTTGATTATCTTGACGTGAAGTTCCTTGACCGTTTTATCAATGACCAAGGGAAAATTCTTCCTCGTCGTATTACCGGCGCAAATGCTCACCAACAACGCCTTTTGGCAACGGCTATCAAGCACGCTCGCCACTTAGCGCTTATTACATTTGTTGAGCAAGACGTAGCATAAAATTAATGCGAACTTTATTCTTTAACGCCGTGTTTAGACTCTCTAAACACGGCGTTACTGCTTTACGCACACACCCTTTCGTCAAAACTCTTTTTGCGCAACGGCTTACAAAAAACGACGACCGCGATGGATATTTTGATTGATGAACATATTCCGTTTTTGGCAGAATCCCTCCAAAAGAGCGAGGAACAAGGCTTTCATTTAAAAAGGTTTCAAGGGCGCACACTCACGCGGGATGCACTTGACAACTGCATAGCCCTTTGCGTCCGCTCGACAACTCGCGTCAATGCCGCATTGCTTCAGGGGTCGCCAGTACGTTTTGTTGGCACGGCGACAAGTGGCTCAGAGCATATTGACGCAGACTTTTTGCGTGAAGCGGGTATCCTCTTCCGCGATGCGCGGGGCTGCAACGCTAATTCCGTTGCGGAGTATGTTGTTTTTTCCATGCTGCTATGGGCAGAGCAGCGTGGTTTGATGACGGAAAAGCAACCTTTGCGCGGTAAAACGCTTGGGCTTATTGGCTATGGACATATCGGCAAGCGTGTTGCAGCTTTGGCATTGAATCTCGGTATGCGTGTACTGGTAAGCGACCCGCCATTGCTCCAATCCGGCGGGCTTTTGGGGCGCTGGGTTCAAAACACCAGTCTCGACAACCTTCTCAGCGAAGCCAATGTCGTCACCAATCACGTACCCTACACAACTCAAACCAAACACGCGACAGCAGGAATGTTTGACGACAAGGCTTTGGCGCAGCTCCGCAAGAAAACCTTGTTTATTCACGCTTCCCGAGGCGGCATCGTTGCAGAAAGCGCATTACTGAAAATATTGGAAGAGCGCGACATCACCGCCGTTGTGGATGTATGGCAAGATGAACCCCTCATCAATTCTACGCTTGCGAAGCACTGTTTGCTGGCTACTCCACACATTGCTGGATATTCATTTGAGGGAAAAATTCACGGCTCAATGATCATGGCACGAGAATTAGAGCGCTTTGCAAGCAATATTCTTGGGAAATCCTTGATGATTGATTGGAGTGTTTTTGAGCAGGCGCTTGCACCAGAGAACCACATAGCCATTGACTTTGCAGACCATCATCTTCTTTTGGAACAACTCCGTGTTTCGCGCAACCTTGAGTCCGATACGGCGCTCTTACGTGCCTCGTTGAATGACCACGACCCCGCAGAGGCTTTTGACCGATTGAGAAAAACGTATCCGAAGAAACGCGAGATTATACTTTGAAGCCATTAAAAACGCAACCGCCGTCCAACACGCAGCTCGCTCCTATAATCCCCACAAAGAACCGTTTCCTTTAAAAAAGTAAAGCAGAACTGGAGACCTAGTTCTGCTTCGGTTATCACGCTATTCAGCACATTTCCCCATCAAGACGTGTATAAATGTGCGCTTTCATGTATAGTTTAAAATTTTCCCCTTAAAGTTCCACATTTTCATAGATTATCATTTAAATTTCAACCACGTTCATCATTATTCGACGGTCAGTAGAGACTCAGATTTCGCACAGAAAAAAACCAACCATGAGTTTGTTTTCATGTCTGCTACAAACTTACAAAAAACGATAGGGGGTGCGCTAGTGTCGCTTGTCACGTTTTTCCCGTTACAATATGCGTTGCAACATCTAATTTTCGCTCAGAAAAACCCAGCAAGACTCTGTTTTTCAAACACTTCCAAAGAAAAATCAAGTACGATTTTTAAGTAAAAAAAAATGATTTTTTTTTACTTTTTTGATGATTTTTCTGCTTTTTCCCGAAAAAAACTGCTTGAGGGTAGGAATCTATGGCACAATAATTCGCACATTGTCAATCGTCCAACGCGGACGAACTTGTAAATCGGTCGGAAAAACAATAAAACGCTCGGCTGGCGAGTAGGGAAATACCGAACCATAATCATAACGACCATTTCCATTCGCATCAACAAATGCTGTTAGACGATATGATCCTGGTGGCACAGTACTCAGTTCCCATGCGCCGGGCTTTGCAAGACGCAATTCAAATCGTTGCTGCGCAAAGGGCGAAGGTGGTTGTGTGGGTGTTGAAGCGGGAGATTGGCTGGGCGGCGTTGAAGTTGCTGATTGAGGCGAAGGTGTGCTGTTCGCAGAAGCGCTTTGCGTCAAGAGGGGTGCAGTTTCCAACACAATGACGAACTGCCCGCCTGTGGAGCGCGTTGCCATCGTAGAGCGTACCAGTGTGGAGCGTGTCAGATTGATGGCGCTCGGCATTGTGGCGGATGTCGTGCTGATAGTTGCTTGAGTGGCAGTATTTTTTTTGAATACGCCGACACTAGCTATTGTGGAAGGAATGACAACGGAATCTGCTATTGTACCCGAAATACCGCCATAATCCCGTGCATCCTCTGTTTGGAAACGCAGCAAAACAACGGAATCACGCAATGACCTCCCATCCCACGCTTGTAGGCTTTGAGTCCGAAAACCGAGCGTGTACCAAGCATTCGGCGCAAGCGCTGTGCGCGGCTCCAGCATGAGCCTGTTATGAGGCGCAAGCGAAGCAGCAAAATCTACTGCTTTCCCTGAGGCAGACTCCCAGACTATACCACTGGCGCTTGCCGTCGTTACACTCAGCGCTAGTGCTTCCGAGAAGGTAAAGGAAATACGCGGCTTTTGCGGCACGTTGCGGACACTATCGGCAAGCACAGGAGCCATAAACGGCGAAAGCGCTCCTGCCGTCAAGATTTGTGTGCGCAAGAGCATTGGAAGAGTGCTATCGGCAATCGTTGCTTCATTGGATATTTTCCAGAAAGCCGTGTTTGTGCTGTCGGCAATAGTATTTCCGGCTGAATCCCGCACCGCAATAGCTTTTAAGCGCCATGTTGACGATTGCTGCTGTGCGCTTGATGGCAACGGTTTATCGGTATAACAGCGAATCACGGCGGGGTTGTTTCCGTCGGGATGCAAGGCGATAATGCGCGGCAACTCGCTTCCGGCAAGGGTTTCCAAAGAATCTCGGAGTGTGAAATTATCCGATCGCAGCGATGCAGGATGAATTTTTTCACTAAACCGCACCGACAGGCGTTGTGCCGAAATCTGGCGCACCTCATAGATACGGGGCGGGGCAACATCTTCCACGGGAGCCATTTTTATCAACATTTCTGCCGTGCCGCCCTCTGGCAACCAAATATCGCTAACAGCGGTGCTGAAGGCATCTACGCCCTTATCCAAAAGGTCATTGCGATATTCATCACGCAACACAAAGAGACGGTATGCTCCGGCAGCTAAGGCGGGAAATTCAAGAGTTTTATTGGAGCCGATCTGCGTTTTGTATTTGGGTTTCGTCGTACCGGGATTGAGCGTGTCGGGTCTTGTCGTCAAAGGGTAGAGAAACGCCGTAAGTCCGTCGGGTTTGTCGGTATCAACGCGGGCGCGAATTGTCCCGCTATCAAGTTTGCTACCAGTTGAAAAAATGAGTGTGTACGCAGCTTCCGGCTTATTGCCGTCCCAATCGCTATACTGCGTCCCAAGCGTCAGTGCCACCGTCGTATTGGAATCGAGCGGCTCCTTGAAATTCACATAGACAGTTTTTCCCGACCAGAAGTATTCGGTCTTGATGGGCGGTGTGAGAAAAAGGCTCTGATGCACCTGATTTCGCTGCTGAATGAATTTATTGAACTCAAGGGCAATATATTGGGGATGAGCATTTAACGCTCGTTGTAAAGGCTCTGTGGCTATAATTGCCGGAGGGGTTTTGTCGGGTTTGCCCCCGCTTGGCGCGACGGCATTGGCACAGGCGTTGAGAAACAGGCTCGAAATAAGAAAAATGGCAAGAATAACGCCACCGTTACCAAAGGCACGACCACCATCATCTGTGCAATAAAAGCCAGATTGTACGCCCGTGCGCAGAAACAATGCCGTCAAATCTTGTTGATTCACAATATTCACCGACCTATTTTTCAACAGTTATCAAGACAGATTCCCGTTCACCAGACGGCGTTGTCAGCACAACACCATAGACACCGCTTGGAATGGACTTGAGAGAGATGGTAAGTGTGGAAGCCTCGTTGGGACTGCTCTGTGCGTTATTCTGCTTCCAGTCTTGCGCAAGAAGGCGGTTTCCAAGCATAGTGACGATTTGCACCGAATACGTGCCGTTTTGCCCCAAAAGCGCTTGTATGCTCAATTCTTCGCGCACGGGGGTTGGATAAACGGCTATGAGCCTTGTACTTTTGCGCGTAATGGCGTTATTCGGCAAGCGCGGTGTGTTGTTTGCGCCTTGCAAAACAACATTCATCACAAGCAAGCCGTTGCCAAAGTTTCCCGCCTCGACCTGATACACACTGTCGCGTCGCCCCCAGCGCGTTTGCGTATGCACCCATTCCACAGCACTGCGCATGGTGTCGGTCAAAATCGGCGTTCCGCCAATCGTTGCAATCACGGTAGGAGTGTTTGTCAAACGCACATTCGGCACGGTCATCACAAAAAAGCGGTCAAGGCTATCGGCGCGGTTAGAATCAAGCGTCGGAGTACCAAACGGCGACGAGAGTGCCTGAGAGCGCGGATAGAACATACCACGCTGCACCCGCAGTGCTGCACGGAAACTATCAGAACGGTCAATGGCAGCGCCAAGCACTTGCCCCCACACACGAATACTCGTATCGCGGAGCATATTCACACTCCGCAAGGTATCAAGCCATATCCGGGCTTGCATGGCGATTGGTCCCGTTGGTGTGCCGAGAAGGGGGATACTGTCGGGCTTGAGTGTGCATGGTGCGGCAATATTTGTATAACTCAAACGCAGTATTTCTGGCACTGGCACATCGGGCATTTGCGCATCGCTTGGCAAAAGTTCAATAACGATGGAATCACGTGCGCCGGGAGCCAGTTGCAATAAGCGTTGAGCAGGCTGCACAATGCGATATGGCGCACGAAGAGCGGCAATATTCACCGTCACGGGCGTATTGCCAGTATTCGTTATTTGTACAGCGCGTGTGACGGCATTAAAGAAACGTACTGCTCCAAAGCGCACCATATCTTGCGGCACAATGTTCACACGGGCAAAATTGCTCTGCACCTCAAGAAGAATCGGGATACGCCGCGTCCGCGCTTCAGGACGTGCGTCATTGGTCGTAATGATAACCGTATCGCGGTAAGCCGTGGTCGCTTGGGTACTTGGCGAAGCTGTGAATCGCACTTGGACTTGCTGCTCATTATTCGGCATCATCGTAAACATCGTTGGCGACAAAACAAAGAAGGAAGCGGTGCTTGCCATGCGGACGCTGACGGTTAAAAGGCTGTTTCCGGCACTCGCAATTTTGAATTGCGCTCGTGCCGTAGCGGTGTCGGGGAAGCATATCGGGGCAATCGTCCCAAAACGAATAAGGCTGTCCGTATTGGGAATATCCAACTGCGGACGTGTTCCTACGCCCGTGAGCGTAAATTGATAGGAAGCGGTATCGCTGGCGCATATTCCCACGCCTTGCACACGGACAATCGCTGTCTGCGGCGCAGCAGCGCCTTGTGCTGTTGGCTGAAAGCGAATTCGTACTTGAATGCTATCGGACGTAAGAGAGCGCTCGGCAAAAATAAATGGTGCCGAAGCAATCGGTGAACGAGCGCTCACTGCATAGCGCACCGCATCACGGCTGGCGTTACGAATTGTTATGACGGTATCACGACTGCTGCCAATGGCAACATCACCGAAATCAATAGAATTACTATTAACATCGGGTTGGAGATTAAAAAGAATCGTTTTTAAGGGCGCTTGGAGAGCAATATTGATGGGATTAGGGCGCGAACCTTCGCCAACGTCGGGAATGGTGTCATTGTGAAAAATCTGCAAGGTCGTGCGCAATACCAAGCTATCAGCAGGAATAGCCGCCGTTGCAATGAAACGCAGTCTAACCATGATGGAATCGCCCTTTTTCGGAATAAATCTCGGGCGGTCAACCGTATCCATGCGGAAATATGGACTCAGAACGCGCACACTATCAATACGCAACGTACCGCCACGCCTGTTATAAATTTTCACTATTCCCTCCATAGTGCGTGTCTCCAAGCCACAACGCTCTAAGGTCGGAAAAACAAAATTCTGCCCAGCAGCAACACTCGTTTCAATAAATGGCAAAGGAACGACGCGCACCATGTTCGTACCAGACTGCGACATTATCCACTCGGGAACAAATTCTTTGTCTCTTGGATTGGGCATAAAGGAGCGTTGTACGGTAACGATAAAAAGCAATGAATCCTGGTCAGCCCGTGGGCGCGTGGTAATGGGAGTAAAAGAATTATCATTGGGGACACGCGAATTAAAGCCAGTTCCCGGGGGTTCGGTTCCCGGGTCACCTAATTGTACGGAGTCTCCTTTTTGCTCCCAACGCCCAGTTAATGTCCGCCGAAAAAAGCGAATCCCGCCTGATGCTCCGCCATACCCATTCAATGGCACAGGTATCGTGTAAGGGCTAACCGCCTCCGTTTTTGGATCAAGTGTAATGCCCGTATAAGACCGCGATAATGCATCATTCTCTAAAGGAACGATACTCGTATCAGTCTCACTGCCGATACGATTTGGCGTATCGTAGCGTATGCGGCCCGCACCAGAATATATGCTCCTTGCAAAATCACCACCCAAAACATTGATACGAATATTCCCCGCTCTCGTCCGCGAATGAACCGCGATATGCCCACCAGAACCTGCGCCACCATTGACGGGCGGTCCACCAATAATTGGCACTGGATTTCCACGTACCCCCAATGCACCACGCGCCTCGATAGTCAAATTCGTAAGCGTACTTGCTGAAATGCGAAGAGCGCCGCCGCCGCCGCCGCCCTCGCCACTACAGCCACCTTGCGGATTACCGCTTGCGCCACCTGAGCCTCCGGCAATAGGCATTACGGGGTCGTTTCCATGCCGTTGTCCGCCAGAAAAACCATTCAAAGCCTGAGAATATCCTGTTGTACCGAAACCAGCACCATCTCCAGCTATTCTATTCAAACGACCAACACCACCCCCAGCACTTTCAGCGACAGTCTGGTCAGCAGCATTTCTTGCATCATAATAACCCGAAGTACCGAATGGATGCCCCGTACCACCGCCACTTGCTTCGGGGTTATCTTGGATAGAACCGCGCGAGGTGCCGCCAATGACATCATTGAGCGAATTTCCGCCCGTTGTTTTCAAGACATTAGGATTTTGTGCAAGAACTGGTGTCTGGGGTGTAAACGCATTTACCCCTGTTCCTTTGCCACTCAAAAAAGACCATTGCTGTTCGCGTGGTGCAGTAGAATTATTCTGCCCTCCAGCAGCCCCACCTGTAAAGCCATTACCGCCGACCATGCCCGGAGGATCTGAAGAACCAATATCGCACACACGCCCGCCCCCGCCCCCGCCGCCAGCCCCACCATGCTTGCCGACAGCATTTGCAGAAAGTATTGCGCCACCACCATCAATAGTGCCTACTGCCAGCATGACAAACGGCAAAAAACCTTGATTTCCATCAGTCACGGCATCGCAATCCACGGTTGAGACGACATAGCGGCGCGTCGTATTACCGCCACCTCTGCCTTCGAGAGTCAGGTTATTCACGACAAGTGCACCACGCCTTGAACGCACGGATTGTGGCTCGCCGTCTGGTCCGCGAATTTCACCTATCATGATGGAATCGGGGTTATTATTAGTTGTGCGTGTTATTTGTGAAGCATCGGTATATGGCTGCACAATGTAGAGTGTATCGGCATTGGACACGGAATCCGCCCGACCGCTGACCACGACGCGAAGAGGAATACGAAACTCAGCAGTAAGATTATTCCAATACTGTGCATTGGGGCGCACATTCGGCAGGACAAAAACTTGAGTAGAAATTAGACGACCATTCCACGAAACAATGACAGGACCAATCACGACTTTCGTTGAGTCAGCAGGGCGGACAAGTTCAACCCGGACCGCATCATTCGGGTTGTTGAGGTACAAACCATCCTTACCAAAGGCGGTTGTATCCCATGTTGCAGCAAAAAACTCAACATACACGCTCATATTGGGAGCGCAAACATCGGGAAGAATGTATTTGATTTCCGGGGGTTGTTGCTGTGCATCTGCTTCTTTCGGAAGAGCAAAAAACATACTCCACAGCAATCCATAGACGATAAGTTGACGACGACGCATAAAAGAGAACATATTCATAGCCTACACTTTGACGGTATTTTTCGGCATTATTTTTCAAGGATCACAATTTCTGTTCGACGGTTTAAACGCCGTCCGGTATCGGTATCATTCGTAGCAATTGGGCGCGATTTGCCAAACCCAAGCGTATGAATGCGATGTGCCGCCACGCGGCGCTGTATCAGATACGCCTTCACCGCCTCTGCGCGTTGGAGCGACAAACGCAGGTTATATTCCGCGCTACCAACCCCGTCGGTATGCCCTTCGACACGGATGACAACTGTTTTGCGATTCGTCATAAACTCTGCGATTCTCTCAAGTTGCGGCTGGAAGGTAACAACGGGAATAGATTGATTTGTTGCGAAAAGTAAATCCTCAATAATCAATTTACGACCTATTTGGAGAATAGGTATTGTTCGCCGCACCAGTTCTAAATTGCGGTCATTGACAATAGCAACATTGATAGAATCTGGTATTGCCGGCTCTTCTGAGCGGTAGGTGATAGCGTACATATTTGCCAAGGTGCTGGAATAATTATCAAGAATTGTTCCGAAGGGCTTGGTAATATCGAAGGTGGCGGCGCGAGTGGCATCAGCAATTTTTTCGTATTGCTTAAAGACCGACTTCGTAATAGGAACAATTTTCATTTCACGAGCTTTTGCCGAATCAATAATGCTTTGCGTTGTAAAGGTTGTTGTCCCATCGCCGTCTTCACCTTTTTGATGATAAGGCGCATCGGTAATGAGCAAAGCCATTTTGCTGGCGGCAGGGCGAAATTTCAGTTTCATTGCGGCGTTGAGTGCTTCAAGAGCATTCTCTTTTTCGTCTTTTCCGCCTTTTGCTTGAGCGCTGGAAAGCCACCAGAGAAACTCTTGAACATCGCTTGTAGGCTGGCGGACAACCTCAACCGAGTCGGAGTATGTTACCAGACCTAGGCGAAAATCAATACCCTTTGCAAGCAGATTTTTTGCGAATTTGTCAACATTTGCTCGGACAGCATTGATGTAATCACCCATTGTTGCCGTCACATCCAGAACAAAGACAAAGTCAATGGGAATACGCTTATCGGCAGAGATCTTTTTGACGGAAATTACTTGACGACGTTTGCCATTTTCCACAACGGCAAGTTTTTGTTGCTCCAGTGTCGCAAATGCCGCACTATCGGCAGTTGTTGCCTCAACAATCAATCCAACCTCAGGAAAGCGCGTAATATCAACGTTTTGGATAAATAGTTTTAGGCGGTCGTCAATAGATTCAATTTTTGCACCTTTCTGAACGCCTTGTAAAATGCCCTCGCGCTTGATAGAATCAGCCGCTTCTATCTCCCGTCGAAAAAGATTGGGCGGCAAACCTGAATTGCCTGTGCTGACGCGAGGTGTGGTCGTTTTGGGCGCAACACTTGTTGCTGTGGTGCTTTGAGCTGGTTTGGGTTTCGTCGAGAGTTTGACTGCGCCCGTTTGTACAGGTTTTATTGTCTTGCTTCGACTTGGTAAGATAGGAGAAACTTTCTGCCTTGGAAGAGGCGGGTTCGCCATTTTTCTAGGAGCAGATGAATTTACCGTCGTATCGCTTACTGATGCTTTTTTAGGTTGTCCCCAGACCATCTGAGTTTGCAAACATATACTTAAAAATACGAATGAAACGATTACGGTATATCTCATTGTTGCCCAAGTATTGTGATTCATCAAAATCTCCATCAAAATAGAAAGCCCTATGCAGGTACATTATCTGCAAGGGGCTTTCAAAAATACGGTTCTCTTTCCAGAAAAACAACGTTAATACAAACGCTTATTTTTCCTGTGATTTTCTGCCAAAATTAACGTGGTATCAAAACGCGGAATACCGGCGATATCATAAAGTATGCTTGCTGCTCATATGGACGAACCTCTCTTAAAACATGAGCGTATTTTGCTTCCACGTAAAGCCAGTTGCCGAAAATTGGCAGATACGCAGTACCTAAGAGAATTTGATTGGAGTATTGAAAGCTAAAACCAAAGGGGTATGACGTTTCATTACGGTATTCAAATTTTATGAAGAGCCAATCAAGAACACTTTGCGGCCTGTAATTGATAAGCCCGCGTCCGTCACGACTAAGAGGACCCACGCTACTAGGTGTTGCAAAATATACTGGACCAAATTGCCCGCCAGTTTGTACCAGTGCAGTCTCCGTAACTTCTGAATAATTGATACCAGCATCAACACGGAAGATATTGTCTGGTGGGTTTTCTGCTCCTTCTACCTCTAACCACCACGTATAGAAGAGGGTTGCCTGAGCAACCGTTCTTAAAAGAGGGGTAATTGTCTGAACATCTATGCCGCTAGCTTTGCGCTGAGTAATAAACTGGGGCTGCTCACCAAAGCGTGGATGTGACGAAAGAAGTTGGAGACGTTCATTAGAAGGAATCCTGTTATCGCTGTCGAAATTCACCCGTGAGAAACTCAAAGGTTCAGCCAGTGGGACAGATTGGTTGATGCTCTGAATAGGCTGCTCAAGATTGATTCTTGCGCCTATAACGCTCGTTTTATTATCCTCACCCAAAGGCAACACACCTTCAAAACTTACGGCAATTTTGGGTTCAGGTCCCATATTCAGCCGACGCTTACCCAAAAAGTCAATAAAACGTGGGTTCTGATTGCCCGCATCATCATTAAGACGATAGACAACGCCACCGCTTAATTTCAGAAGGTTAGGAACAACACGACGGGTGTTATTGTCGTAGTTATCAATAAGTGGGCGCATTGCGGTAATTTTTGCTTCACCGGCATACCAGAAATGATACCCCATGTTATCATTTCCAATGGTGTTATGAATCCACCAATTTGTCGAACCAACGCGGAGCATCTGATCAAAGACGGAAAGCGAATAATATTGACGACCGCCGGTAGGCATACGGAAGTTATTCTCGCCGACACCAACTTTCTTCTCAATTTCATTAGTAACTTTTCCGCCGACATTTGAGACAGCAACAAAATCATGGCAATACTTCTCTTCACCTTCCGCGCCAACAGGCTCTGCAATAAGGTCTTTGACACCTTGAAGCATAAGCTCGTCAATTTCTTTTTTCACGATAATCGCACTACCGCATTTAATTTGGTAGAGTTCATATTTACCATTTTTTTTCGGTTCACCCCAGATTGATATTTTTGCCAAATCGGGTCCTGGCTCTCGTCCAGCCGTCTTAAACTGCTGTTGGATAATTTTTTGAACTTGTGCCTCGCAGACTGTCCAGCGGCTAAGAAACGGTAAAGCCCTGTCATCAATGTTCTTAAAAGCATTGGGAATACCGCCAGGATTAGTAGTGTCTGGAGTTGCAGGTGCAGCCGACGAGCCTTGTCCAAAAAGAGGAGATATACTCGACACGACAAGCACACAGGCGCTGAGAACCAGAGAGTATCGTTTCATAGTGCTTACGCTGAAAATCGTAAAGTAAAGAATGTTCTAACAGTTAGAAAAAACCAATATGTCAGATTTTTGTGATATAACATTGCCGGAAATAGCAACGAGAAGAAGACAGAAAAAGAGCATCACTTTTTATGCCATTGTAAGAGGACGATAAACATCTTTGACGAAATGAACAGTAACTGCCGATATTGATAGACTATTACGGTCCCCATCGGAAGATAAAGCGCAAGGAAGGAAGTGCTACCAAAGAAGACTCCCATTCGTATGGAGCGCGTGCGATTGGCAAAAATATACGTCCATCAAGACGAATAGCAGTTAAAAAGCCCGTATCGCTAATAGGCACTTGTATCCATCCCATACCCGAACCTGCTCCATCAAAGTATTGAAGATATGCGCCAAATGGTACGGAAAGTCCATACGACATATACTCAATACGAAAGAATGGGTTAAATATCAATTTTGAAGTTCTATCTGTGCCAGGAACGAAATCGGCACCCAATGACTGCGGAACCCACTGCTCCATTTGATAGCCAGCAGCACCAATTTTAAAGCGGAGATTGTATCCTAAATTTTCCTTGTCAGGATCGTTAATGCCGATAGAAAAAGTGTAATTGACCAAAGCGTGCCAGCGCATCAGAAAACTTTTACGAAGGCGCATCTCATCGGGAATACCAGTTTCTAACGGATTAACAAATGGACCTCTGTCATTATAGCGAATCCCATTACCAAGCATAAAAGAGCCAGAGGCATTGAATACACCACTTCTCTCAATTAACTTAAAGGGAAAGTCAAAATTAAAATTCAGTCCAACGCTATTGGTTAGGGTCGTAAATCGGCTTGGCAATGTTAAAATAGGAAGAATATTCGGTGCCCAAAGCGCTGTGGGCAAAATAACCCCAAGTTTATTGGCATCCCAAAGCGCATTGATAGCGACGCGCTCACTCCAAAGGGAAGGATAACCAATATCATCATTCCCGAACCGCATCTCTACGCCATATTGAGGAAGATTTGTTGGTTCGCCTTGTACATCGGCAGGATTTTGATAATGCCGCCAGCTAATCAAATCAGCTGCACCAATAACAATTTCATCGCTGAATGTTTTATCACCTTCAATAGCTTTATGCGGCTCACCTTCGGTGATCATAAGATATTCATTAACCTTATCTTCGCCAATCATCTTGGTAACGACTTCTTTATTGATCTTCATGGCAACACTCTGCGTGGGGCGAATAGCGGAGGTTTTTTCAGCAGGATTCTGCTTAATCATTCCTTTGAGATATTCGTACATATTTTCTGCGCCCGTGCCTTCGATTGACCCTTTGACAGCAATCATAGACCCTGTGGAATCATCCTTCTCAAATTCCTTAGTTTTGAATTGGCGCAAATCATTTGCATCAAGGACAGCACTAGCAATTGGTCCGTTCAGAGCATTTTTCAAAAAGTCTGGGTCGGCAGCCTGCTGTTGAGTAGGTGCCTGAATCCCCATAACACCGAGAATGACCGGATCATTGCCGTCGGTATAGCGCTCACACAAGACATAGACTTTACCAATACGAATAAGACCAGCCAATGCCGTATAATAATTTTTCACTGTCTCGCAATCCGCCGGGCTACCGCCTTCATCAATCATTGTTTGCGGTACGGGTTGTTTCTTTTGAACCCGCTTTTTAATATCATCGGTATTAGTACACTCTTGCTCCGCTGTCTCTAATGCTGGTGTTCGAGGATAGCCTGGCGTAATAGACTCGCTCAAACGCTTCACGGCTGAGGCATCCGCCTCATACAGTGAAATGTTTGAATATTTGTAATAATCCATCTTCCGCAAGAATGCTTTGGTTAATTCTTGTGATTGTAGCTGGCTACCACAAGCTATGAGTATCACCAGAAACGCAGCAGCACACGAGTACAACGATATGTAACGACGATGAAAGGCATTTGTATGCATGATCTATCCTGCCAGAAAAATGTTCAAAGGAAAATGATATGCGAGATATATTTAATTTGCGACGAGACAAATAACGATTAGTGAAAGCCTTGAAATTTACTGATAAGGGATATTAACACTAATCACACATGGCGGACTCGTCGAAGTCGCCGATGCACCTGCTTTGCGATTAACAATCTTTGCTCCAACTTTAACAGCAATAGTGCCTCGAAGAATACGGCTTTCTGCTGGCGGTTTTGGTGGAAGATCTTTCACCTGAACTGTCACAGGAAAAGCACCTGAACTTGCATCAAACGACCCGACAATCACACCGAATGTAGTCGCAGTTGCCGTCCAAGTTGATGTTGCGTCTGGCTCGTCACCATTGTATATTCTTAGCTGTGTATCAGGGCTATTATAGTCAATTTCAGCATCGCCAGTTGGCTCAACATCGCCAAGTGTAGCTTTCACGCTCTTACTGGCAGCAATATCCTTATTATCTGCATCAAGTGGAACTTCAAAATCTACGCCAATACCTTTAATGACGACCTGAAAATTATTCGGTTGAACTGGTTTCTTTCCCGATGCCTTCCTGCCACCCTTGGCTTCGACAGCACCACTCGACTTTAGCTCAGTAATAGCATTTGAGCAAGAAATTTCAGGCGGAGTCTGTTCAGGGGTTGCCTCTCGTGTAAAGAGTGGAACGCGCTCTCCTGTCGGTGGATAGACCCAGACAATATCTGTTTTCACTTTTTTCGCTCCAGCAGGAATGTTGGGACCTACCCATGATTCCGAATAAGCATTATCTTGATTTTTCTTTTCATTACCAAGTTGATAATCAATTTTGAATTGCTGCAACGGCAATTCCGCCTCGGCTAACAAGCGACTTCTCAATGCTAGTCGCTTCCCATAATAATACTTTGCACCAGCAAGACCTTTCATACTCTTCGGATCAAGACTGCTTGGCAATACTTTCAAATCCGTCGAAGCTGTATCGGTCTTACCTCCACCACTATAGCTTAGTTTGATATTATACAAGCCTGCGGGAATTGGGCTTTCAAAAACAAGCCTATACCGACGCTTTTTGTTATTCGCTTGCGGATCAGCTGGTGCGCCGCTCGTAGCAGCTTCATCCAACTCTATCTTATATTTACCCGCAAGGGATGGTGTACCCTTAATATCCACAGTAGGATTGCCTGGCTTAAAGTATGCTCCAGGCGTTAAGGCAAATGTGACGATGGTTTTCTGAAGTTTATCGAAAATAATAATTTTCGGGTCAAGCTCGCTGATACTTGGCGCTGGCTGCTGCTGTTCGGGCTTACGAACCTGAACGTCAATGTCCATGGTACCGCTATTCTGGTCAAGGAATGACGAAAAACCTGGCGTTATCAGTTTAACAATATAATCGTACAATGTAATCTTGTTAAGGATTTCCTCGTTATCCTTATTGTTTTCTCGACCAAGTTTTATTGCCTGATTAAACTCTTCTACTGCCTTGAAACGCACGTTAAAATCGCCTTCACCATCGTACCACTTATCACGAAGTTCGACTTTACCATCAAGCTCCTTCTGTAATTCACGCATTACCGAACGCAATGCCCTGACCTTCAATTTAACAACACCAACATTTACTTGGTCTTCATCACTAATGTCTTTTAAACCACCCTCAAAATCCACGCCAAGAATTTTATTGGTGCTAGAAAAGAAGCGCAACTTATACCAACCATCTTTACGTTCATCACCCGGATCAAAATTTACAGTAAAGGTACGCGAGATTACTTTTCCATTATTGGCAATATCCTTTTCTGACTTGGTACTATCATAGAAGAATATAGTATCTCTTGCTTGTGTAGATTTATCAACAGGAACAGCATTGTTGACAAGATTATACAACGGCTTTCGCCAGCCGCCTTCAGCTTTGTTATATTCGTATGTTTCAGCAACATTCAGTTTTAACTGGCGATTATCAAGCAATGTCCAGTTAAAATTCCGCCCTGCTTGTGCGTCATTGTATGACGCAACGTCTCCCGTTTTAAATTCACGTAGTCGTTTGCTATTGTAGGTACTATCGGGCAAGCGTGGAGCATTTTCTTGAGTTTCGCCTTTGGGGGTTTCTGTAAAAAACAACTGATAGGTCAATTCTTGCACATTTGCCAATTTAGTAAAGGTATAGTCTTTCAACCCATCAGCCGCTGCCTCACCACCGCCTTCTCCGCCTGGCTTTGCTTCGCTAATATCCGTTACCCCAACCTTGACACTATACGTCTTTTGACGCTTAATTCGCTGGTCTTTGGGCAAAGACTCTACGGTAGCCTTGTCCTGTATAATAATCAAATCATTCGGGGCAACATTCATATTGAAGTTACCCGAACCGCTTTGTAATTGTGAAAGGATATTCTGCACAATCTTCATAGACTCTTTCGTCTTTTTGTGCAGACCTTCTTCAGCTTCATCGCGTTCAACGATAATGATGAGAAGTTCCAAGATTACGGCGAGATACAACACAAAATATACCTTGCCAGCACTGCCTTTCGACATAAACTTCGACCAATAAGAGTTCTGAAAATTGTGAGTTTCGGAAGAGATGCAAAGCGCTTGTTTGCTTGCCCCACTACCAATATGCAAAAATCATAATACAAAACAAAAAATTTGTCATTTTCCACAAAAAGGGGAAAATTTTCTCGGAAGCCGATAAAATCACGATACTCATTCGCTCTTAAACAGGCGAAAAAGCCTTACCTTTTTGTCAAAGGTAAGGCTTTCGAGTGAATTGTCCATAGAATTTTTTTAGCTATTTCTTAGTATCAGCATCAACAGATGCTTTGCGTGGTAGTTTTCGTAGTTTTGCTCTAAATTCTGCATCATCTTTTATTGGGTTGTCCGTTACTTTCAGTTTTTTCAACTTCTCCCATTTGTCGATTGTCGCTGGAATAGTTGTGAGTCGATTGCTACTAATATTGACTCGCTCGATATTCCGAAGATTCCCAACTTCGTCTGGCAACTCTTTGAGCAAATTAAACCCCAAATCTAATTCTGTCAGTGCGGTGCAACCACCAAGCTCACTTGGAATTTTCAACAAGCTATTCAAACGACAATCAAGCATTTGCAACTGCTTGAGTTTACCAATCTCGGAAGGCAATTCTTTCAACTGGTTATTACTAATATCAATCTGCTCTAAAGCGGGCAGGTTCGTGATAAAGGTAGGAAACTCCGTGAGATTATTGTCATTGATATAGAGATGACGAAGCGATTTTATCTTTGCGATTGCCGAGGGAATGTATTTTAATCTATTTCCGCCCAACCCCACTGTTTCCAACTGTGTCAAACTATCAATTCCCACCCAAAGCATCTTCAGTTCCTCGCCTGGATCGGCATCCGGTGGAACTTCGCTGTCTTCCATTTGATTGTAGTTATTCAAATACAATTTTTTCAGATTCCGCAAATTCATCATTTCTCGCGGCAAACGCTTAATCTTGTTTTTATCTAAAACCAAGACTTGAAGGTTTGCCAATTTGCCAATCTCTGGCGGTAACGTTGTCAGTAAATTACGGTCAACAGCTAATTCTTGCAGATTCACAAGTTGTCCAATAGAGGCTGGAAGCGACGTGAGATTATTTTCATCCAAACGCAATTTATAGACTTTATCTGCACGGGGCAGAGCATCAAGCAGCGACGTATAGGTGGGCTGGATCAGTAATTGGGCTGAATCAAGCAGCGCTCCGGGCTTGAGTTCTGGCGCAACCTTAGCTTGATTCTTTGAAGATGCTTGTACCGAAACCGAGGCACTCGTTGCGGTGCTAGTAGCCTTACCCGCCTTACTTTTTTTCTGCGCAAATGCACCATTGCTTTGCATCAAGGTCAAGAGACAAACAGTAATCACAGCAAAATAGCGATGCATGAAACACTCCTCTTTCTTCGCTCAAGAGTTTTGATGGAACAATGGTTATTGACAATATTGGTAGCAATATGCCACGAAGCCCTAAACTACACGTTTTTTGAAGAAAAGCAAATCAAAATTCTCACGTGCGAAACAATGATGGATAATTGCTTATTGGGCTTAACGCTGAAACAAAAATATTTTCTTTTTCCTGTATATTTGATAGCAAACAACACAAAAAAGTTTAAGCAAACAACTTCCCAAACACCTGTTTTTATCGGGGTTTCTCTCCGTATTTTCATAAAAAAGGCTGTATTGTTTTTTGTCAAAACAATACAGCCTTTTATTTTCAACATCGTCAATACTTGCTTACGATTTTTTGGTCTCAGCAGTTTTATCGGTTGACTTATCAGCTTTTTTCGACGTTTTTGCTGCTTTTGTTTTGCAGCAATCTTTGTCTTTGCAGTTATCGCCACCAGCATACACTGTACCGAAACTTAATGCTGCAACAGCAGCAATCGCAAGCAATGAACGAAGGTTTTTCATAGATTTTTTCTCCAGTTTCAAAAGTTAAACAAAAGGATTACGGAGCAAATATACGAACTTCTTGCAAATCTGTTACGTCTGTGCCAGAGAATATTGCCTACCGACGCGGTGCAAAAATCTGACAGATAAAGTACGTATTGCCTTTTTTCACCACACCAATACCTGTCACGGCGACTTCACCATTTTCGAGATTGTTTGCTTCGTCGTTTTTGTCTAACCACGTGCGCATTGCATCTAAGGCGGGGCTACCGCTCGTGGATTCAAAAATTGCGACGTTTCTCAACATCCCTTTTTGGCTGTCCCGTGCCTCAACATCGCGCTTGTTCGATGTTAATGTCAAATTAACGCTTGCTAAATTCGCTTGCAGATTGCCTTTTGCAATCATCTCACAATAGCGACGCGCCTCGGTGGAAAGCGAATCATTAAGCGTTAATTCTTGTGCATGAATAGATGAACGATGGCTGTTGACGCGCTCCAATACGCTTTGTTTCACATACTCTGGAAGCGTATATTTTGGTAATTCCACCGATTTGCTTTTCTGAATTTGTAGTGCAAGGCAGATGATAACAATACCAATGATAATTCGCGGTAATGTAATGATGCTTTTGCTTTTATTCGACATTGTTGTTGTTCTTTTCATAACCAATCTCCAAATAATCTTTATTAGAATACTTCCCTTTGTTCAAATCTCGTGCCAAAGTGTTTTATCACGGTTTTATGCGGGTTTCAAGCGAAAAAGTGTCAAGTTTTCCTGACACTTTTCCTGATAATGCCCAATTCACCTGACACTTTTCCACAAATGGGCGCTTGCAGTGTCTCATTATGCAAAATTGCAAAACGAGACACTCAAACACTAGTGTCTTGGAGTGAGAAGTTTCTATGACCAGAAGTCACGGAAGGCAGAAGTAATCACAGGCTTTCGTTATCCCTAGCGTTAACCATTACCCTCGTGCGCTCTTCAGTGCCTAACTCTCGCCATTGACCCGGCACGAACAATGGCATCTGATACGCACCAATTCTTACCCGCACGAGCCGCAAGGTCGGCAACCCCACCGAAGCAGTCATTTTGCGGACTTGGCGATTTTTTCCTTCGGTCAATTCCAGGGAAATCCATGATGTTGGAATATTTTTGCGGACACGAATCGGTGGCACACGCTCTGGTAAATTCTGTACATCTTCTTCAGAAAGTATTCTGGCGACACACGGCTTTGTATCGTAGTTTTGAATGCGCACCCCCATTTCTAGACGCTTCAGCGCATCGGGCGTGGCAATTCCCTCTACTTGCGCCCAGTATTCACGCGGATGAGCATATTGAGGTTCCAAAAGATATTTCACGATACTCGCTTCGTCGGATAAAAGGAGTAACCCTTCTGAATCAGCATCCAAGCGCCCTACGGGATAAATATTGCGCGGAAAGCCAAACTCTGCTAATGGCACATTTGCCGAACCATCACCAGTGAACTGTGATAAAACGCCAAACGGCTTGTAAAAGGCAATAATCATCGGGCAAATGCGTATATTTATGCAAGAAATTTTTACCGACGGCTATGCAACACATCATCCTCGACGCACATAACATCATGCACAAAGACGCTTCCATGAAGCGCCTGATGGATGTCTCGCTTACCGAAGCGCGACAGGCACTCGTGTTTCTTGTTGAGGGTTTGGCAAAAAAACGTTCTGATGTTTACTATACGATAGTTTTTGATGGAGTCAATGCTGGTGTGGCAAGTTCGCTCAAAAATGTCGTTGTCCGCGAGACCAGACGCTTTCAAGAAGCAGATGAGATTATTAAAGACCTCGTGCGCCGCGAGGAGCGCCCGCACTTGGCAACAGTTGTCTCGTCCGATATCGAAGTCCACAATTTTGCGAAACGCAGCGCCTGCACGGTTAAATCGTCAGAATCATTTTTACGAGAGGCAAGAGCTTCCGTCTCTGGCACAAAATCTAGTCCCCAAGACAAACGCCTCGCCACCGACGATAAACCCACGCACGTCTCACGGTCGGAGATGGAAGTGATGAAAAAACTCTTTGGCGCGTAAGGGCGCACGGCATTCCATCAACAGCCTGTCAAGGCATGAATCTTCTCCACACGCTTTTCGTGTCGCCCGCCCTCGAATGGAGTGGATAAAAATGCCTGCACAATAGATTTTGCTGCATCAAGCGACACTAAACGCTCGCCAACGGTAATGACATTGGCATTGTTATGCTGCCGAGCAAGACGCGCCATTTCCTCTGTCTGGCAGTTTGCCGCCCGAACCCCTACCACCTTATTTGCCGTGATAGCAACGCCAATCCCACTCCCGCACACTAATACGCCATACTCAACCTCTCCGTCAGCGACGCTGCGGGCGACCGCAGCCGCAAAATCAGGATAATCAACAGAATCCAGCGAATAGGTGCCAACGTCTTGAATCTTATATCCATTTTCGGTGAGAAAAAGCGCCAATTCTTGTTTATAGCGGAATCCCGCATGGTCAGAACCGATTGCAATAGTTGTCATTGGTATTTGGTAAAATTATTGTAACTGGTCAGGTCAATTAAATTGAGAGAGCAAAATTGTTGCCATGGAAGGCATCCACCAGAGCGTCCAAGATATTGGCGGCATTTTTACGGACGGTCGAACAGAAGCCGCGCAGCCGACAAAAGACCTTCGCTCCGTCCATCGAA
>CANHDJ010000002.1 GCA_947459425.1 Ignavibacteria bacterium
AGCGCAAGGCATTGAATAGCGAAGAACACACCGGAAGAAGCATAGCGATTTCCTTTCTCAGGTTCGTGGTTGAATCCTGAAAAGTCGCACTTCTTTCGGGTTTTTTCAAATCTTTTTTCTTGACAAAGAACTGTCAAAACTACTGTAACAGGTATAATCTTCCCGTCCGGCGACTGAGGGGTGCGAGTACGCTACAGCGAAAGAAGCGGTAGCACGGAAAGAAATGATTCGACCGATTACGCATCATCAAACGAAACCATTGCGAGTTGCTCAATCCAAGCGCCATCGAACACCCAGAAAGCCGCGTATTCCCTGAAACGACGCATAAACATAGGTTGGGTCGAAGGTGAAATTATTGGGGTTGTTCACGGGGTCATTGATGCGCTTGTCGAAGGGGTCAAAAGGGCGCATAATGGAGTTTGCTGGGGGTGTATAGTTGAGCAAATTTTTCACACCGGCATAAATTTCCAGCGATTTCCATTCTGACGAGGCTTCGTCGAAGGTTTTGGTGATTTGAATATTTTGAAGGCTAAACAGTGGCGAAAATTCAGGGCGTGGGTCGTTTTGAAAAACGGGAAGCCGCATAGGACCATAGACCGCGCCAGTATAATCCAGCGAAAGCCCTATTTCCTTGAAAGCATAACTGACGGCGAATGTTCCCGAAAACCGCTCTGCCAGCACAGGCAGCGTTTTTACGCCATCGTCCACATTGAACACATCCAGCACTGTTGCGCCAAGCATGATTTTAAGCGGCACGTCCGTAAAAGCAACGTCCACGTTTGCCGATGCACCCGCCGAGACCGCGTAGCCACGCAGGTTATCGTAAATAATTTCGTCCGGGTTGGTGTCGTAATCGGGGATGATTTTATTGGTGAAATACGTGTAGAATGCCGTTGCGTCCAGCGTTATGAAGGCTTCGGGCAGAGCAAGCGTTTTGGAGTAGTTGACATTGGCATTGTACGACATCTCCGGCTTGAGTGCTTCGCGGATAACGACCCGACGCGCACCCGTAAGTGCGGCATGGTCTTCAGTAAAAATATTGACCACGCGAAAACCATTTCCCGCCGAAATCCGCACTACATCATCGTTTTCGGACTTCCATTTGTAGTTGATTCGCGGCGTAACGATGCTCCCATGCGCACTGCTCCAATCGTACCGTGCGCCCAGAAGCAAGGTGTGTTCCGGTGCGAGGGCTATTTCGTCTTGGATAAACACGCCCGGCAGCAGGATATTTTGCGGCATCGGGCGACCATTCGCGTCGTTTGTTGCGGGCGTATTGTCTTGGTAAAATGTGTGGCGCGTAGCCGCACCGAACAAGAATTGATGCGCTTCCCACAATGTTTTCTCCCACGTAATTTGCCCAAAAGAAATCTGCTGTGTGGCAAAAAATGGTGTCGTGCCGTAGTACGAATTTTGATGATGATGGTTAAACGAGCCGCGCAGAATAATTTTCTCGTTTGGTATCGGAAGTTGGTATGCACCAATGACTTCCGCACGATTAGTGACAATGGATTCGCCGTAAATGCTGTCGCCACCGCGAAACTCAGGCGACCAATTCATCTGCCCGCCGAAGCGGTCTTCGGTGACATAGCGCACGGCAAGCGAGGTTTCGCCTTTGTCTTCGCGCTCCAATGACCATTTTGTGAAGGCAGAAAGGCGCTGCTGCAAGGTTGCATCGGTAAAACCATCGCCATTATTATCAACGCGGTTTTGAAAATGGAAATAATTTACGCCAATAAGCCCCGTGAGAGCGCCAATTTTGAGCTTTGCGCTGGCATCAAGGTTATGTTCCAGCCATGAGGTAGAAAAGGCATCAAACGCCAGCGTAGCAGCCTTTGTTGGGGATTTGGTAATGACGTTGATAATGCCCGCCAATGCTTCCGAGCCATAGAGTGTCGAGGCGGGACCTTTGACGATTTCGATGCGCTCCACAAGGCTGTTTGGTATGCCCGTCAAACCATAAACCGTCGAAAGTCCACTGACAATCGGCATCCCGTCTATCATCACCATCGTGTATGCGCCTTCCAAGCCGTTGATATGAATGTCTCCGGTATTACAAATGCTGCAATTGAGTTGCGGGCGCACACCATTGACGACCTGAAGCGCATCGAAAAGACAGGCGGTTGGGTTCTTTTTCAGAAATGTTGGCGTATAAACTTCCACCATCACGGGGGAATCGGAAATCAGGGTTTCCCGCATGGTTCCCGTGACGACAAGTTTTTCGGTAACGCGCTTATCTTCTTGCATCGTTAGGGCTAACGTCAGATTTTGTGCCGCTTCCAGACGAATTTTTTGACTGATGGTTTTGAATCCGATGCGCCGCACATCAAGCGTGTATGAGCCTTCGGGCAGATTTGCTATCTGAAAATTCCCCGCAGAGTCCGAGCGTGTACCCCATTTTGTTCCGACAAGTCGCACGGTGGCAAAGCCTACGGGGTCATTATTGGCACTGATTTTTCCGCGAACAAGCGCGTTTTGCTGGGCAGAAAGCGTCAGGAATGTGCCTTGCAGGAGGAGTATCGCAACGCAAAGAACTCTTGACGACAAAAATGTGGTTATTGCTGATAAGGAAAATATTGCTTGATGCCTTTTCGCAATAGCTGTTGTCTTGAATCTCGTCATGGTTATTTGCCTACTGCTTCGGTTTGTACGCGGTTGATGGAATGATTTCGTAACAAAGATAACAACAGTTTAGCAATGATGAAAATATAATTTAGGCTAGGCTAAATTATGATTTCAGAAAAGGTCATTGCTCAAGTTGGGCGATACAGGGGAAATTTCACACACACGGAAGTATGCGCCGCGCTAAAGAATCAACGAAATGACAAAAATTTTCACGATATTTGCGTTCCTGCCCAATGGTATGGGTTTTGCTGTCTCTTTTTCATTATTGCGAGGTTGTTATGAAAACACGTTTGGATGCGCTTTGCAAGGCAAATGAACTTGATACCGACCGCGACCCTACGAGTGCTACATGGCCCAGCGAAATTGTTCCAGGCTCGTGGCTGTTGCATAATATTCGCGGCGGGCTGTCTTTGCGGTATGCGCCATAAGCATACCACAGATATACCATAGAAATACCACGATTTTCTTTCCGCGAAAAGTTTTTTTGTGCATGGTTTTTTGTTATTTTACCGTCTGTTTGAACGTTTCTGAAGGCGACTTTTTTTCATGCAAGGAAAAAAAGCCGTTCCCGATAATGCAAGCAACACACATTATTTTTATCTTTTTTTTGAGGGCTTGACGTATGAAATTGCGCTCCTATTATTCCTTGTCCGCAGCATGGATACTGGCGCTTCTGGTAGGCATTCCTTTTTTGACCCAGAACCCCAGTAGTGCCACCTTTGCGCAGACACCCGCTCCGGCAAAAGCGGACACGACCGATGCATCTGCTTTGAAGCTAAATTTTTTGGAAGATCTTATGGCAGATGCCGATAAGCCCCTCTACATTCGCTATGGAATTTTTGGCGGTGTAACCTATAACATTCACCGAGCTAATTTTACCGATTTTGCTAATAGAGATGCCTTGCAGCGTGCACTTAATGATCCAAATGTCATTGGTGCTAATGGAGCACTAGTAGGTGGCTTTAGTGGAGGCACGGTCAATCTCGCAAATCCACTCTCCTATCATCTGGGTGGTCTGTTTGAATATCCGGTTTTTGATCGTTTAGGCATTGCCTTACGAGCAAGTTTTTCTAATGTTGGGGCGCTAAAAATAGCCGGTAAGGAGAATCTCCTCACCCCAGCCCCAACTGGTAGTGGGACATATCTCCTGCAAATTGATCACACGCTCACTGTCAGTAATTTGTCGTTGATTGCCTTTGAGCCGTATATTATGTACCGTTTCTTAGAAAATTTTACACTTTATGCAGGTGTGCGAGTTGGTACGTTCCTATCTCCTCGCTATCAGTATGAACAAAGAATCCCTGATGATAGCCCGCTTAAATTCCGCACACTCGACGGCAAAGGTGTTACTACCATTTGGGACTCTCAAGACGAGCCAATTCCAAATATCAGCACTGTGAATCTCGGCGTTATGGGCGGTATCAGCTATGAAATTCCTCTTGATCCAGGTGTCGGTAAATGGTTGTTAGCAATTGAAGGTTTCTATACGCATGGATTAAGTCAAGTCGCTAATGGCTTGGTTTTGCGTCAACCAAATGCTACGAATGCTGCGGGGCAATCTTCTGGGCGAACTGTACCTCAAAATGAACTTGGCACAGAAGGCGACCCTTCAAGTGGGGCGTGGCCATATACAATTACCGAGGGGTCGTGGTTTTTTAACAATGTTCGCGGTGGACTTTCTATCCGTTATTCCCCATTCCGTACCATTCGCCCCGAACTTACGCCTTCCATGCAAGAAACCTTCAAGCAAATTAGGAAAATTGATAGTGCTATTGCTCAAGAGCGTATTCAGAACAAAAAACGTTTAGCACAAGTAGATTCTATCAACACAGCAATTGCCAAAAAAGTAGAAGAACTCAAAAAAGTGGGCATTAGCGTGACCATCACCAAAGTTGTGGGCATTGATGAAAACGGAAAAGAGCTGCCCGGCAAGCCGAAACTTGTCGTGGAGCAGTTCCGCAAGTCGGTGACGCAACCGATTCTGCCCGCCATCTTCTTTGACGAAGGCTCTTACACGATTCCTTCCAAATACCGCCGCTTGAAAGCTGCCGACCGAGGCACATTCAAAATGAGCGATCTTGCGGGCAAAAGCAACTACGAGATTTACCGCCACACGCTGAACATTGTCGGCAAGCGCATGGAAGAAAATCCTGCTGCGGTGCTGTTTGTGACGGGGTGCAATTCCAATTCCGGCGCAGAGCAGGGCAATCAAAAACTCTCCGAACAGCGTGCGCAGTCCATCAGCGATTATCTGCAAGATGCGTGGAAAATACAAGCAAAACGGATTATCGTTCAAAAGCGTGATTTGCCGGAAAATCCCGCTAATAGCGCGGAGCCAACGGGCGCAGCCGAAAATCGCCGCGTGGATTTGTCTTCGACGCTGCCGGAACTTCTCGCTCCTGTGGTAAGCGATGTAATTGCAAAAATCCCGAATCCGCCGACAATCCGTTTTGGCTTGGAAATCAACGCCGGAGCGGGTCTGAAGCAATGGAACTTTGAAACAACGCAATTCCAAGATGATGAAGTCGCCACCGTGTTCCAACGCACCGGCACGAACTCATACCCTCAGCAGCTTGATTGGGGCTTGGCGCAAGAGGCAAACACTGTTCCGTCGTCGGGTCAGGATTTGACCGTGCAGCTTTCGATGACGGATATTAACAACAAAACGGGCGATGCGCCGCTTGTTTCGATTCCGGTTGAACAGATCAATGTTCAGAAAAAAGAATTGGAAGCAAAAGGCGACAAACGTATAGATTGGTTTGATATTTTGGGCTTCACTGGCGGCATGAGTCCCGGGCTGGACGAGACCAATCAAAAAGTTGTCGAAACAATTAAAGCCAAATTGAAGCCCGACGCAACCGTCAGCATTAGCGCCTACACCGACAACACAGGCGATGCCGCACAAAACAAGCAGCTCGCCCAAAAACGCGCCGACTTCATTGCCAAAGCGCTTGGCGTACCATCGGCAAAAATCAATGCCGTCGGACCAACGACGATGCAGGACAACAACAATCCCGAAGGCAGAATGTACAACCGCTTTGTGCGCGTGGAAGTGCTTACGCCCGTTACGAAATAACGAATTGCCGTTCTTGAAACGGAATCAGGTGTCGTCTGCCTTTCGGGGGCGGACGACACCTGATTTTTTTTGTGCTACGTTCCGTGTCAGGAGTATGTTGATATTTTGACCTTTGGGCGATTCAGGCTAAAAAGCGCATCAAACCTCATGCAGAGATTGTCGAGGCATCCATGTATTTTTTGAACGGTTCCATAGTTACGACGCACGCTCCCTCCGCCCCTTATTGCCGCTTTCCAAGTGCCGTAAAAAACGCCTTTTCTGCGTCTTGTCTTTGTTGTATTTTCGTGGGTTATCATTAATCATCCTGAATCGCCGCATGAATATTGCTTTTATTATCCACAACCAAGCCGAAACAGGTCCGTACTGGAAAGTGCTGGAACAGTGCGCCGCATACGTGAAGTCCGGGCATAGCGTCACGATTTTCGCTACATCCAAGACCAAGCGCTTTCAAACACGTGTCGTGATGCGGGACGGAGTGCGCGTCGTCGAAGCGCCGGATATGCTTTGGGGGAAATTACGGCAAGGTGTTGATCTCTGGAATGCGCTTGTACGCTGCCGCGTTGCAAAAAAACTGCACCGGGAGCAGCCGTTTGATGTTGTTCATGCGGTGGACTGCCGTCCGAATGTGATTATTCCGTCGCTCTATATGCAGCGCCGTTTGGGAATGCCCTTTATTTTATCGTGGTGGGATTTATTCGGCAAAGGCAGTACGCGCTTTGGAAAACTCTTTGCTTTGACGGTGGGGAATATTGAAGGATGGCTTGAAACGGGCTTTCGGAAGTATGCTGATGGTGCAACGACAATTACGTCGTATCTTGCGGCGCGGCTGGCGGCAACGGGCTATGCTCAAGAACGCATCGAAGTTCATCATCTTGGCGTGGACACGAGCCAAGAACCGCTTTCATACACCGATGCGCGGGCGTGGCTTCAATCCGAGTGCGGTATTGCGCCGAGTGAATCAGTATTCTGCTTCGCCGGAACGATTTATGAGTCGGATTTCGCCCTTTTGCTCAAAGCGCTGGATAATCTTAAAAGCCAGAACATCGCATACAGACTCGTCTGGGTCGGCAAACATGAGATTCCGACGGATGTTTGCGCCGAGTACAATATCCTCAGAACAGGCATTGTACCGACGATGCAGGAGGTCTATCGGTATTTTGCTGCCGCCGATGCGTGTATTTTGCCAATGGAAGTGAACGATGCGAATGCGGCGCGTTGGCACTCAAAAATGACCGACTACCTCAATGCCGGTGCGCCTGTGGCGCTAACGCCCGTGAGTGATTTTCCCAAATATTTCAAGGAAAACGCTATTGGCTGGCTTGCGGCTTCGGGTGCGCCGGAAGACTTTGCCGAAGCGCTGAAGATGGCACTTGAAGCCGCACCCAACCGCGTTCAGTATGGGGAAAATGCCCGTGCATTTATGAAACGCGAATTGGACGTGCGAGCAATAGCAGAGCGGGCTTTACAATTTTATCAACGATGTATTGACGAATACAAAGGACAACCACGATGAACAATCAACGAACAGCACTTATCGTCGGCGCAAGCGGGCTTGTTGGCGGGCATTTGCTACGAATGCTTTTGAACGATGATGCGTACTCGCGTGTCACCGTGCTTGTGCGCAAGCCGCTTCCCGTCAATCATCCCAAACTTACTCAGGAAACTGTTGATTTTGCGCGGCTTTCAGATGTGGCGGGCAGAATCACGGCACAGGATGTTTTTTGCACCCTTGGCACAACCATCGCCAAAGCAGGTTCGCAAGCGGCTTTTCGCAAGGTGGATTATGAATATCCCCTCCAAGTCGCGGAAATGGCGCTATTGCGGGGAGCAGAGCAGTATTTGATTGTTACCGCCATTGGCTCAGACGCACGTTCGCCCATCTTGTACAGCCGCGTCAAAGGCGAAATCGAACAAGCAATCGAGGCGCTCGGCTATAAAACGACCGTAGTATTTCGACCATCGTTTTTGGCAGGAGACCGCGCCGAATCTCGCTTAGGCGAAACTCTTGGCATTGCCGTCGGCAAATTCTGGGGCTTTGCAATGCTTGGACCCTTGGCGAAATATCGGGTTATCGATGCCGATGTTGTTGCCGATGTGATGATACGAGAAGCCAAGCGTGGTCTCGCTGGAAGGCGTGTTCTCGAATCCGATTCAATTCAAGCGGCGCATGACAAAGCCTGAACCCTAGTAATGTAGCGATTTTAGGGTATCGTTCCCAGCATCATTAGTTTCATTTTCATCAGAGCATTATGACCGAAACAGGCAAAAAATATAGCTTTTCCAAAGCAATTTTGTTATTTCTTGATGTGCTGACGGCGCTTTTGGCAGTACAAATTATTTTTGCCTTTCGTACTTCCGAGACGGTTATTGCCTTCTCGCGCAAGGCTGGTGCGCTCTACAAGACGGAGGCGTTTATTTTTTACACGCTTGCAGCGCTATCGTTGCCACTATTTTTTCGACTCAATAATCTCTACAAATACCGCGTCATTGCTAACGCCACCGACCAAATTCCGCAGGTTATAAAGTCCTATTTTACGCTCGGAATGGTTCTGTTGGTCTTGTTATTTTTCTTTCAAGACCGCGTATTGGCTACGTCGGCGCGTGGTTTTTGGTTGGGATTTGAGATTTTAGGCATCGTATTGGTGAGTATCGAACGCGCAATAGTGGCGCATTTTGTGCGGAAGCGGAAGTTTTTGCGAGATGAAATCGTTGCAAAAAAAGTGTTGATTTTGGGTGCCGGTCATGCTGGAGAAACCTTTGCGCTGCGTGTGCTGAACGATCCCGAACTTGGAATTGAGACGGCATATTTTCTGGATGATGACGCAAAAAAAATCGGGAAATCGCTTTTGGGTTTTCCCATTTTAGGCACCTCCGACGATGTTCAAAGTTGCGCGATTGATGTGGGAGCCGATGAAATCTATATTACCATTAATGCCATCACCCGTGAGCGCCTCTTGGAATTGATTGAACTATGTAAAAAAACGAAGTTGCCGATAAAGGTTTTTTCCCGGCATTTCCGTATCGTGCAAGGAGAAATGGAGGGGCGTATCATCTCCGGCGCACTGGAATTACCTTCGCAAATGACTATTCAGCCGGGGCTTGTCGCCAAGCGGGTTGTGGATATGATTGCCGGAACGGTGATTTTCCTTTTGGCGCTTATTCCGGGAATTATTATTGCGCTCGTGATTTGGCTGAGTTCGCGGGGTCCGATTTTTTATCTGTCCTACCGCATCGGCAAAGGCGGGCAGCCGTTCAAAATGTTCAAGTTTCGGACAATGTATTTGAACGACGAAACCGAACACCGCGAAACAGCCGAACAGCGCTTAAAAGAAGGCGTTCATATGGGCAAGCCCGAAAATGACCCACGCATCACGCCGATTGGTCGGATTCTTCGCAAGTACAGCATTGACGAATTTCCGCAGATTCTGAACGTCTTGCGTGGCGAAATGAGTCTTGTCGGACCGCGCCCTTGTTTGGATTATGAGATGCAGTATTTTGAAGATTGGCACAAACGTCGGTTTCTTGTTTTGCCGGGCTTAACGGGGCTGTGGCAGGTCACGGGGCGGCAAATAGATGGTCTGAGCCTCCACGATGCTATGATTTTGGATGTTTTCTACGCGGAGAATTTTACGATATGGCTGGATATAAAAATTTTGCTCAAAACAATTCCGGTGGTGTTGTTTGGTAAAAGTAAGGTGTAGTGCGGTCTAAAAAACTATCGTTGCAGAAAATCATCCAAGCGGCGTAAACTCAGGGTTGTGCCGTCAAATTCAGCGTAGGTGCGGTGACTGAGCCAATCGCCTGTATTGATGTACAAGCCGCTCCCCGTCTTGTGTTCAAAGCGTTTTTCGACGGGTTTATGAAGATGCCCCATCAGCACAAAATCGCATCCTTCCTTGATTTTTTCCTCCGCAAATGCTTCCAAGCCATTGCGCTCATTCCCGAATTGCTTTTCGCTGGTATAGGCACGGCTTTTGCGCGAAGCACGGGCGGCAATACCGACACCAACGTCGGGATGAAGCCACTTCCACGCCCAGAGCGCAAGCGGATGGCGCAAAATAGAGCGTAATATGAGATAGCCCGTGTCGTTGAATGCCTTTCCGTCGCCGTGAGCAAGGTAAAAGCGCTTGTTGTGGAGCGCGAGAGCGAGATCGCCTTTGTGAATGGTAATGCCCAATTCTTCTTCAAAAAATGTTTGATGCCCAAAATCATGGTTTCCCATGAGATAATCCACCGCGATTCCGCTATCGGCATAGTCTGCCAGCGCCGCAAGAGTGCGCACGTGGTATTTGGGGACGACGGTTTCATATTCAAACCAATAATCAAACAAGTCTCCCAAAACAAAAAGCCGCTCACAGTGCGGCTTTGCTAGAGATAAAAATTGCAGAAGGTCGCGCTCACGCTGTTTGTCGGCGGTACGCTCACCAAGACCAAGATGCTGGTCGGAAATGAAATAGATCATTGCAGAACAGTTGTTTAGACGTTTTGTTCGGCTTCTTTCGATTCTTCCTTTTTGGGCCAAATGACCGAAGCAACAACCGATGCCACAAGGACAAATACGACAAAGCCGAGTGCTGCGCTCGTGGGAATTTTGTACAAATCCACAACTAACATTTTCACACCGATAAAGGTGAGAATAATTGAAAGTCCGAATTTGAGATAGTGGAAAAGATTCATAATTCCGGCAAGCGCGAAATACAGGGAACGCAAGCCAAGAATGGCAAAGATGTTCGACGTATAGACGATGAATGGGTCTTGCGTGACGGCAAAAACTGCCGGAATGGAATCCACCGCAAAGAGAATATCGGTTGCTTCGACAATGAGCAAAACGATAAAGAGTAGCGTGGCTTTGCGCACACCGTCGTTATCAATGATGAAAAAATTGCTGCCGTGATATTTGTCGCTGACGGGAAAGAAGCGGCGGAAGAGTTTGACAAGAATATTGTTTTCGGGATTGACCTCTTCGCCTTTGTCGAATGCCATGCGAATACCCGTGATGACGAGAAAAACGCCGAAGAGATAGAGGACATAGTGGAATTGAGCAATCAGCACCGCCCCAACCCCAATAAATAAGGCTCGCATCACTAATGCCCCGACAATGCCCCAAAAGAGGACTTTGTGCTGGTAATCGGCAGGAACTTTGAAATAGGAAAATACGAGGAGAAAGACAAAGAGATTGTCAACACTAAGCGATTCTTCCAAGAGGTATCCGGCGAGAAATTCCAGTCCCGCATCGTGTCCCATGACAAAGTACACCCCAATATTAAAGGCAAGTGCAAGGCTTATCCAAACGGCGCTCCACGAGAGCGCTTCGCGCATGGAAACGGTATGAGTTTTCCGATGAAAAACGCCGAGATCAAGCGCTAACATGAGAAAAATAAAAATGTGGAAGCCTATCCACCAATATGTTTGTACGGGCATGGCTGTATCCTTCAGTAAAAAGCCGCTAAGAAAAACGCGGAGAACCGCACTGCCACAGAGTTTCGCGTGAGTTATTATTCAGTCGTCATCAACGCACTAATGCTGAGAGAGGGCAAATTTCGTGCATTATGTTTCCAAATTATTCCGTAATTTAGTAAAAATCTGTTACCGTTCATGGAAAATCGCACAAGAACGGAAGAGATTTTGCAAGTTTAATGATATTTTTTTGTAAACGATAGTGATACAAGGTCATAATCGTTTGCATTTCCTTCTCTTTCACTTTTTTCATCCTTACCACCATTTTATGGAAGCACATCGCATTCAAGCGCATGAACAAGCTACAAAAAAGGGACGCTTTGTCTCCAACAAAGACGAGACTATTCCTCTTTTTCAGAATCCCGTTCTCGAATATTTTTCTCACATCCATCCCGTAACACCGCTTGTAACCTTCATTCCTGTCAGTGTTGCGACAGCATATTTTTCCGTCTTGGCGCTAGGCGCACTTTGGACGCTAGGGCTGTTTGCCGCAGGTGTAGCTGTTTGGACGTTGACGGAGTATGTTCTGCACCGTTGGGTTTTTCATTATCATCCAAAATCAGAAATTGGGAAAGAAGTACATTTTCTCGTTCACGGTATTCACCACGACTACCCGCGTGATTCCACGCGCCTTGTCATGCCGCTACTCGTCAGTATTCCGCTTGCCTTGCTGTTCTATGGTGCTTTCTATGCCGTTTTGGGAACGTACACCAATGGTGTTTTTTGTGGCTTTATTGTTGGGTATATGCTCTATGATTCCATTCATTACGCCACACACCACTTACCAATGAAAAGCAAATTTGGTCGTTTTTTGAAAACCTACCATATGCGCCATCACTACCAAGATAGCGATACGGCATACGGGGTCAGTAACCCGCTTTGGGATTATGTTATCGGAACTGTACCTGAATACCTCAAAAATGATGCCAAAAGCTCAGAAATCAATGAAAAAGAAAAAATTTAATTTTTCTCACTCCCTCTATTTTTGGTCAAACTATGGCACTAACAAAAGAGACGATTTTGCAAGTTCTCGCGCCGATTTGCGGCACGGTTGACGTGATTGAGCATCGTGACGAGACAACCTTTATGATTGACAAAGGCGACCTTCTTGAGGCGGTGCGCGAACTTCAACAAAATCCACGCACGGGGTTTGACCTTCTGATTGACATTACAGCGGTGGATTATTTCCGCCGTAAAAACCGTTTTGAAACCGTGTACATCCTTTTTTCTCTGGCAACGACCACGCGGATTTGCCTCAAAGTGCGCTTGGATGAATACGACGATCCGCATTGCCCATCGGTGACAGGCATTTACGAAGCAGCAAATTGGTATGAGCGCGAAACATTTGATATGTACGGCATTATTTTTGACGGTCATCCCGATTTGCGCCGTTTCTATATGCCGGAAGATTTTGTTGACCCCGACACTGCCGAGCCGCTGTACCCGCTCCGCAAAGATTTTCCGCTTATGGGCATTCCCGGATCTTTGCCGATGCCGGAGAAGAATCCGCAGTATTAAATCGCTTTAGGCAAATGCCTCTTCTTGATGGTATTTTTTATCCTTGCTCAATTTTTCATAAAACTCTTCATTTCAACGCCGTCAATGGAATCCACCCAAACACTTGCACAATCGCCATCACAAGCACATCTTGTTGATTTTTTACCGCTCAATGGCACCGACTACCTTGAACTGTATGTCGGCAATGCCAAGCAAACAGCGTATTACTATCAAGCAGCCTTTGGCTTTGAATGTATCGCCTACGCAGGACCGGAAACGGGTGTTCGAGACCGTGTTTCCTACGTTCTGAAGCAAAACAAAGTGCGCTTGATTATCACCGGAGCAACGCGCTCCGATTCGCCCATCGCCGAACACGTCCGCAAACATGGTGACGGCGTGAAAGTCATGGCACTGTGGGTGGACGATGCCGAAAAATCATTTTATGAAACCGTCAATCGTGGAGCTACACCTGCTGCGCCCCCCCGTACACTGACGGATGAACATGGTGAAGTCGTTGTCGCGTCAATTCACACCTACGGCGAGACGCTCCACACCTTTGTTGAGCGGAAAAACTACAAAGGAACGTTTATGCCCGGTTACGAGCCGCGCCAGAGTTTCTTTCCTACGACACCCGTCGGACTCTTACACGTTGACCATTGTGTTGGCAATGTGGAATTGGGCAAAATGGACGAGTGGGTGAAATTTTATGAAGATGCGATGGGGTTCAAACTCCTTATCACGTTTGATGATAGCGATATTTCAACGGAATATTCGGCGCTAATGTCGAAAGTGGTGTCCAATGGCAATGGTTATGTCAAATTTCCCATCAATGAACCGGCAGAAGGCAAGCGTAAATCGCAGATTGACGAATATTTGGAGTTCTACGAAGGCGCTGGCGTTCAGCATATTGCTATTGAGACCAAAGACATTCTGCATACCGTCGGCGAACTTCGCAAACGCGGTGTGGAGTTTTTGACGGTGCCGGAGACCTACTACGAAGACCTGCTTGAGCGCGTGGGTGCGATTGAAGAGGATTTACAACCGCTCAAAGATTTGAATATTCTTGTTGACCGCGATGAAGAAGGCTATTTACTACAAATCTTCACAAAACCTGTTCAAGACCGTCCGACGATGTTTTTTGAGATTATCCAACGCAAAGGCGCAAAATCCTTTGGCAAAGGGAATTTCAAAGCGCTCTTTGAGGCGATTGAGCGCGAACAGGCGCGGCGGGGAAATTTATAGCGGAATCGTATTACCATCGTAGCCGCCAGTTTCGAGGGTCTCGCTTCCTAGCGAGGCTCTCGGTACAGCGCTTGGTGCGGTGCAGCACAAAACCGCTCTTCAGAAACGAGAGCCTGCCTAAGAAGGCAGACCCTCGACCATGACCAAATCATCAGTGGTTTATTTCGTCAAGCGTTCCAGCGCTTCTTGATACTTCGCAGCAGTCTTTTCGACAATCGCTTGTGGCAAGGTTGGTGGCGGATACTGCTTGTTCCAGTCTAACGTTTCGAGATAGTCCCGTAGCACTTGTTTATCGAAGTTCATTTGCGGTTTGCCTGGCTGCCACTCTTCTTTGAGCCAAAAGCGTGAAGAATCAGGCGTAAGTGCTTCGTCAATTAAAATAATTTCTCCTGTGCTGTCAACCCCAAACTCAAATTTCGTATCCGCCAGAATAATCCCTCGCTTTGCCGCAAAATCTGCCGCGAATTGATAAAGCCGTAGGCTCAAATCCCTCACCAATGCTGCTGTTTCTCGCCCAACGATGAGCGCCGCTTCTTCAAAAGAAATATTTTCATCATGCCCAGTTTCAGCCTTCGTCGCAGGCGTGAAAATCGGCTCAGGGAGTTGCGACGATTCTTCTAAGCCGCTTGGGAGCTTGATTCCGCAGACCGTCTCCGATGCTTGATATTCTTTCCAGCCCGACCCCGCCAAATACCCTCGCACGACACATTCAATCGCCAATGGTGCCGTTTTTTCGACGAGCATCGAACGTCCACGCAATTCATCAGCGTATTGATGACACTCTGGCGGATACTCGTCCAGATTGGCAGTGATGAAATGATTGCGCACTATCGGGCGCGTCTGTGCGAACCAGAAGAGGGAAATACTCGTCAGCAGTGCGCCTTTTTGCGGGACAGGTTCCGCCATCACGACATCGAAGGCAGAAATACGGTCGCTGGCAACCATCAGCAACTTCGTACCGAGGTCGTACACATCGCGTACTTTGCCGCGTCGGAAAAGGTGGAGGTCGGGGAAATGAGATTCAATCATGGTGTGTGAAAATATGAGGAATAAGCGTTACGCTTCAATAAGTGCCAATACATCCAGATTCGGTGCGAGAAGCGGCAGCATTTCGCGCTGCGCCGAACCGCCGGAAACAATGATTTCGCCCGCTTCGGAAATAACAACATCAATTTCTGTTCGTAGTCCAATTTCGCCCGGAATATAAATACCCGGTTCAATAGAAAACGAAGTCATTGGGATAAGTGGGCGAATGTCCTGCGTCTCGAAATTATCAATGTTTGCGCCCGAACCGTGCGTATCGGTCGTGATACTATGCCCGGTGCGATGGATAAAATACTGCCCAAATCCGGCATCATCAACAACCTTTCTGCAAGCATCGTCAACGTCGCAACCGCGCACGGTCTTGTGGGGGAAAGTATCGTACAGCAATTTGAGTGCGGCATCTCGTCCGGCGGCAATGGTGTTGAAAAGCATTGCAGGGCGCTCCGGGACTTGCTCGCCGAGAAAAGACATCCACGTAATATCCGAATAAACAGAGTTAGGCGTTTTTTGCTTTGCCCACATATCCAGAAGCAGTACATCCCCACGCTGAAGGGTTGCGCTTTTCTCGGCAGTCGGCTGATAATGCGGGTTGGCAGAATTTGCATTGACCGAAACACTAGGCAAGGAGTAGCTTGTGAGATTGTTTTCCTCGAAAAACCGCCCCACTTCCTGCTGCACATCAAACTCCGTGATAGACGTTCCTGCCAGCATATTTTCCCGCACAAAGCTCAAAGCCCGCATCATGGCTGTTCGGAGTAGCTTTGCCGTTGTTTTATTTTCCTCGAACTGCTCTCGCGTCCAGACGGCGGAATATTGTTGGACAATTTCTGCGGAGGAATGCAGGTCGTAGCCCAAAGACCGCAGCCATTCGACGGTTCCGCCGTCCACCCACGAAACAACAGGAATCGCGTTATTCGGCGAATATTCCAAGGCGATACGCTTTTTACCTTGCAAAGCGCTCTGGATGGCGCTTTCCCAGTCATGGCGCGTCGCATAGCGGATTTCCCGCGCCGCAACCGTGCCAAGCGTGTGAACTTCAATGCCATTAACAATTTTTATTACCTCTCCATCGGCAGGAATAATGACCGCCCAACGGCGCGAACAGTGCGTTTCCGGAGGTATTGCCAGCGTTTGCCATGCGATCGGGTTGCTATGGCGAAAATCATAGAGCAGCCAAGCGTCTATGCCGCTTTTGCGGAGAATTGTTTGAATATGGGAAAGATTCATCGGAACATCATTGAGGGATGGAATGACAAATAGTGAGATTTATTTAACGGAGGCGAGAAAAGATGAGGTCTGTGGGTCATTTGCAGAAAGACGCAAGCATGGACAATGCCTCCAGAGCGCCCGTATCGGCAGCCGTTTTGAGGTCTTGACAAGCGCTGGGGTCTTGAAGCGCAATTTTTACTCGTGCGCGGTGGATAAGCGCTTGTATTGCCTTGGGTTCGAGTTGCAGGGTCATCGTAAAATCTACGATTGCTCCTACTAAATCTCCCATCTGCGCCCTTGCCTGACCGCGCATAAAAAAGTACATCGCATTAGCGCGGCTAACGCGCAGTGCCTCGCTATAATCATTTTTTGCGCCTTCGTAATCATTCAGTTGCAATTTTGCCATTCCGCGTAGCGACAGCGCTTCATCATCTTGGGGGTCAAGTTGCAGAGCGCTTGTGCAGTCGTGTGTTGCGCCCTCGTATTGCTTGAGCGAAAATTTTGCATACGCACGGTACAAATAGGCGAGGGCGGCATTGCTATCGTTTACGCTGAATCGTAGCACTTCGCTACAATCCTGTACCGTTCCTGTATAGTCTTTCAGTTGTAATTTTGCATATCCCCGATACCGATACACCTGCGCACTTGCCAGAGAGCGCTTGAGCGCAGCATCAAAATCGCGCACTGCCCCCAAAAAATCGCCATTGTCGGTCTTGGCAAGCCCGCTTTGGATATACTGCTCGGTTTGGGTCGTGGTATTAATTGCTGTTTGAGCAGAGACCGTTGCTCCTGCAAAAAGAAATAACAAGAAAACAAGCCATGTTTGACCTCGCCCATTTTTCCGATAGGTTGTGATGTCGCTATTTTTTGTGTTCCTGAAAACCATGATGAATTGGGGTAGTATGGTAAGGGCGAGGTCAGACAATTTCTGCTACAAAACAACAAACAAAACTCTAATTGTCAAAGAAGTATTTCTGCGTATGTCGAAGCCACATCGGGCGGGCTGAGGAGTTACCATGTGGCGAGTTGCATGAGAGGAGTCGTGCGTAGCAGGAGAAGCAGCGCCATTTTATGCCGTCAACACCGTTGCCAGCCCATGATTTTTCTGCCGCGACTCATCTGCCATGCGCTCTTTATAGTGGATGACCTTTGCTTGCAAGTGTTCGTCGTGTGCGGCGAGCATCTGGACGGCGAGTAAGCCCGCGTTTTTTCCAGCGCCGATAGCAACCGTTGCGACAGGTACTCCAGCAGGCATTTGGACGATAGAAAGGAGAGAATCAATGCCGGAGAGCGCTTTTGAGAGAATTGGCACGCCAATAACGGGCAGAGGCGAGTACGCCGCAACCATACCCGGCAAATGTGCTGCTCCCCCTGCTCCGGCGACGATAACTCGCAAGCCGCGTGTGTGAGCGGTGGAAGCGTATTCCGCCATGTCGGCAGGGGTGCGATGTGCTGAGATAACTCGTATCTCGAAGGGAATGGAAAATTCGATGCAAACGTGCGCCGCTTCTTGCATGGTGGGCAAATCAGAATCGCTGCCCATGATAATTCCCACAAGGGGTGTTTGCGAAGTGTGGTCTTGCGGTTCGGCAACTTGAATGGCAAGAGAGTGAGGAACAATCTGGGATTTCTGGCTCATAGCGTAAGAATATTTCGACAAGATTGAGGTTCCGTACAGACAAAAAACAAAAATGCCTCGCCACCGGGGGGATTTGATGACAAGGCATGCAGCATAAAGAGGATTTCGGTTGTAAGAAACCGAAGAGCGGGAAACGAGACTCGAACTCGCGACATTAACCTTGGCAAGGTTACGCTCTACCAACTGAGCTATTCCCGCTTATGTTTTCAATGAACAGGGCAAATTGCTATTGCATACCTAATGCCCGTACTCATTTTAAGTGAGTCCAAAATTACATCAAGAATATCTTCCATGCAAGATTTTTTTTCAATTTTTTCAAAAAATCTTTAATATTGTTCTACAAAAAATGTGCAATAAATCGGCTTGTGCAAATATTTTGAACATCTTCCAGCGATACGGACGACGATGATTTTTTTTCACATTCTTGGTGAATAGACGTTACTTCTTTGTCGTGGATACCACAAGGAATGATATAAGAAAATTCTTTCAAATCATTCTGGACATTCAGTGCAAAGCCGTGAGCTGTCACCCAGCGCGAACAGTGAATGCCGATAGCACAAATTTTACGCTGCTGCTTCAACCAAACACCCGTTAAACCCTCGATGCGCTCCCCCGATAAACCATACTCTGCAATTGTCTCAATAATGCAAGACTCTATTTCTCGCAAAAACCAGTGTAAATCGGGTTGAAAATCGGTCAACCGAAAGAGTGTATAGCCGATAAGCTGCCCGGGATTGTGCAGCGTCACATCGCCACCGCGATTGACGTTGACAACTTCGATCCCGCTCTTATTCCATTCAGTGTGCGGAAGCAAGATATTATCGCGGCTTCCGGCTTTTCCAACGGTAATAACGCTTGGATGCTGGCAAAAAACGAGGGTGCTGTCTTTAGCGCCCGATTGAATACGACCTTGTAAGTGACGTTGGCGTTCCCATGCGTCGTGATAATCAATCATGCCCCAATCTTCAATAGTGAGCATAGAAGCGAAAAAAGTAAAAAGAAAGTGATTTGAAAGCGGCAGGAAAGCGCTATATTAGCGCTGTGCCGACGGAATGAGTCCGATTTTTGACGCGAATTTTGTTGCCTCTAATCGAGAACCAACATTAAGTTTCTGATAAATACTGGAAATATAATTTTTGACTGTTCCCTCGCTAATGGACAGCAATTCGGCAATTTCTTTATTCGGCAGACGAATAAGCCGCAGCACGTTGCGTTCGACGGGAGTGATTCCGGCAGAATTGAGAGCATGGTCAATGACGACCAACTGCTGTGCAACGCTAGAACTAAGCCAAAGTTCGCTGGTATGCTGCGCAATCCAACGAATCGCGGAAATAAAGGTGTCGCCAGATTCCGCTTTGGAAAGATACCCATTTGCACCGCTTGCCAAAATATCATGCACCGAGACGCTTTCGTTACCCGTCATAGCGAGAATGCTCAGTTTGTCGCTGGTCAAGCCCTTTTGTCGAAGTTTTTTTATGATTTCCAAACCCGTCGTATCCGACAGCTGCATATCTATCAGCAAAACGTCGGGCTTGAGTATTTTCAAGGCGGTAAGTGTGTCAGCGCCTGTCGGTGCTGTTCCGAGAAGGTTGATATAGGGCAGTTCGTCGCCGGCTTTCGTTTTTATCCATGATTCGAGGGCGAATCGTACCGCTTCGTGGTCATCGGTAACAAAGACATTGATAGTGTCGCCTTGATACATAATGGTAAGCAAGAATGCAGAAGTGGGCAAAAAACTCGGATGAGATACATCAATACGTCCTGCTGAGACTCGTGTTTGCAGAGATTTAGACACACAATCTAACGATGCAGCACACACGCTGTAAAGAATAATTACGAAAGCATCACAGCAAAATATATTGCCGAATTTAGCGAAAGTTCGTAGATTTTCCTAGATTATACCTTTCTAAAACAGTTCCGCGCTAAAGTTTTTGTATATTTCGGCGTTGATATTTTAAGCTTTGCTAGAGAGCAAACATGAACATATCTTTCTTGAATAACCCTTCTTCTATGAGCTTGAGTGGCGACTTTTCTCAGAAAAGCTGCACGTCCCGGCTGTGTAGATTTATTATACTTGCTCTTTGGGTGCTGTTTGCCTGTTGTATTGCTCCGCTTTCGGCACAGCCAAAGCGGAATGACAGCTTGGAAGCGGTCTTAAATGCGATGCGCCGTGAATGGGGCACAATTGTCGATACAACAATTGTCAATATGCTCAATAATGTAGCAAAAGAATATCTCACGTCCAACCCTTTTAAGTCTTTTGATTATTCCGAAGAAGCGCTAAAGTACGCTCGCTCCTTAGGATACAAAAAAGCCATCGCCGAGGCGACCGCGAATATCGGGAATATTTATGAGCAGCAAGGAAATTACGAACGTGCCATCGAAAGCTATCTGGAGGCGTTAAAAATATATGAAGAACTCCAAGATAAGCGTCGGAGAGCTTTGACGCTTAATTCGCTGGGGATAGCATATAGCAAACGCGGAAATATGCGCCAATCTTTAGAAAGCTATGAAAAAGCACGTAACCTCTATACAGAGATTAACGATAAGAGAGGATTAGCTCAAACGCTTGGCAACCTCGCAAGTCTTTATTCCGATAAAGGGAATGATCGTGTCGCTCTAACTTTTTATGAAAAAGCCCTTTCCCTGCACCAGGAATTTGGCGACTCTACGCGAGTTGCATTCGCTCTCAATGGAATTGGGATTGCTTATATTAATTTAGGTGATTATGATAAAGCATTAGAGTTTTTTAGGGCAACAGAACGGATATTTTCCGGAACTCAGTCTGAAATCGACCGGGTAACTCTTGGAGATTTGTATACCAATTTTGCCATCGCCTACTCTTCAAAAGGTTTATATCGTGAAGCCAAAATTAAAGTTCAGAAAGCGCTTGACATTGCTCAAGAATCGGGGTTGCGACCTCTGCGACAAAATTCCTACGCCATTCTTTCTGATATTTACAAAGGACTTGGCAATTATCAACTCGCACTTGAGTACTCCCAGCGCGACAACCAACTTAAAGACTCTATTTTCAGCGAAGAAAGCGATAAACTCCTTGCCGCAGCCGTGCGTGGGTACGAAATTAAGCGCAAAGAAGATTCTATCCGCACCCTTACCCAAGACAAGCAAATCCGCGACCAACAGCTTCAGTTGCAAACGCAACAACTCCAATTACAAAATCAGCAACTTATTTTCCTTGCCATTGGATTTGTGCTGTTTATTGCCGTTTTGGGCTTGCTGGCAAATGGTTATCGGATTAAACGTCGTTCAGAATTACAACTCCAACACAAAAACGCTGAACTCGAAGTCGCTAATCAAGAAATTGCCTTGAAAAACGAGCATCTGGAAGAACTCAACAACGAAAAAAATGAGTTTCTCGGTATTGTTGCCCATGACCTCAAAAGCCCGATTTTATCCATTAAACTTCTGGCTCAACTCCTCCACGACACAAATGTTGCCACCGACGAGCGTATCCGTTTTACCAACACTATTATTTCCTCCTCCGACCAGCTTTCGCGCATCATCAGTAACTTGCTGAATGTCAACGCCATTGAGCGAGGCGGTATCACACTTGACATTACGCCGTTCAATGTATCGGTCTCTGCGTATTCCGTTTTTGAGGAATACACACCTCGCGCAGAGGCAAAAAATGTGAAACTCCATTTTGAGAGCCTTACCGATGGCGAGTGTCTTGGCGACTATACGGCTGTCATACAAATTATGGATAACCTTGTCTCCAATGCGCTTAAATACTCGCCCGGCGACAAAAATGTTTGGTTTCGGATTTATGGTGAGCGCCAATGGACGCACAACAATCATCACGCCAGTACAAGCGCCACAAACAGCTTTACCAAAAGCGCTACCGAATACATCACGCAACACTGCATCCGCATTGAAGTTCAAGACGAAGGACCCGGTTTGTCCGACGACGACAAGAAAAAACTGTTTGGTAAATTTCAACGTCTTTCTGCCAAACCCACAAGCGGCGAACAATCGACAGGCTTGGGGCTTTCTATCGTCAAAAAGATGGTACAAGCCATGAACGGCGAGGTCTGGTGCGAAAGCATTTTAGGCAATGGCGCACTCTTTATCGTAGAATTGCCACAGGCTGATGTGTAATACATCCCCACAAGTCGCACTCTACCAGCCTTTGCGCTGACGAAGATCCACAATTTGCTTGATGTGATTGTCCCCATGGTCGGCGTAACTTCTGAGCAGATCATCAAGCGTCATCGTCCCATTGTCGGGATGGTGGAAGGTTCGCAAATATGCGCTCTCCGGCAGACTCTCCCACAAAACACCCCACCGAAAATGCAGCCCATCAATAATCGCCAAGGATGATTCAAGCGGCAAAGCATAATCCGCCAAAAGCGCCCATGCGTCTTGGTCGTAAGGCTTGATAGTCGGGTTGTCCTCCGTAAGCGCAAGCCGTGTCCGCGCGTGTGCGTTCAGGTGCGAATCCGCCAAATGATGCACCACTTGGCGTACTGTCCAGCCACCGTCGCGGTAAGGCGTATTCAACTGGTCATCATTCAAGTTAATGATTGCGCTGCGGAGACGCTCCGGTACGGACTTAATACGGCTAATACAGTATTGTCGCTCGCTAGGGGTAAGCATGATTTTCTCCAAACAAGTGTGATAAAAACATGACGGCATCAATTCTTAACGCGACAACTGTATTTTGAGTGTCGCTTGAGAGCGCTCTACGGCTTCATCGTTCAACGCTGATGCCCGTAAAACAAGGAAATATGCCACTTGATTGGGCAAACGAGCCGCATCAAGGGAAAATGTGTGCGTACCGCGTGGGCGCTCAAGACCAGTAAAGACCGCATCAATCAGCCTTCCGGCTGCATCATACAAATGCGCCGTCACGAGAGCGCGGTCAAGCAGCATATAGCGCACAAGCGCTGTTTCGGCAAAGGGATTGGGATTGACTTCCGCCGATGATAAAATTGCATTGGGAATCGCTATTGCGACGGTATCACTGGGAAATACCGCCCGAAATTGCTGTACAAGACGCACCGTTGCATCCAGAAAGCCCAAGCGATAAGCGTATATTGCGCCGCGTTTCGGCACGGAATCGTGATGCTCATAATCCGCACCGTTTGGAGCGCCGCGCAATCGCAGGGAGGCGCTGCGGAGGAATGTAGTGACGGTATCAAACGTGGCTGTGCCTCTACTTACTTCTTGCCGAAGTAGCACAAACCCAGCATTCGTGCGCCTTCCTAAACGCTCTTCTCGTGTCTGCCAGCGTAAGCGTACACGCTTGTCGCCAGCGTATTCTACCTGTAAACCATTGGCAAAAACTTCTGGCGGCAGCTCCACAACAGGCTTTTCAGCCAAAAAGCGTGTTGTCATCTCCACATTATCATTCTTTTGAAAATCTTTTCCTTGGAATCGGCTCTGGCGCTCAACTTTGAAGGCATTTGCTTGAAAACGACGCAAGGGCAATGCCCACGAAACTCTAATTTTTTCAGGGCTTTCTATGGTATCGGCAAGCGTGAGGCGAAAACGTCCGAGTACAATCGTCGAATCTGGCAACACCCTTTGTGTGTTTTCTAAACTATCACTGCCAAGTATTGCCATAACAAGACGTTGGCGCTCTGCTTGAACAAGCATTTTTGCCTCGTACCCCGAGCGCCCGTCTGTAAGCGGGCTGCGACTTTGTTCTGCCCGTAGTCCGGAGGAATCAAGCTCCAAAACCGAACCGTTGAGAGGGCAATTACTGATATTTAGGAAAAATGTTCCATTTGCCCATAAACGCCAAGTGTTGTTGGAAAGCGGTGCAGAGCAGTTTTTAAGGGCAATTTCAAGGTCAATGGTGCGAGGCGGCTTGATGACGATATTTTGTAACCGAAGTTCTGCTGTCGTGTCCTGCTGCGCCGAAAGTGATGATACAACCAGGCTGCAAAAGAGTAGTGTATAAATAACACGAAGAAAAAGACACATTATTTAACCCTCCTTTTGCCGCGATTGTTCCAAATAGTGTTTGCATCTCGTGTCGTCACAAGCCCATCCATATCGGCATCGCCGCGCACATATCCGTCGCGGAAAATTACCTGCCATGCCGAGTTGAGCGCAGCGTCATAATCAAAACGAGTAATAACGGCGCTTTCGTGGGATTCATCGCTCACGTTGCCTGCAATCAAGGTGAATACTGGCGCGGCGCTGTTCCCGCTCTCAAAACGCCGCAACGTTGATGCTCCGCCCAGTACGTGCGCCGTATCGCTCCAATCCAGCATGAATCGGCGTTGTGGGGATAACTCCAGTGTGTCGCGCCACTGCACGGGAAGATGGTTGCGGTGGTGCAGTATGGCGAAAAACCGCTCATTGCTACCGAAGCGCTCCGGCAATTCCAGTGTTAATGCGCTCTGGCGGTTTGTTCCGCGTACTATGCCGTCACCGTGCAGCATTGCGGGAAGAAAAAAGCGCAGTGAATCAGCAGTTACGCCATCGGCAGCAGGACGCAACTCCAAAAGCAGCCAATCCACAGCGTTAGCCGGAACTGCACGAGAAAAACTTTTTTCGCCCAAAATTCTTTCCGCCAAAGCGCCCGACACTGCCGGTAATTCCGTCTCGTCAATGGCTTGTGGCAAAAGATTGTCGTCGCGCAAATATGTTTTCATGCGTCTCTCGCCAAGATACGCCCCTTCCAAAAATGCCTGCATCGTAAAAAATATACTCGGAACAATAGTTCGTGTAGAATCTACACCAAGTGCAAAAAAGCGAGAAGATGCTGATGAAAATACAACGCTATCCATCGCGCCATATTGCCAGAAGCCCTCTTCTGATGCGCTGTTCCAGCGTGAACGGAGTGTTGCTCGGCTTGGTGTGCCACTTGTTTGCCATTGCCGTGTTTCATTATTCCAGCGCTGCAAGAGAATACGGGGCGCTTCGAGGTTATTTGTTTCGTCGCGTGATTCTGTACGCCATGCGTAGCCGATACGTGTCATGATGCGCTCTGGAGGGGTGTTTTCGCTGGCAACGCTAATTTCTACACCTCGCCAAACCTTGTTTGTGTCGGCATTGGGAGAAGGAAACCGTTCAGGCAAGATGCGAAACGATGCTTGTAGCATTGCGGTCGCCGTGCCGGAAGTCGAGATTTGAAGCGTGGTGTAGCGATTGTTGAATAAGCGCAAGAGCGTATCGGGAGGAATCGTGCGTCGGACGGTGCCAACAATTTCGGCGGAATCTTCCAAAAACTGTGGATTGCGCGTGTGGTCGATGGGCTGAAACGTGAGGTTGTATGAGCCTTCGGAGCGCTCTGTCCAAAGTCGGGAAGCCACAAGCAGAGAGTCGTCCAAACGAAGATTTTCGGTAAGAACATAGCCGCCACGATTACGCACATCCAGCACGGAAAGGCGCGGCAGAAGTTCACCGGAAGCAGTCATTACGCCATTTCCCCGCGTATGAACCCGCAAACGAGACTGGGCAATAGGCTTTTCCGCAAGACTACTTTCCGGGAAGCGCATGATGACAGCATTATCCGCAAGGCTGATATTTGCTGTGCGTGAGGTACGAAACTCTCCGCGAATAAGATGGAGTGCGCTTTGCAGAAAAAATGAGCCGGAAATCGGCGCAATACCTTGCCCGTTTTCAATCGAAAGAATATCAATGTTGCCAATGCCGCGCAAAAACTGGGTTTTCGTCCCGCGCAAGCGCAATAGTGCATCACGGCTTGCGCTCAAAATTGTTCCGTCGTGAAAGACTCCGCCTCGGGCTTCGATTGGTGCGCCGGAAACTACCTCAAAAACCGCATCACGACTTGTTTGCAGGGAATCGTGAACAATGAAAGGTTTGGTGGTTTGCGGTATCAACTGTTTGCGGGACTGCCCGGAAAGCGCGAGATTGCTATACGACAGCGATGGAACGGCTTGAATGCGCCCACGCACATCGCCCGCAATATTCACCCAAGAGCCGATAGAATCTTGGGCGAGAACATTTTCAGGCGCAAAACTGCTCACTGCCCCGCTATTGGCAAAAAAGCCCAAACTGGTGAGGTTGTCCAGCACATCAATCTGCCCGCCGTTTGTTATCAAGCCCTCATTCCACACCTGCTGAAGCCTAAGCCGTGTCGAATCCCGTGTTGATGCGGGCGCAAAGACAGTTAGCCCTTGTTGCATTGGCGGCGCATTATTTCTCAATTCTTGCAATGCCAGTCGTGATGAGCGCTCTCGGGCTGTTTGTGAAGCAGTGCTTGAAATCAAATGGGCGTGAATATGAAGAGAAGTTAGATTCCATCTGCCGTTCACGGGTGGCAATTCGTCGGCAAACGTAGAATCGTTGGTAGGGAAAGAACCAATCAACAGCGCTGCACGGCGCGTGGTGTCTGGTGGCGGAGCAATTACTAGCGATTGTGCCAACATTTTACCAATCGCTGCACCCCGCTCCCGCACTTGCCCGAATGGATTACGACCATCCAAAGCATTACGGCGAAAGCCAATATGGATAGTATGTGTAATTTTGACACTATCTTCTGCATCCGGCTCTCTTCCTATGTTCCATGTTGACGGATTTGACCAGCGCCCGTCTTGTACGCTCTGCACAAGTTCGCGTCCGCCGCGCAACAGCAATTCGTCGCCGGAAACAAAGGACAGTGCCGTTCCCATTTGATTTGTCAATCTGCGATATTCCACGAAACCAAACCCTGTGCTACTCGACAAACCCCGCTCCACACCAAGCGCTCCGAGACGGCGCGGCGTGGGAATCGCATCACCGCTTGGCAGTGAGAACATTCCCAAACTTGGCTCATTGACGGCTTGAAAGGGCGGTTGTACTTCCTCGCGTCTGTACGCAAGGCGTAGAGCGCCAGTCCAAAGATTTGTGCTGCTGTCGCTCTGCGCCCATTCCCATCGCAGACGGCGGCGCACATCGCGCTGTGCCTCGTACACTGCTGGTTCTTGGCGCGGTAATATCGTTAGCGTCATAGTGCGCGGAAGAGCGCCGGAAGTCCGTGTGAAGCGGGTTGCGGCGTTATTGAAGGTGTACGTTTGTATAGTGCTGCTGAGAAAACGCCGCATTGCGCCTTGCACTTCGGCAAATCCCGTGAAAAGCGCTTGAGTGCTGGGGTTCAGCATCGTGAGTTCGCCATTGCCCATATCAACAAGGGAAGATTGGACACGCAATGTGCCGAGAATCGCGATATTTGCTTGCGTTGCTGTTTGTTGACCGAAAAGGGGCTGTACCGTTTTATCTGATGTTTCCAGCGTCAGATTGCCGTAAGGGTGCGTGAGGCTAGTGGGCATGAGGCTTTGGGTTGTGCTGCTATTGTAGCGCACGGTGCTTTCGGGGTGAAAACTTGCATTGGTGCCGCTCGGAAGGTCGTTGCGCATTGTGCCGCTCACGGTCAAAACATTTCCGGCAGCGCTCAGGCGCAATGAGCCGCTTGTGGAGGCGTTTGGCGCATATAATCGCAGAGTCGAATTGGTCTCAATAAGCATGGAAGCCGCCCCCAGCCGTGTTGCCAGCAATCCCGCATAAACACGGAGTTCTTGAACGCCAACATTCAATGAGCCAGCATTGATGAGCATTTGTGCAGAAAGTGTCGAATGTACACTTACGCCCGATGTTGTACCAATTTCGATGTGTCCGGCGCTACTCGTTGTTTTGGGAAATAGTCCGTCTGTTCCGATTTCCAACGAACCATAAACCTGCAAACCCGCATTATTGCTTGCGTTTTGGCGAAACGAACCTCGTGTGCGGACGCTTGTTCCTTCGGAAATGCGTTTCGGTGCGCGTCCTCGTGCAATCTCAATATGTTGATAATCTTCCCCGCCAAGCAGTGTTTGTGCCTCCAGATTATCATAAAAAAATGTTCCGGAATACGACCGAAAGCCGCCCGATGCCGTAAAAACGCCTGTTTGCGCGGTCTCGCCGCCGACGTAGATGGCATCGGGCAGACGTTTTGCCGCGCTGCCTGCAAGAGCCAGATTGCTGTACCACCGAGCCTGTACTTGCTGGGTTTCTGTTGCCGATGTGCTGGCATAGCGCACCAAACCGCCTATTCGCAGCGATTCCAGCACGCCGAGTGCTGCGCCGCCTGTAAAGCGATTGGTTATGCCAAGAAATTCAATCGTGCCGTTATTGCGGACTTCTGGCGGTGTGGGATTTTCATTGCGTAATTCGCCATTGGCAGTGCGAAAGCGCAGAATAGCACCTGTGCTGTTCAGAAATACGCCTGTTCTGTCGTTAATGAAGTGTTGGGCAAGAAGAGATGCACAGCCCAGAAAAAACAAGGCACAGGAGACAATAACGCGAGGGATAATACGGCTTCCGAGCATGAAAGGAAGAGAAAATCAGGAAGACATCAGTAGTTGGGGCAGTCGGAGCGGCATCAAATTAAGGTGTCGCCCACCTTGCAGATGGACGACACTTGAAATTTTAGCATTTATCCATCAATCACCACAATCAAGTAGCGTGAGGTTTGCCAGAATTTTTTCGGGTCGGTAATCGTAATTTTCTTTTTGTCATCCGAAACCTTGATGTACTGCAAATTATGCGTCGAAACGACTTCGTTGAGCGTACCGGGGAGGCTAATTTCCGTTTGGCGCGTGATATTAACGGCGGTAAAGGCGCTTAAATTGAGATTGTCGTTTGGAACACGCTTGCCGCCGATAAAGCCAAGTACCGTGCCTTTGCGGTCAATAATTTTGTTGGATTCAAGAAAACTCTGCGTTCCGACGACGTAGTAGCACGTGTTGGTTTCTTCGGTGAGCGTGGAAACTTGGTCGTTCAAGGCGGCTCTCTCTTCGGTGAGCGAAGCAACTTTTCCAGAAAGTTCGGCAACTTTCGTGTTTAAGCCGCCAATTTCCTCTTTTTGTGTCTGAATAATCACGTTCAAATCCGCAATAACCTGTTCGTAGCTGGCGATTTGATTCGCAAATTTGGTATTGCTGCGTTTGAGTTCCGAAATACGCGATTGATTTTCTTTCAAACGCTTTTCGTTATCCTGCATTTTTTTCGATAAAAGCTGGATTTTTTTGGTGATTTCCTGACGATAGTCCGGGGATTTCTGCTCTACGCCGCGCGTATTGAGTTCGCCGGAGAGCGAGGAAAGTTCGGTATAAACCTCGCTAATAAACTTTGTGGTTTCGACAACTTCATTAAAAAGGCTGTCTTTTTCGCTTGCTGTGATCGTCAATCGCCGTACTTCTTCGGCAAGTTCCTCGCGGGATTTACTGGCGAGTTGGGCATCGTCAATTGGCTCATCGTCGCGTTTGCCTTTGGTGCAATCCGCAAGACCAATAGCAAGCGTCAGCACGAGCGCTCCGGCAAGGAGACGCAGCATAGAGAAGGGTTTTCGCATCATTGTTGGTATGAAAGAAATGGTTCGAGAAATATGGGTTGACAATGGAACAGTCGAGGACGCGAGTCACGACGCGAACGATACACGCATTTGCGGCGTAAGGCGGCGAATAAGCAGATAAGCGCTCATAAATATGAGCGCTCCGAGCAAAAGTAGCAATAATCCACGCCCCAGAGAGATACCGTAGGGCGACATTTCCACGCCCTGACTGGGCGCATACAGTGCGACAATGGCAATAGCGTTACTCAGAAAATGTGCCACAATGGGCAATGCTAAACTCTGGGTGTAATATGCCAAAAATCCCAGATATGCGCCAATCAAAATAAGCGGTATGACCGAAAGCGGATTAAAATGCAAAATACCAAAGAGAATAGCCGTCACAATCACAGCACGGCGAAGCGGGTAGACTTCTTCCAACGAGCGCTGAAGTACGCCCCGAAATAAAACTTCTTCGGCAAATGCCGGCACGACAGCACCAATAATCAACGCCCGTACAGATTCCCAAGCCGTTGTCCCGGCAAAGGAAGTGCGATAGAACTGCTCGACCATATCCGACCAAGCGCGAAGCTGCTGATAAACGGGCATCATAAACGACGGAGTCAGACGCTCTTGGACAGCAATAAATCCGGCATCGAAAATTTGTATGCCGAAAATACCAATGAGTCCCAATGCCCATTGCAAAACAGTGACTTCGCCGCCAGAGCGCATGAGTCCTTGCGTTTTAAGCGGCGAATAGCGCATAATCAGTAGCGCGGGAATGAGCATAAAGAGTATTTGACCCAATCCTTGCAAGACAATTTCAAACCCGACAGAATGATTTCGTGCCAAGGAGTGAAGCGCACCGCCAGCAAATTGGTACATCAAATAAATACTCACCACCGCCGCAAAGCCATATTTTGCATGAGCGAAGGGTTCCTTATCTGGAATGACGGCACTCTGTTCTTCGGGGGACAAAGGTTGCATTTCCGGCACAACAAAAGGCAATGGCGCGGCGAGTGCGTCATCGTCGTGGGGCGGCAAGGGGGTCGAGTCGTGAGGAGCGGTACGGGAGCGCTCGTCGTCGGGCAGATGTTCGTTTTCTGGCGGTTGATTCATGCGTTATTACTCAAGGGAGGCGGTCAATCGGTAAACGTATGTCGAAAAAAATAACCACACCCAATTTACACAGCATTCAGCGCGTCAGCAAGGAGTTTTTCAACCTTTTTCGGGTTATGGGGGCAGACATAATGTTTTATGCGATTTTTTTTTGCCAACAAAAAAAAACCTCGTATATTTGCCGTTCTGTAACAAAATGTTGCTCCTGCTTTTTGCTAGTCGGTATGTCTTTGAAAAAGCATACCACAAAAGAATTCACTGGAAAACTTCTCTCCAAGAATCTTCTTTGTACGGCGGAAGGCTGTTTTTTTTCTAAACACCCAAAGGAGTTGTAGGTTCAATGAATCCTAAACACACTTACGAAACGACGTTTATCGTCAACGCCTCGCTCGAAGACGCAAATATCGAGCCTGTGGTCAACGGTACGATTGATTTTATCCAAAACAACGGTGGCACTATTACCACGCTGGATAAATGGGGTCGCCGACGTTTGGCATATCCGATTCAAAAAAAGCACAATGGCTACTACGTCTATGTGATGTACGAAGCACCGCCAACGCTGCTACCGCAATTGGAGCGCTATTTTCAGTTGGAAGAGAATGTTTTGCGCCATTTGTCTATCAAAATGAATGGTCACGCCATTGAGTTTCGCAAGCAATTCTTGCAAAACCGCCATGACCTTCTCCTCGAAACAGCTGCCGCAGAAACAGCCGCAGCAACGGCTGATGGTGGCGATGACGCAGTTGAAACAACTATTTCTGACGCAAGTGTCGCATAATTTTTCTCTACCGAACTATTCCATCTGAAGGATTTACCATCATGAAAATCATTCTCCGTGAAAACGTCGAGCATTTGGGCGCGGTAGGCGAAATTGTGAACGTCCGCGACGGTTATGCTCGTAATTTCCTCATTCCGCGTGGTTTGGCATACTATGCCTCGCCCAAAGCAATTCGTGTGCTGGATGGTGAAAAGAAACACTACGAAGCACGTATGGCGAAACTCAAAACTGCTGCAGAACTTATCGCAGCGCGTCTTGCCGATACGCAAGTCTCTATCGCTATGCAAGTCGGCGAAGAAGGTCGTCTTTTCGGCAGCGTTACCAATCAAATGATTGCGCAAGAACTCACCGACAAAGGCTTCGATATTGACCGCCGCACTATCGTCTTGGACGATCCGATTAAGAGCATCGGTGAGTTTGAGGTTATCGTGAAACTTCACCCTGAAGTCCACGCACCGCTTAAAGTCTGGGTGACAAGCGCTGCTTAAATAGGCTTTTCCCGCACGATTGTACTGGCATAGTCTTTATAGATACACACTCACAAGGCACTTTCCGGCTTTTTCGGAAACGTGCCTTGTTGCTTTGGTATTCGAGAAAATTGTCTATTTTGCAGAAAACTATCCGACACGTGATTACCACACCGCATGAAATCACTTCTCTTTGTCGCCCACGACCCGGGCGGAGCAAATGTTATCAAGCCTGTCATTGAATATTACGCCCAGCGCAATGATATTGCCAGCCATTGCCTGCTGCTCGGTCCGGCAGCAGAGCGCATTGCGTCTGCTTTGCCAACCTTGGAGTATCATCATATTGCCAGCCACGCTACTCCAAATTTTCCTCAAGAACGTTCGGTGGAGCCTGAGAGTTTGTTTGCGGCTCTTGATGCTATTAAACCTGATTGTATCTTCACGGCAACAAGTTTCAACAGTACTTTGGAGCGACTCGCGGTGCAGTTCGCTCGTCTTCGCGGTATTCCTGTCGTGTCCATTATTGATTTTTGGCGAGGATATGCGATGCGTTTTACGCTTGACGGCGTACTTTCTGCCCCCGATGTTGTCTTTGTTGCTGATGGACGCATGAAACACGAGGCAGAAGTAGAACTCCCCGCCACAACGCGCGTGGTCATCTCTGGCAATCCCCATTTGGCAACAATCGGTGCAAAATACGTCGAAACAAGACAGAATGCGGCTTCTCAAGTACGCGCTCCGCTTTTGCGTATCCGATTTTTTTGCGAAAATATCCGTCATTATTATCCCGAAAAGCCCGTCAACGAATTTAGCGTTGTACCAAAACTGCTTCAAAGCCTGATTCAATGCGGCTTTCATGGAGAATTTATCATTCGACCGCATCCGATGGAATCCCGCGACATTTGGGAAGAGGAGATTGCGAACTACGAAGTCGGTATTACCAGAGGTGGTAAACGCTTCGCTGCCAAACCCGCGATTGCCGTGCGGCTTGATACCGCTACCTTTGACGAGGTTTTACGCGACAATTGCGCTGCGGTAGGTTTTAATTCAATGGCGCTTTTAGAGACCGCTTCGGTCGGTATCCCAACCTTCTCCTATCAAATCGCAGTGCCGTCGGATTATTTTTTGGTGCCGTTTGAAGAATACGGTATTGTGCGCCTTGCACGGGAGGAAGATATTTTGCAACTTGTAAACTCTTCTCCGTTGTACATCTCAAATAATAATCAAGAAACATCAGCAGCATCTGCTCTTGATCTTATTGATCAAGTGCTGCAACAATTTCTGACAAAATAAGCATACCCGCTTTTGCCTTATACGCTTGTTACCATGCGCCTTCTCTCTGTAATCCATCGTCGCAGTGTTTTCGCCATTTGTCTTGCAATCGCAGGACTTATGCTGCTTTCCAGCCAATGCGCTCGTCAAAGCGGTGATGAAGATGTTATCACCAAACCCGATGAAATCACCTTTTGGCATTTCCGCAGCGAACCCAAACAGCGCGAGGCACTCAAAGCAATTGTGGCGCAGTTCGAGAAAGAAAATAACTGTAAAGTAACAATGGTTGACTTGACGTGGGGCGAAGGCAAAACAAAACTTTTTGCTGCCTTCAACTCCGGCACAGCGCCTGATGTCGTCGAATTAGGCTCCGATTGGGTGACGCAATTTTCCTCCGGCGGTGTTCTCAAAAATTTATCGAAAAGCAAAATTACGCTTGATAAATTTGCCGACAATACCCGTCCGGCAGCCCTTTTCCGCGATAGTGTTTATGCGCTTCCATGGAACGTTAATACTCGCGTGATGTTCTACAACAAAGACCTACTTACAAAAGCCGGAATCGCTAAACCGCCAACAACAGGAGCAGAGCTTTTACGCGCCGCCGAAGCTATTCAAGCCATCGGCGATGCGGCGGTTGCGCAAGGAGGGGGCAATACCGCAAACCGCGCCTATGGCTTCGGTGCAAATGGTTCGGACGAACACCGCTTGCATAAAAAGGTATTGCCATTTTTTTGGAGCGCCGGCGGAAAAGTGCTGGATGATAGCGGCAGAGTTGTGATCAATAGCAAGCAAAACGTTGATGCGCTGAATCTCTATCTTGCGTTGGCACGAGCGGGGTTTATCGAAACGCAACGGCAGTTGGACAATATGTTTGTTCGTGGTAACTTGGGCTTCTGGATTTCCGGCTCATGGCTGATAGAAAAAATTGCGCGTGAAAATCCGTCCTTGAAATTTGGCGTTATGCCTCTGCCGTCGTTGGGAAAAGGCAGTATTTCGGTTGTCGGCTGCAACTACGTTGCCGTCACCTACAAGGCGCAAAATCCCATTCTCGCAAAACGTTTTGCTCTCTTCATCACCGATGGAAAACAGGCATTGGAGCTTCTGAAACAATTCCAAGATGCGGGCATTCCCGCCGATAAACGCTTTATGAACGATGATTTTGTGCGCTCGTTGCCATACAATGACGTATTTTTGCAGCAACTTACTACGTCGCAAATGCCGCCAATGCACCCGCACTGGCTTGATATAGAGCGGGTTATTGAAGATGCCATCGTCGAAGCGCTCTACGGCATACGTTCTGCGGAACAAGCGTTGGAGAAGGCACACTGGCTTATCACGGACATTGTTACGAGACCGTAATGGAGAAATTTTCTTTGTCGTATTGGTATGCTAAAGAGTTATTATGGAAGAACTTGAGCAATTACGCACGTATCTCGAAACCAGTCGTTACGATGATGCACTCGTGTTGATTGGAGAAATGGAAGAAATGGCAAAAGACGATAAACTCAACAAAATCGGTAGTTTTGCTATTGTTCTTCTTCTGCATTGTATCAAACAACACGCTGAGAAGCGCCTCACACGATCATGGGGGGTTTCGATACGCAACGCAGTCCGCGAAATTGAACGCGCAAATAAACGGCGCAGTAGCGGTGGTTACTACGCTTCCGAGACAGATATTCGTGAAATTTTGGCAAGCGTTTATCCAACGGCACTTGACCGAGCCTCACTTGAAGTCCATGAAGGTCGCTATGACACGAGTGAGCTTGCACAAATGGTTGACCGCGACTACATTATCAAACAAGCACTCGCACTTATCCTCCAAGAGCAGCATCAATAGTGATGAATAGGACTTTTGGACTTGTTCTTTTCTCTGATAAATTGTCTTTCCTCATTTGTAAATTTTTCCCCAAATGCACTATCAAACCCTTGATAACGGCTTGCGAGTCGTGGTGATTCCTCGCCAAAATGCGCCCGTAGTGTCGGTTGCCGTCACTTACGGCGTTGGCTCGTATTCGGAATCGCCCACTAATACTGGCTTTGCGCACCTTTTTGAACATCTGATGTTTGAAGGCTCAGAAAATGTCGCCCACGGAATGTTCGACAAATACTGCTCTGAAGCGGGCGGCGACAATAACGCCTACACCACCTTCGACAAAACCACCTACTATATGTCGCTTCCGGCGCATCAGGTGGAATTGGGCTTGTGGCTGGAGGCAGACCGCATGGCTTCTTTTGGTGTGAATGAGGATGCGCTCAATGTGCAGAAAAATGTCGTTGTGGAGGAAATTAACCAAAACGTCGAGAACTCGCCTTACGGCACATACTCACGTGTTCTGAGCCGTCTGGCATTTGCGCCGGAAGCCGGGTATAGCTGGGAAGTCTATGGCGACCCCAAACACGTTGCGGCTTCGACGCTTCAGGATGTACGCTCGTTTTTTACCAATTTTTATCGTCCCGATAATGCGTGTTTGGTGGTTTGTGGCGATGTTACGCCGGAAGCCGCATTACCGCTTGTTCATAAGCATTTTGGCATTATTCCGCGTGGAACGCTGCCGCTCACGCAAAAGCCATTTCACCACGATTTTCGCTTAGGAAAGCGCCACCAGCGCGTTCAAGACACTATTCCGACAGATTCAATTTTCTGTTCGTACCATTTTGACGGCTACATGACGCATGAAGTCTATGTTGCCGATGTGCTGTGCAGTGTTATTTCCGACGGCATGAGTTCTCGTCTTTACAAAACGCTTGCCTACGAGCAGCAGATAGCATCGGATGTGAATGCCTACGTGGACGACCGCCGCCACACGAGTCTTTTCACCATTTATGCAGTGTCGAATGGCGCAGAGCATAGCTGTGATGCGATGTACGAGTCAATGTGGCAGGTACTCGCGGATGTCGTACAGAACGGCATTACGGAGCGGGAATTGACCAAGGCAAAAAATCGCATTCGCACACGCATTGCCCGCACGGTACAACGCGCTTCGGGCATTGCCGATGAAGCCGCGCACCAAGCACTTTTCTTCAATGATCCTTCGCGTGTTTTCCGTCTCGCCGACGACTATGCCGCCATCACCGCCGAAGAAATCCACCAGTTTGCAGCAAAACTCTTCACCGTTGACAATGAAGTGCGGGTAGATTTTGTACCGAAGGAACTCACAGCGTAATTTGATGAATAATTCTTCAATGCAATGTCCTATATTTTCAGCGACAATCTTCTCCAAACTCTCATCGAAGCCCGTAGTATTGCGGTCTTGACGGGTGCGGGTATTTCTGCCGAAAGCGGCGTAGCTACTTTCCGCGATCCAAACGGGCTATGGGCAAAATTTCGTCCTGAAGAACTTGCCAGTATGGACGGTTTTTTGAAAAACCCCAATCGTGTTTGGGAATGGTACGAAGCCCGGCGCGACGTGATAGACCGTGTACAGCCTAACGCCGGGCATACCGCGCTTGTGCAGATGCAGGATTGGTGCGAGCAGCAAGGAAAGCGCTTCACGCTTATCACGCAGAATGTTGACCGTTTGCACCAGCAAGCCGGAAGCCGTGATGTTATCGAACTGCACGGCAATATCATCGAAAATTATTGTTCGCGCTGCACAAAGCCACATGAATACCGCCATTCCGCCGAAACTGCCGCCAAAGAGCCACCGCGCTGCACCTATTGTGGCGGCATGATACGCCCTGCGGTAGTCTGGTTCGGCGAGATGCTGCCGCCGTTGGCACTGGAAGCCGCACAGGAAGCCGCCCAGACGTGTACTATCTTTTTCAGCATTGGCACGTCGGCGGAAGTCTATCCTGCGGCAGGGCTGCCGATAGAGGCGAAGCGGGCGGGCGCACTGTTTATCGAGGTCAACCCGAACCAAACGGCAATTACTCGTTTTGCAGACGTGAGCATTAGTGCGCCTTCGGGCGAAGCATTACCAGCACTTTTTGTCGCAATGATGGCGAAAAGCACATAAATTCACAACGCAATTTCCTTTTGAATCCCTTTCACCCATGAAGAAGAAAACACCTCAACCCGAAATTCCCCCAACACCACAACTCCCCGAAAGTGCCGCAATACCGCGTATTCTCTCGGTTTTGCCCTTGCGGGATGTGATTGTTTTTCCGCATATGATTTTTCCCGTCTTGATTGGGCGCGAGAATTCTATTCATGCGGTCTCGGAGGCACTCAAACGCGAAAAATATATTTTCCTTGCCGCGCAAAGCACCGAAGCCGATGATCCCAAACAAGATGATATTTATCAAGCCGGAACAATTGCTAAAATCATCCAACTTGTGCGATTGCCCAATAATTTGATTAAGATTTTGGTCGATGGTGTGATTCAAGCCCGTGTGGTGCGGTTTGTGAAATCGAAACAGTGCTTGGAGGCAGAAATAGAACCGATTGTAGTGGATGCTGATGAAAGCACGATGGAATTTCAAGCAATGGTGCGCCATGCAGGGGATTTGTTTATGGAGTACATTCGCACCGGACGCGGTATTGCGCCGGAAGTCGGCACGGCGTTTACGAATATTCAAGATCCTGTCAGAAGGCTCTACTATGCGGCTGCCAACGTGGAAACGGAAGTCGAGACCAAGCAAAAAATCCTCGAAAAAACCACGCTCCGCGAACAATATTTCGAGCTTTTGGCAATGCTCACGGCGGAAATTGAGGTGCAAAAACTGGAGCAGGATATTGATGTCAAAGTCCAAGAATCCATCCAAAAAACACAAAAGCGCTTTTTCATTCAAGAGCAGATACGCGCTTTGCAGCAAGAATTGGAAGACGACGACGGTGTGTTCCCCGAACTCACAAAACTCCGCGCCGACCTTGATGCCGCAAAACTCCCCGAAGCCGCATTAAAACACGCAAACGAGGAGTTTGACAAATTGAAAAAAACGCAAATTATGTCGCCGGAATACGGCGTTTTGCGCAATTACCTCGAACTTATCGCTGCGCTGCCGTGGAACGCCACAACGCCGGACAATCTCGACATCCTGCACGTCCGACAAATCCTTGATGAAGACCACTTCGGCTTGGAAAAAATCAAAGAGCGCATTTTAGAATATATCGCCGTTCTCAATTTGGTCAAAGGTGTTCAAGGGCAGGTCTTGTGCTTGTCGGGACCTCCGGGAGTGGGTAAAACCTCGCTTGCACGGTCAATCGCTCGGGCGCTGGGGCGGAAATTTGTCCGAATGTCTTTGGGCGGTGTGCGCGATGAAGCGGAAATACGCGGGCATCGGCGGACGTACATTGGCTCAATGCCGGGGCGCATCATCCAAAGCATGAAGCGGGCTGGCACAATCAATCCCGTTATCTTGCTGGACGAAGTTGATAAAATGGTCACGGATTTTCGCGGCGACCCCTCGGCTGCGCTCTTGGAGGTGCTTGACCCTGAACAACATCACGCTTTTAACGATCATTATGTTGAGATTGACTATGATCTCTCGAAAGTCCTGTTTATCGCAACGGCAAACGTGAAGTACGACATACCCGCACCATTGCTTGATAGGATGGAAATCATTGAACTTTCGAGTTATGTCGATTACGAAAAAGAACAGATTGCTCATAAACACTTGATTCCACGCCAGTTGGAGAAACACGGCATGGGTAATTTCGCCGTCAACTTCAGCGAGGATGCGGTTCGAGAGCTTATTCGCGGTTATACCAAAGAAGCGGGCGTGAGAAATTTAGAGCGCCAACTTGCTTCGGTGATTCGCAAAGTTGCAAAAACGATTGTCGTGGAAATAGCTCAAGAATCAAGGAATGGTAAGGCGGAAGGGGCTGCGGCACAACCGGAAAAAATCAAACGTCCGCGCAAGAACAAGGAACAGGAAAGCAAGGAGCCGGAAATCAAGGAACAAGCAAACAACGCCGAAGAAACCGTTCATCTCCAAGCCAGCGAAGCCATTCGTGCAAAAGAGCGCGTGATTACGGCGGAACTTGTGCATGAGTATCTGAAAGCACCCATCAATCGCAAACGCGAGAATGAAATTTCGGACAAAATCGGCGTGGTTACCGGGCTTGCGTGGACAAGCATGGGAGGCGATATTTTGCCTGTCGAAGTAACGATTATGCCCGGAAAAGACAAACTCACGCTCACGGGCAAACTCGGCGATGTGATGAAAGAATCCGCAATGGCGGCACTTTCTTACGTCCGCGCCAACACGGAAAAACTCGGCGTTCCGGCAGAATCGCTCACGGACAAAGAAATCCACATCCACGTTCCCGAAGGCGCAATTCCCAAAGATGGTCCTTCGGCGGGTATTACAATGACGATGGCGCTTATTTCGGCAGCTTCAGGAAGGGCTGCGCGGGGCAATGTGGCTATGACGGGCGAAGTCACCTTGCGTGGAAACATCCTCGCTATTGGCGGGCTGAATGAAAAACTCCTTGCCGCAAAGCAGTCAGGAATCACGACGGTTCTCATTCCCAAGCAAAACGAAGTGGACATTGCTGAAATGGATGCAAAGACGACCGATGGCTTGGAGATTGTTCCTGTGGCGCATATTAGCGAGGCACTGAAGTATGTTTTCCGCTCTGCGGAGTAGATTTTTTACCAAAGTACAAAACAAGCAAACAAGGTGTAGTCCGCTTCAAGACGTGGACTACACCTTTTTTTGACCTCACCGCGCAATAATCGCAAATTCCGTCCGGCGATTTTTCTGGCGGTCTTCTTCGGTCTCATTTCCGGCGACGGGCTGCGAAAGCCCCAACCCTTTCGAGCGCAGACGCTCCGCCTTCACGCCCCGCTCCACGAGTGCCTGCACGACAGCCGCAGCGCGGAGTTCCGACAAGCGTTGGTTAAACTCATCGCCGCCAATATTGTCGGTGTGTCCGCGTATTTCAATGCGGATGCGCGGCGCTCCCAAAAGCGCTCCGGCGATTGCATCCAGCATTGGTGCTGACTCGGGGCGCACATCCACTTTTTTATAGTCAAAATAAATCTTTGTGGTCGAAAAAACGGTGTTCAGCGTGTCGAACATATTAAACGGCGATTTGTCCAATTCAAACGACGCAAGAAGATCTTTACCGCTTCGGCGCTTGCCATTGCGGTCATAACCGTTGGCATCAAACCCATTGCGGTCGTAGCCATTTTTGTTGAAACCATTCCGTGCAAAGCCGTTTCTGTCGAAGCCGTTGCGGTCATAACCATCTCTGTCAAACCCGCTTCCCGACTTGTGTTTGCCATTTTTATCGAAGCCGTTGCGGTTGAAACCGTTTTTATCGAACCCATTGCGGTCATAGCCGTCATCTCCAAAGGCGCTTCCTGACTTGTGCCGACCATTTTTATCAAAGCCATTGCGGTCGAAGCCGTTGCGGTCATAGCCGCTTATGTCAAAACCATTGCCATCAAAGGCGCTTCCCGACTTGTGTTTGCCGTTTTTATCGAAACCGTTACGATTGAATCCATCTTTGTTGAAGCCATTTTTATCGTAACCATTGCGGTCAAAACCATTTTTATCGAAGCCATTGCGGTCATAACCATTACCATCAAACCCGCTTCCTGACTTGTATTTACCGTTTTTATCGAATCCATTACGGTCAAAGCCATTCTTGTCAAAACCATTGCTATTGAAGCCGTTTCGGTCAAAACCATCACCATTTAAGCCGTTTCTATTGCGACCATTGCCATCAAAGGCGCTTCCCGATCGGTGTTTTCCATTAGCATCGAAACCATTGCGGTCGTAACCGTTTTTATCGAAGCCATTGCGGTCGAAGCCATTGTTGTCAAAACCGCTCGCATTCCAGCCGTTTTTATCAAAGCCATTGCCATCAAAACCGCTCCCTGACTTGTGTTTGCCGCTACTGTCAAAGCCATTTTTGTCAAAACCATTTGCATCAAAGCCATTTTTATCGAAGCCGTTGCCGTCAAAGCGGCTTCCATTCTTGTTATTTCCGTTGCGGTCAAAGCCATTTTTGTCGAACCCATTTGCATCAAAGCCATTTTTATCGAATCCGTTGCCGTCAAAGCGGCTTCCGTTCTTATTGTTCCCATTGCGGTCAAAGCCGTTGCCATCAAAGCCATTGCGGTCGTAGCCGTTCTTATCAAACCCGTTACGGTCAAAGCCGTTTTTATCAAAACCATTGCGATCGTAGCCGTTGCGGTCAAAACCATTCTTGTCAAAGCCGTTTTTATCGAAACCATTTTTATCAAAGCCATTGCGGTCAAAACCATTCTTGTCAAAACCATTTTTATCGAAACCATTTTTATCGAAACCATTTTTATCAAAGCCGTCTTTATCGAAGCCATTTTTATCGAAACCGCTTGTGTTTAAGGCGTTTTTGTCCTTGCCATTTTTGTCTTTGCCGCCTTTATTAAACCCATTTTTATCGAAACCACTGCGGTCAAAGCCGTTTTTATCATAACCATCTTTATCAAAGCCTGTATCATCAAAGGCGCTTCCGTTCTTGTGTTTGCCGTTTTTGTCGAACCCCTTGCGGTTGCGCCCTTGCTTGTCGAAGCCGTTGGGGTCAAAACCGTCGCGGTCGTAGCCATCGCGGTCGTAGCCGTTAATATCAAAGCCGTCTTTATCGAAGCCATTCTCATCAAAGCCAAGATCGCCGTCGCCGCGTGTTCTCAGGGCAATTTTTACGGTAGTTTTTCCAGCAAATGGCGTTGGTGAATAGGTAATTTTGTAGAAATTGCGAAGGCTCTCGTAAATATCCTTGAAAGCCGATTGAAACTCTTGTTTCGAGCGAATCTTGTAAAACTTACCGCCCGTGTACTGCGCAAGCGCCGTCAGCGTTGAATCATTGACATAGCCAAAGCCAACGGGAAAAATACGCACGTTATTGGCACGGGCGTAGGCGTAGAGTTCGGCATCGGTGGTTTTAGAGGCGTTGTCCTCGCCGTCGGTGAAGACGACGAGCGCACGGGGCGTGTTGATATTGGTGGTTTTGAGTAAGTCCACCGATTCTTTCATCGCGTCGTAAAGCGCGGTATAAAGTCCGTAGCCCTTGAGGTCGTTGTTGCGGAGCGCAGAGTCAAGCTGGCGGAGATCGGCGGTGAGTTTTCGCTCAACGGTGATTTTCTTATCAAATTTCGCAATAGCAATGCGGTCATTCGGGTATTTCATCTTGACAAACATCCGCGCTGCTTCCAGCAAATACTGGACTGCACCTGCCATTGAGCCGCCGTGGTCGAGGGTGAGTGCGAGGGCGTAGGTGATAGAATCTTGGTCGCCATATTCACGCACGACGTAATCCTTGACTTTGACAGTATCGCCACCGAGAATCTGCGTAATACCCGACCAATAGCGCTTATAGGAGCCTGCGCCTTTGTAGTAGGGGTCTGCCATGCCGGAAATAAAATTTCCCGATGAGTCCAGAACACGAGCAAATACGCGGACTTCCTTTGGATAGTCTTCCGACTCAACTTTCCAAACGTCCAGCACCAAAGCATCGGGGTCGGCTTGGTCAATGGATTTTTTGCCCGTGATATAGATAGGGCGTTTCTCGGTGGAGTCATTCGCCGATTCAGCGCTGAGGGCAAATTCCCGTGTTCGAGAACTCCCACAGGCGCTCAAAAAGAGGGTCGTACTGCAAAGAATAGCGAAAAGAAGCGAGAAAAGCAAGGCAGGAAGCGGCTTGCGCAACAAGGACGTTTTCATGCAATAATGAAATCGTTAAACAAAAACCTACGAAATGCGGCGCAAAATATTCGATACTCGCTTCAAATGGATGGGGGAAGAAGAAAAATACTGCTACGAATTTGCAAAATTTTTGTGAGTTCGCGGCAGAAATTTTTTGTTGACGGGCGTAGTGGTGTATTTATGGTGCTTTTTCTAGCGCTTATGGTGTTTTTTCTGCTCAAATCTTGGAAGAAGAAAAAAAATCTCGTATATTTGGAGACCGCCCCGAAAAATATCGGCGCACGAGGGAAGGTTCGCATAATGGTATTGCAGCAGTCTTGAAAACTGCCGAGCGAAAGCTCATGAGAGTTCGAGTCCCTCACCTTCCGCCTAAAACGGCTTGAAACCAAGTGTTTCAAGCCGTTTTTTTTTGTAACAACTTTGGTAATATCGAAGAATTTGAGGCACGACCAAAGTATTGGGCGAATACGTCGCAAAGCAGGCGAATACTCTACTCCATGAAATCACCCTATGTCAGAAATAATTCTGGCGTGTCTTGGTTTTCTGTTGTTTTGGAGCGATATTGTGCCGATTTGGGTCAGTAAGGTTATGGACAATGAAAGATTAAAATATCATATTGCCTCAAAATACCAATGTTCTGACTTTTTGACCAACAGCAATGGGAAAAATACGCATACCAATACTGAGCAGTGAGCAACAGAGCGTCTTAGAGGATGGCTATGGTCACGGCAAAAAGGCGAGTTTTCGCCGACGATATCAAATGATTCTTCTCAAAGCGCAAGGACGTACCTCTGAGGATGTCGGTAACATTCTTGGTGTATGTGCTGTTTCGGTCAATACATGGCTTGACCGTTGGGAAGCCGAAGGCATTGCCGGACTGAAGAACCGTCCTGGGCAGGGCAAGAATCCGATTTTTGAAGTCGCCGATGCGCTTATCCTGACCGAAGCGGTGAGAGGATAATCGGCAACAACTCAAATTGGCACGTATTGCAGCACAAGTCGCTCTGAAGAAGGAGTTTTCGCTCAAAACCCTCAAACGCTTCGTAAAAAAAACGACTGCCGATACAAAAGCCTCCGCAAACGCCCACGTTATGCGCCCGATGCAGAAGAATACGCTGGCAAAGCAGAGAGCCTTGCCACGTTGGAACACCGTGCCGAAGAAGGGGTCATTGACCTTTTCTATGGCGATGAGGCAAATGTTTCGGAGCGAGCAACCGTCCCATATGCTTGGTAGTTTACCGACGAGAAATAGACCGCATTTACGCCAACAACGCAGGGGGCTTCCGTGAGTTGTTTTGCCTTGGTCTCTCGTGATAATCGTTCGCACATCGCCAGGACCGAAAAGCGCATTGATGCTGCCTTTATCTATGAGCAACTTGATATTTTATTTGCCGAAATATTCTCCGCATTGGAATATTGCCGAACATCTCTGGAAGCATCTCAAATACTTCTGGTTGCAGCCGCAGATCTACACTTCAAAACAACTCTTATTTTATAGCGTTTCTCTGGCGCTGGCTGCATTTGGAACACTCCTAACCATTGAATTTTCAAAATTCGGGGTACAAGTAGAATCATTTAGAACCGTTTAACAGCATTTTAATTCTCCTTTAATTTTCTACAAGATATTTTTATTTTGCTCTCGAAGCATTCACGCTTATCACCATTGAGCCTTTCTCTTCACGCCACAATTTTATGGAGCCGTTATGTTGAAGTTTTTTGCACATTTGCGCACCTCGGTAAAAATTGCCATCGCATTTACTGTCATTTTAGGAGTAATGCTGCTTGTCGGGGCATATTCCGTCAGCAAAAGTATCCAAGGCAAAGCAAGTGTTCACGCCATGTACGAAAATAATCTTGTGCCAATCAATCTGCTTTCTGACATTGCCGAAAACTCGCTGCTTATTCGGGTGCATATCCGCAATATTTTGCTGGCAGACGTTGGCTCAAGCGAGGCACAGAGCTATATTGCAACAATACAGGATTTGACTGCCAAAGATAATGCGCTTATCGAAGAATACAAGCAGCGTATTTCCAGCCCCGAAGAGCAGCGACTGTATGAGCAGATGATGGCAAGTTTGCAAGAACTGCGGCAGGTGCGCACCGAATTTCTGCAAACGGCACTCACAAGCCGAGAAGGAGCGATGAACATTCTCCGAAGCAGCCTCAAAGAAAAAAATGAACGTTTGGAACGCACCATCAATGCCCTTATTACCGAAAACCGCCGACAAGCGGAAGAAACGAAAACGACAATAGAATCAGCAATGAACCTTTCGACGATAGTGAATGTGGGCGGTTTGGGGCTTGCGGTTTTGACGGCATTGGTATTTGGCTTCTTGCTCATGCGAACAGTAAATACGCCGCTTGTACGGCTGACCAAAGCCGCCGAAGAGAAAAATTTTCAAACCGCAGCAATAACAAGTCTCGCTTCGCTGCCGGAGGAAATCGGACATTTAGCAAATGCTTTGCAAATAATGTCGGCATCGGTCGCGCAGGGTCTTCGCCTCAAGCAAGCAATGGAGAGCCTTTTAAGCGAAACAACCTTTGAAAAAAGTCTGGATGTGCTGACAGACAAAGCACAAAGTGTGATGCAGACACGCTTTGCAGCACTGGCAATGTTTGATGACGCAGGCAAAATTGAGACGTTTTTGAATCGTGGTTTTTCGGAGGAAGAAATTCGGCTCATCGGTCATCATCCCGTCGGGAAAGGTCATTTGGGCGATGTGCATAAAGTGCAAGGAACGATGCGCACCGCAGATCTGACGAAACATCAGCATTCTGGCGGTTTTTCCGCCGGGCATCCACCCATGAAAACGCTGCTTGCCGTGCCGATTCTTGCCGGAACAATCTCGTTTGGCAATCTTTATGTCTCGGAAAAACAGGATGGTACGACCTTTACGGAGCAGGATGAAGAATCGCTTCAAACCTTAGCAAACCTTGCCGCAAAGATTATCGCAGCCCGCAAAGGTGAAGAAATTGTGCGTCAGCAAAGCGAGTATTTGAGCAAAAGTGTGAAAAATATTTTGGCAGAAATTGAGCATTTCGCTCAAGGCGATTTGACCATCAGCCTCAGCACCGACCGAAACGATGATATTGCGCGGCTTTGCGAGGGAATCAACCGCGCTGTGGTGAATTTTCGGAATTTGGTTGTGCAGGTGCAAAACTCCATGGAGCAAAACACTCGTGCCGCATCGGAAATCAGCACGGCAACGAGCGAAATGGCATCCACCACCGAGCAGGAAGCCGCACAAACCGCACAAATGGCTGTGTCTATGGAAGAAATGGCACGGACGATTGCCGAGAATGCCCGTCTTACCTCGCGCACGGCACAGCTTACGCAATCAAGCGGGCGCAGCGCCGAAGAAGGCGGAAGAATCGTCGTCGAAACATTGCAAAGAATGTCGGCAATTTCGGAAATGGTCAATACAACGGCAACAACCGTACAGCGTTTGGGCGATGCAAGTTCGGAAATCGGAGAAATTATTTCGGTGATTGATGAAATTGCCGATCAGACCAATTTGCTTGCGCTGAATGCCGCGATTGAAGCCGCCCGCGCAGGAGAATCGGGGAAAGGCTTTGCCGTTGTTGCCGATGAAGTCCGCAAACTCGCCGAGCGCACCACACAAGCCACCAAGAAAATCGCCCAAACAATTACGCAGATTCAACGCGAAACCACAACCGCCGTCGAACAAATGCAACAAGGCAGAAACGAGATGCAGCGCGGTATCACGCTTGCCGGAGACGCACAAAAAGCTCTTTCGACGATTGTGGATGCGGGAAAAGAAGTCGCCACAATGGTTGCCGAAGCCGCCAGTGCCGCACAGCAGCAAACGACGACCTCCAACGAAATTGCACAAAGTGTGGATATGATGTCATCGGTGATACAACAGTCTGCCTCCGGCATAGCGCAGATAGCGCGTACTGCCGAGCATTTGGACGGCATGACAAGGCAGATGCAGCAACTTATTCAAACATTCCATGTGGGCGAGAATCAAGATTTGAGGCTGTCTTCAGGACACCAACGACTGAAATAACTTCATACAGTACTCTGCATTAACGAGATTGCATGAGCAGTGTGAGGCTTTCGCTTCCTGACAAAAATATACTTTGCGAGAGCCTCACATTCAGCATAACATTTGGAATACAATCATCAATCATTAGAAAATCCATTTTCCAGCACTTTTTCTTTGAACGTCGCACCAAAGGTGTACGCAAAGGTCAGCAAAACAGCCCTCGTATTAACCTTGCCAATACGAGAAAGTGTAAAGCTCTCACCAGCAATAACTAAGCCGCTATTGAGCGTATTGGAAACATCCGTTGCCACAAGCCGAATACGTCCTTTGCCTTCCAAAATCTTCTGTTGAACTGCTATATCAATATTGAATTGCTCTACGCGATAGCCTTGCGGAGCAGCCGTCGGCGCGTAGTAATTACGACAACACCGTCAATTTCGCAAATTTCAGCACCAATTTCTTCCGTCCGACTGCCGGAAAGTCCACCTCCACTTGCGCCGTTTCGCCAGCGCCGGAAAGTTTGACGACTTTGCCATCGCCAAACATTCCATGCTGTACACGAGACCCAACGCGGAGCGGAGTGCCTTCGTCAGGCGGAATTTGCGAATAATTCTCGTCTGCCGGAATATCGTCGAAATCATGCTTTGGCGCGGCTTTTGGGGTAACCTGCCGTGCGCCGTAGGACGTGCTGGTGGCGGACGATGTAGTCCCCACGCCGCTTCCCGAACTAAATTTGCTTTGAATACTCGTGCCGCCGTGTTCTGTCAATTCTTTCCGAATTTCGCTCAAAAATGGCGACGGAAGCGGGTAATTCAGCTCTCCAAAACGGTAGCGTTTTTCCGCATAGCTCAGATACAAGCGCTCTTCGGCACGGGTAATGCCGACGTAGAACAAGCGCCGCTCCTCTTCCATCTCGTCTTGTTGCTGTTCTGCGCGATTGCCCGGAAACAAGCCGCGCTCCATCCCCGCAATAAATACCACCGGAAATTCCAGCCCCTTGGCGGCATGAATCGTCATTAAGGTCACGTGTTTGCCGCCCGCTTTTACTTCGTCAATGTCCGACAACAGCGATACTTCCTGCAAGTATTGGTCGAGCGTTGGCGCTTCGCCTTCGGCAACGCGGCGTTCGCAGTATTCGGCAAGATGCGACAACACACGCTGTATGTTGTTCCAACGGTCAAGAGATTCTTCCGAGCCGTCGTCTTCGTACATTCGCAGCAAGCCGCTTGATTCCATCAGCATTTTGGCAACTTCGTCCGCACGGGCGCTTGTTTGCAAGGCGCGGGCGCGTTCGATAATTCCAGCAAAATTCTGTGCGGCTGCTTGAGCGCGTTTTTGCAAGCCGTCGGCGTGTTCTGCCTGCCCAAATGCCTCCATCAACGAGAGATTACGCCCTTCGGCGAGACGCTGCAAATGGTCAATTGATGTTTTACCCAGACCGCGCGGCGGTTCGTTCACAATCCGTTGAACGCTTTCGTCATCTTGCGGATTGACCACAACACGCAAATACGCAATCGCGTCCTTGACTTCCTTGCGCTTGTAGAACGACACACCGCCGACAATCAGATAGGGAATGTTATCGCGTCTGAGTGCGTCTTCGAGGGCTTGCGATTGAGCATTGGTGCGGTAGAGAACGGCAAAATCTTCCAAATCGCGCTCCTGTTTTGCACGAGCGGTTTTGATGATGCGGGCGATACTTTCGGCTTCTTCGCGGTCGTCGCGGCAGCGTAGAAGTTGGATTTTGTCGCCACCAGCGTTGTCCGTCCAAAGCGCTTTTTTGATTTGACGGCTGTTGCGGTTAATCACGTCGTTGGCGGCTTCCAAAATGGTCTTGGTCGAGCGATAATTCTGCTCCAGCCGCACCACATTCGCATCGGCGTAATCCCGCTCAAAATCGAGGATATTGCGAATATCCGCGCCGCGCCACCGATAAATACTTTGCGCATCGTCGCCGACAACGCAGACGTTGCGGTACTTCCGCGCCAAAAGATTCACGACTTCGTACTGCGCTTTATTCGTGTCTTGGTATTCGTCAATCAGAATGTAGCGAAACTGATCGTGATAGCGCTCCAATGCGCCCGGATGATTGCGCAAAAGGCGAATCATATTCAGCAACAAATCGTCAAAATCCATCGCGTTATTTTTTGCTAACCGCTTTTCATAGTCTTTATACACCAAGCCCACTTGCTTCTCAAAGAGCGAAGCCGCTTCTCGGCTGTATTCCTGCCACGAAAGCATCTTGTTTTTTGCGCTGGAAATAGCGCCCCGCACAGCGCTTGGGTTGTAGTTCTGCTGCGAAATTCCAAGCGTTGCCATCACTTGCTTGATAATGGACAAGGAATCATCGCCGTCGTAGATGGAAAAACTCGCCGTGAAGCCGATTTGTTCCGCCTCGCGCCGCAAAATTCGTGCAAAGATGGAGTGAAACGTTCCCGCCCAGATACGCCGCGCTTTGTCCTCACCGACAAGCGTTGCAATGCGCTCTCGCATCTCGCCCGCCGCCTTGTTGGTGAAGGTCAGAGCAAGGATATTCCAAGGCTGTACGCCCTTTTCAATCAAATACGCAATGCGGTAGGTCAGAACGCGGGTTTTGCCGCTCCCCGCGCCAGCTAAAATGAGCAGTGGTCCGTTGATGACGGCAGCCGCTTCGCGTTGCGTGGGGTTCAGACCATCCAGAAGAGCGCTATACGACTGGGCTTGTGGCGGAGTTTGCTGGTCGAGGGGTTTGAGGACAAGTTTAGACATGAGAAGATATAGTGTTGAGTGTTGAATGTTGAGTTTTCATGCCGCATAGCAGCTATAATCCATTTCTCTAAGCGCCCTGATGACGGCTTTGGTTGTCAGGGCAACAAAAATCAATGCCCCAAAGGTCATTCCGACAATGCTGTACCAGTAGCCAAATGAGCGCGTCAGAAAATATCCCAGTGCCGCATTGCCCGCGATTGCCCAGAGAAAAGCGCGGATAACGTCGTTGGAACGCGAAAGCGTGTAGAGAATGTTATTATTCATCAAACCCCAAATAAGCATACTGTAACCAATGATACCGCAGACAATCACCTGCTGCGCCAGTTCGGGTGCGGTATTTGTGGCAGATTGCAACAGCCCGCCGGAAGCGGCTTGTTGGGTAAGGCTGTACACGGCATAAATACTTGCTCCGACAAGAATTGCCGTACCAACAAGCATGAGCCAATATTGCATATAGCGGTCAAGAAACGTGTTATTATGCGCCTCACGCTCGGCAAAGGTGAAGCGGTGCTGCACCCGCGCCATCATTCGAGAAAAATCATCGCCGATATATTCCAACAACGGCAACATCAGCGAAAATGCGGCAAACGCCCAGAGCAGAAGCAACTCATACCCCGCATGAATCCAGAGTTTGAGCGAAGTTTCGGATGGCGTGAGCGACCAACTCATAAGCCTATCGGTGAGCAAATAGGCAAAGTATAATACTCCGGCAAGGAAATACGGCGCAATCGACGGCAGAAGTGCTGTTAGGCGAGGTAACTCCACATTGCGCTGCTGTTTACTCATTCTCGCGGTCAAATTCTTGAGAATAAACGAAATCCACGTAAAACCGACCGCCGATGTGACCAGAAAGCCCGTCCAATGGGCAACGTAAATGCTGAGGGGCGTGTATTCCATCACAAGAATCATCACCACAACGCCCGCCAATGTTGAGAGAAACAGCCCTGCATGGCGATTGAGCGTGTAAAAAAGCGTGAGCGAAAGCGACATGATGCCGCAGCACACATAATACCCCAAACCAATCATCAAAGATTCTTCGGGAAACAACGGAATAAACCAGTTCACGCCGTCCAAACAAAATGCCGACACGACCATACCCACCACACCAATCCGCCAGACCTGATAATAGAATTGTCGCGTCAGCGCATAGCTGTTTTGCCCGATGTAAAACGATGCCATGCGCCCCATCATCTGCACAAAACCGCCCGCAACCAAAAAACTCAGCATCATACCGACACCCGCGACCGTTACTTGCTTTCCATCGAATTTCGCATAAACGCCGAAGGCATAACCAAAAAGCAGCAATGAAGCAATCTGCAATGCCCACGGTGCATTGGAAAACAGCCCGCGCGCGTAGTGCAGCAAAAAGCGCTTCCATGCTGGTTGCTCGGCATTTTCTTGAGGCGGCGGAATAAAAGGGTAGCGCTTGGCGCGAAGACGAAACTCCTCGAAAAGCTCTTCTGCCAGCACAAAGACATTTGCGACTCCAAAGCGCTCTTGCGCATCAACGTCACGCAAACCGTAGGTTTCCAATACTGCGACAATAGCAAATGCATCAATCGGATAGCCGATAATGCCCTGCACGAATGCTAAAAGCTGAGGTTTGGTTGCCTTGACGAGATTTTGGTCTGTTCCTGCGGTCATAGTGAGGTAGTGGGGTTAAGCGGTATCCGAACATGAAACATTGTGCCTTTCCCAACGTGGCTTTCGCAGAGAATCGTGCCGGAATGAGCATCCACGCAGCGCCGCACTATTGTCAGCCCCATACCGGTTCCTTGCGCCATCCCTACATTGCTTGCACGGAAAAAGAGGTCGTAAATGGAGGCTTGTTCGTCGTCGGGAATACCAATACCTTGGTCGGCAACACGTATCAAAAGGGCATCGGCAGTGTGTTCGATATCTAGGCGAACCGTTTTGCCCGTGCTGGAAAATTTCAATGCATTAGCAAGAAGGTGGGCAATGATAGAGCGCACTAAGCCTACATCGAGCGGCACAAAAAGCGCAGGATTGCTGGTGGAAATCTCGCCGGAAAAGCCATGATATTCCACCGCGAGAACATGACTGTCACGGTCAAAAACCTCTGTTTCGGCAAGAATATCGGAGACCAACTTGTAGATATTTGTTGGGCGCGGGAAAGCAATGGTGCGCTCTCTCATACTGCGTTCAATAAAGACGACTTCATCTAGTAATTCGGTCATGCGCTTGACGCTGCGCTCAATTTGGAAGTGCATTTTGTCACGTTTTTCTTGTGGCATATTGGGCTGCACTTGCAAGATTTCCGACGACGAAAAGATAACCGTAAGCGGCGTTCTGAACTCGTGCGAAACCGCAGTGACAAAATTTGCCTTGAGCTTGTTTAATTCCTGTTCTCGCGCCAGGGCAAGTCGCATTTCCTCTTGGGCGTGTTTGATGTCGGTGATATTGGTTCCGGTGGTGATAACACGTGCTTCGCCGTCGGCAGTAACAAAGCGAACACTGGTAAAATAAATATCCAATTCCTTGCCGCTCCGAAGGTGGAAATGCCGCTCTCCATCTAAAATACCGGCTTCGCCATTGATAAGTTCATTCCAGCGTTCTATCGCGGTTTTTCGGTCGTCTTCGTCATACAAGTAAGCAAAATGTTTACCTAAAAGCTCATCAATACTAAAGCCAAACATCCGGCAAAACATCTGGTTAAGGCGAATATAACGCCCGTTTTGGTGCAACAATGCCAAGCCAACTGCCGCATTTTCAAAAATCAACGAGAGTAATTGTTCACTATGGCGGAATGCTTCTTCGACTTGCTTACGAACGGCAATTTCTTTGGTGAGTTCTTGATTCAGTTTGCCAAGTTCGTCCGTGCGCTCTCCAACGCGCTTTTCCAGTTCTTCGTTCAAAATGCGAATTTCTTCGTCGTTGCGCCAAATTTCCTCAATTTCCACGATGGAGGTTTTGAAATGCTCCAATTCCTGCGCTTGCGGGGTAATATCTTGCAGAGTGAACAGTGCAACGGTTTCGTGGTCGGCGGTCAGATACATCCTTGCCGATGCAATCTCGACGCGGCGCGTACTGCCTTGCACAAACGATGGAATCACGCTGGGTAAGCCGTCTAAACTGACCATTTCTCCTGTTTGCCAAATAGCTCGGAGCGCATCGCCAAAATCATTGGTACGCAAATGCCCGAACCACAAGCGAATATCCGTGCCGACAAGCGCACTGGCTTCCAGCCCCGTCCATTCGGTGAGACGTGCGTTCCAAGCCCTAACGATGTAATGTTCGTCAAGAGCGAAAATCCCTACGGCGAGGGCATCGAAAAGGCGTTGCTCAATGGTCGTCATACTGCTCCAAAAATGAATCGCGTATTACTCTTTCAAATGAATTGTACGGAGAATATCCTCATTCGTCAGTTGATAACGCACGGGCGTTACCGAGACGTAGCCTGCTTTCATTGCCCCTTCGTCGGTGTCAATGTCGTTATCAATGGAATTGTAATGCCCCGAAAGCCAGAAATATTCCCGTCCCATTGGGTCTTTTCGGCGCTCATATGCGTCTTCCCAACCGGAAGTGCCTTGCCGCGTCAGACGAAAACCCTTTATCTGGTCTTTGGCAAGCGCGGGAACGTTCAGATTCAAAATCGTATCGGCGGGAATTTGCAAATCGAAATATTGAGCCGCAATGCGGGCTGCGTACTCCGCCGCTACGGTACAATCAGTGCGATAATCCAGCGAATCCAATGAAACGGCGATTGCAGGCAGCCCCATCATCATTCCTTCGGTTGCCGCAGAAACAGTACCGGAATAGAGAATATTTCTGGAAGTGTTCGAGCCGTGATTGATACCGGAAACCAGCAAATCCGCCTTTTCTTCGAGCAGGGCGCAAATTCCGATTTTTACGCAGTCGGCAGGTGTACCGTTGATAGCGTAGCCGAACATTTCCCCGTCACGGCGAATTTTGGTAGCACGGAGCGGGCTACTGACAGTCAGGGCGTGACCGACGGCGCTTTGCTGGCGGTCCGGCGCAACAACAGAAACCTTGCCAACGCCGCGCAATGCATGAACGAGCGCGTAAATACCCGGCGAATCAATTCCGTCGTCATTAGTAACAAGAATGTGCATACTGTGGTTGATAAGTCAAAAAAAATATTTACTTCTTCACGTCTTCCTGCTCTCACGCATCGCTGTCCGTCTGCTCTCGAATAAGATATTGCGCCGTTCCCGTCGAAGAATTTTTCACGAGCATTTCGCCGAGCAGCCCCATAGAAATAAGCTGAACGCCGACAATAATCAGCAAAATACCCAATAAAACAAGCGGGCGATTGGAAAAATACGTCATTCCCAAAAACCACTCAACGGTGAGCGTTGTTTCTACGCCCATGCCGACCAACAACAACAAAGTGCCGATTGTGCCGAAAAGATGTAGAGGGCGCTTGATATATTTCGTGGTAAAAAGCACCGTCAGAAGGTCAAGAAATCCAGTCACAAAGCGCTTTGCACCGAATTTCGACACACCAAATTTGCGTGGATGATGCTGCACCGGAATCTCCGCAACGCGAAAGCCTTCCCAATGCGCCAGAGCAGGAATATAGCGGTGCATATCGCCATAAATTTGCACCGATTTCACAACGTCGCGCCGATACGCCTTCAACCCGCAATTAAAGTCGTGGAGCGTAATTCCGCTCATTTTTGAGGTAACGGCATTAAAGAGTTTCGAGGGCATTGTTTTGTGCCAAGGGTCGTAGCGCTTGCGTTTCCAACCGCTTACAAGGTCGTAGCCTTCGTCTAATTTTGCGCAAAGTGCCGGAATTTCTTGCGGGTCGTCTTGCAAATCAGCATCCATTGTTATCACAATATCGCCCGCCGCCCGCGCAAAACCTACCGCCAGCGCTGCCGATTTGCCATAATTCCGACGGAAACGTATCGCCTGAAAGCGAGGATTAGCGCGGTGGATGTCGCGCAAGACCTGATAGGACGTGTCGGTAGAGCCATCGTCAATAAATAGTACCTCATAGCTCTCTGGCGCAAGACCCGAAAGCACCGTCTCTAGCCGAGAAGCAAGCTCACGCAGGGATTCTTCTTCGTTTAATAAGGGAATAATAACGGAAATTTTGACCGAGTGCATGAATATCTGAAGAGTGTGGAAAGAAGCAGTAAACACCGCTGAAACACACCCGCCGGACGGCGAAGAAGCCGCCCGACGGGGTAATATCTGGGCAGTGACGAGCTATTAATTCTGACGTAATTTTTCGCGCTCGCGTTCAATCAAAACACGGCGTAAAATCTTACCGGAAGCAGATTTTGGTATTTCTTGCACAAATTCTACTTCGCGGATTTTTTTGTACGGCGCAACCTTCTCGGCGATGTAATCCATTACTTCCTGTGCGGTAATTTCGCCCTTTTTCACGATAAATGCTTTCGGATTTTCGCCCGCTTCATCGTCTGGAACGGGTATTACGGCGGAATCGGCAATGGCAGGATGCCCAAGCAACAAGCCTTCAAGTTCTGCCGGAGCTACTTGATACCCTTTGTGTTTGATAAATTCTTTGAAGCGGTCAACGACATAAAAATAGCCATCGTCGTCAACATAGCCCACATCGCCCGTGTGCAGCCAGCCGTCTTTGAGGGTGCTTGCATTTGCGTCGGGATTATTGAGATAGCCCTTCATAACGTTTGGTCCTCGGAAGCAAAGTTCGCCGTTTTCATTCGGACCAAGTTCTTTGCCCGTTGTCAAATCAACAACCTTTGCCTCTAAGTTCGGAACAAGCGGTCCGACCGACGCAATTTTAATCGGATAGCTCAGGGAATTCATATTCGTCACGGGCGAAGCCTCCGTCATGCCGTAGCCTTGCTTGACGATACATTTGATGCGCTCGGCGCACATTTCGGCAATCGGCACTGACATTGCCGCCGCACCGGAAGTAATGACTTTCAAACTCGAAAGGTCGAAGTTGTCAATGATGGGATGTTTCGCCAAAGCAAGCATAATCGGCGGGGCAACAAAAAAATTGGTCACTTTGTACTGCTGAATAATGCCCAGAACCTGTTCAAGATCGAAACGCGGCACCGATACGACCGTTCCGCCAACAGCAAGCGCACCATTGAGCAAGCCTGTCATAGCGTAGATATGGAAAAATGGCAGCACCGCAAGCATGACGCTGGTTTCGTTGAGCTGCTCTAAATCGGAGTATTGCACAACATTCGACGTGAGGTTGTAGTGCGACAGCATCACGCCTTTGGGCAAGCCCGTTGTACCGCTTGAATAGGGCATTACCACGATGTCGTTATGCACATCATATTCAATGGTGGGCAGTACGCCATCGCCCTTCATCAACTCCGCAACAGGTGTAGCGCCTTCACCTTCGCCCAAAACGAAGATTTCCTGAATGCCGGCACGTTTAGCGGCTTCGATGGCGTTGGGCAAGAAAAGCGGGATGGTCACGAGGAATTTTGCGTTGGCATCTTTCATCTGATGCGTGAGTTCGTCAACGGTATAAAGCGGGTTAATGGTCGTATTTGTGCCGCCGGCTTTAATCACGCCGTGAAAAATAATAGCATATTCAGGCACATTGGGGCTGTAAATTGCCACGACTTCGCCTTTTTTTAAGCCTCGCTTCACAAGATTGGAAGCCACCATTTGGATGCCGCCTGCAAGCTGTTTGTACGTGATGGTGCGCCCCGACGGACCATCAATAAGTGCAGCTTTATCAGGAAATTGACGTGCTTTGGAGAGAACAAAATCGTGCAATGGCACTTCTGGCAGGACTATCGGCGGAAAAGGGCTTTTGAAAATCATAACTCCAAACTCCTGAATAAGGCAAGGCAAGAAGCGCAAAACCACGTCACATACTGTGCGTAGAACCTTGAAATAGCCTCGCTTGATGAAGAAAATAGGTAATTAGCATTATGCACAGACAACGAATTTACATATTTTTTTCGGCGTGGCAAGATGATAGGCGAAAATCATTAGGGCAATCGCATGAAAATAGTCTCTACACATTGGACGACAAGCATTGGCAAAAATCAGATACAGATTTGATATGGGTTTTGATATTTCATACGATTGCCCTAAAAAAAACTCACTCTTGCTTGTAGCAAAAGTGAGTTTGTAAAAAGCTTCCGAATAAGTCTTTACACGGTCTCTTTCAATACTTCGCGAGCAATCACAATATGCTGTACCTCGCTTGTACCCTCGTAAATCTCGGTAATTTTGGCATCACGTAAAAAGCGCTCCACAAGGTACTCACGGACATAACCATAACCACCATGCACTTGAATAGCTTCCAGAGCCACTTCTACGGCAATTTTTGAAGCAAAAAGTTTTGCATGAGCGGCAGCTTTGATGATGTTTTCGTGCTTATCTTTCATCGTTGCAGCTTTGAGAATGAGCAACCGTGCGGCTTCGATTTTGACGGACATTTCGGCAAGTTTGAATTGAATTGCTTGCAAATCAGCAATGGGGCGGTTAAATGCCTTGCGCTCTTTGGAATACTTCACCGCTGCTTCAAATGCGCCTTGCGCAATACCGAGCGCCTGAGAAGCAATACCAATGCGCCCGCCATTCAAAACTTCCATGGCAATATTGAAGCCCCGACCAACTTCACCCAAGACGTGCGTAGAATGGGAAACCTTGACGTTGGTAAAACTGAGTGAACACGTGTCACTGGAGCGAATGCCCATTTTATCCTCTTTTTTGCCGCGTTCAAATCCGTCCATATCGCCTTCAACGATAAAGCAGGTAATTCCTTTATGGCGTTTTTCGCGGTCGGTTTGCGCCAAAACAAGGAAAATACTCGCGGTTGTGCCATTGGTAATCCAGTTTTTTGCGCCATTGATAACCCAACTGCCGTTTTGCTGAACAGCGATGGTTGCTTGCTGTGTCGCATCTGAGCCTGCGCCAGGTTCGCTTAGGCAAAACGCTCCGATTTTCTGCCCTGAAGCCAATGGGCGCAAAAAGCGCTCTTTTTGCTCATCGGTGCCGTACTGCTCCAAAGCCCAGCAAACAAGCGAGTTATTAACCGACATGACCACACCAACGCTGGCATCAACTTTACAAATCTCCTCCATAGCGATAGTGTAACTAACAGCATCCAAGCCGCTTCCGCCCCATTCTGGCGAAACCATCATGCCCATAAAGCCGAGTTCACCAAGTTGGCGGATAATGTCGTGGGGAAATTCCGCCGTCAAATCGCGCTCAACCGAAGAGGGAGCGATAACATCTTGAGCAAAATCGCGTGCGGTGCGGCGAATCATCTCGTGCGTTTCGGTAAATTGCAGCGTAGTCATAATGATTGAGAAGAAATAAAGATGAGGAAGACAAGGGGTTATCGTAGTTGTTACTCACAAAACGTCTATTGCGCAACCGTTGACACGTCAACGAAATAGATACGGGCAAATATGCAAAAAAATCCGCATAAGCGAAAGAAGGAAAACGACGGACGAGGAAAATTTTTGCCCTCAAGCACTTACGAACCCAAGCGGCATATCAACAACTTCTTTTCTTGTGCTTTGAACCAATTCGTGCCGCTCATTTCAATCGCAATTTCCTCAACGGCAAGCGTGGGAAATTTTTTCACGGCTTCGGCAATTTCCGCTTCGAGGTCGCCACCTTTAAGAAAAAGCATCTGTGCGGTGGGCTTCAAAAGCGGCTCTACCCACGATACCAACTGCACGAGCGGTGCAACGGCGCGGGCGGTGATGACATCAAACACCTTCCGAAATTCCGCTTTATCCGCCAGCGCTTCGGCACGAACGGTTTGCGCCGAAATATGCCGCAAACCCGTGTGCTGGGCAAACATCCCGGCGGCTTTCGATTTTTTGGCAATCGAATCCACAAGCAGCATTTGAATTTCGGGCAAGGCGATTTTGAGCGGTATTCCCGGAAAGCCGCCTCCTGTCCCAACGTCCATACAACGCGCTTTAGGAGCAATCGTCGCATATTTGAGTATCGTCAGCGAATGCAAAATGTGACGTTCATAGAGATTATCCACATCTTGCCGCGAAACCATGTTGATGCGGTCGTTCCATATCACGAGTTCATCGTGGAAACGGTTGATATTGTCCATTTGGCGGCGGTCTAAGACAATACCGTTTGCTGAGCAGACTGTCCAAAATTCTATTGAGTCCATTGGGTAGTGTTGATTTTTGAGTGTTGATTTTTCGGTTTTGCCCTCGGCGATAGTGCTTCATTGTGGTTGCTGAATACTGAGCTACAATAGCTGTAAACCATTGTAGAAGAAACGATTTTGGCTCTTTTCACTCAAAACCCAACATTCAAAACTCAACACTATTCCTCAAACGGCGCGTCCTTTTTTTCGTAAAATATTCTGGCGGTAGCTTTGCAAATTCTCTTAGCGCGTCCGCCGCTATCCATCGTGCGCTGGGAGTGCCTTGCGCTTTGATACGCTCGGCAGAGGCTATTGCTTGCTGCAAGAGTGCCGGACTGCGCTTCCCCATTTGCCTGAGCGACCAATTCACGGCTTTTTTCACAAAATTGCGCTCATCAAAAGCAAAGCGCTCCAAGAGTGGAAAAAAGGCTTCAAATCGTTCATCGGGGGCTTTTTTGTCATGTACGGCAAACTGGGCAATCAAAACGATTCCCACGCGCCGAACAAATGCTAATTCTTCTTCGCACCAAGCAATCATGCGGTCTTCTGCGTAAGGAATTTTGCAGAGAAGATTGCTGCATAATTGGTCGCAGATGTCCCATGAATCCACTTCATGCACCCACGATTCTATCTGCTTGGGAAGCATTTCTTTCGGATCTTCTATCAATATTGCCAACAATCGCGCTTCGTGGATGCCGCTTTCCCACAGGTCTTGCGCGAGTGTGTGCAGAAGCTCGCCCTTGCGTATGCTCCGAGTATTCGCCTCAACTTTTGCTTCAATTTTTATTGAACGGGCAAGTTCGCGCAATACAGGCATAGAAATGCCCAATACCTTTTCACTTGCAATGCCGAAACGCGCCATTCCAAGGCGATTTGCGTCATTTTCCAGACTTCGTAGATGTTCAAGCAATGCGGTCGAGGTTTCCATAGCATTCCCTTCAATTCAACATCACTTGTGCTTGGCTTACGGGTTTGCTGACAAGCGGCAGACGCACTGTAAAGGTTGAGCCTTCGTTTTGCTGGGTCTGCACCTCAATCGTTCCTCCGTGTGCGTCGATAAATTCTTTCACAATCGAAAGCCCAACACCTGTGCCGGAGATTGTTGTGGTATTAGAAGCGCGGAAAAACGGAGTAAAGAGTTTTTCAAGGTCTTTTTCAGGAATACCAATTCCTTTGTCGCTTATCGCTATGACCATCCACTCTGCTTCGCAATGGACATTAACGCTGACGGGCGACTGCTTGGGCGAGTATTTGATAGCGTTTGCCAGTAAATTACGAATGACATAGCGCAAGAGTTTGATGTCGCCTTGAATATACGCCTCGCCGACGTTAATATTGCGATGCACTCTTGAGCGCGAGGTTGCCGAGGCAATAAATTCCATCTCCGTTATCAGGTTTTTACACAATTCGTTCACCTCAATAAGTGATGGCTTAAATCGCCCAACGACCGATTGAGACTCGCTTTGCGCTAGGAAGTCATTCATCAAATCGGTTAATTCATTGATACGCAAGCGAATTTTTTGCAACTCGTCCACACGCTTGTCGGCAGGCATTCGGTCGAAATAGCGCGTCAGCAAGTCCACCGAAAGAAGCATCCCTGCAAGCGGTGTGCGAAACTCATGCGAAACGGTACTCACAAAGCGGGTCTTGAGTTCGTTGACTTGGCGTTCTTTGTCGAGCGAAATCTGTAATTGGGTTTCGGATTGCTTTTTCTCGTCAATATCCATGAGCGCTTGAATAATGATGATTTCACCGGAATCCAAATGCAATTTGGTAGTGTAATCATCGAACCAGCGGTATTCCGGCTCACGTCTGGGAGAATTGTCTTTCACCACTCGTAAGCGGTAGGCGCGGCGAAGCATCGTATCGGCATCATTTTGAAGCCATGTTGACCACGCTTCCTCAGCCTGTAAGCGGTCATCGTCGTGCATTGGCAAACGAATTTCGTTGCTGTACTGCATCTCGGCAAACATTTCCATCGAATAGCCCGTCAAATTCACAAACTCGCCATTGACAAACTCCAATCGCAAGCCGCTTTCGCTCTTGACGCTTTGCACAATCCCAACGGGTAAGCCTTGAATCAACGCCCGATAGCGCTGCTCGCTAATGCGAAGGCGATTTTCCGCTTCCTTTTGCGAAGAAATATCCACCGACGAGCAGACAACTTCTTTAATAACGCCATTGTCAATAATCGGCGCAAGAAAGTTCAGATAGGTTGCGCCATAGAGTTCCGTTTCAAAGCGCATAAATTTCCCATGAAAAGCAGAGTCGAAGTGCTTTTGGTAGAGCGCTTGCATTTTGCGACCAAAAATTTCCGTCAATGCTTTGCCGCGCACCGATTCAGTATCTAAGCCAAAGTTCGCAGCAATACGCCCTTCAAAAAGGGAAATCAAATATTCGCCATTCGGCGCACGGTACGCCTTGATGACGAGGTTTTGAAGATTACGTACTGTTTCGCGGAAATCCTCGCGCAAGGCGGTTTCGAGTTCGGCACGGGCTTTATCGCGCTCGGCTTCGCGGCGTTGTAGTTTTTCTAGTAATTGGTTGAAACCATCGGCTAATGCGCCAATTTCATCATCGCCGCCGCGCCGTTCAAAACGTTCGGAAAAGTCATTATGCTGCGAAATATATTGCATAAAACCGGACAGCGATAAAATTCGCCCCGAAATAAGACGCTGCATCCATAGCGCCAAAACAAGCGAAGCCAGCGTAATTGCCATTCCCACGCCTGTCATCGTGATGCCGTAGCTGCGAATCCTCGCTTCCAATTCCTGAGTCGAAACACGCAGCAGCACGGTAAATGACTCATCATTTTTGGTAATAATGCGGCGATACAGCACCAGTTCGTCGGCACGAAATTCGGAAAAACCGTGAGCAGTCGAATCAAAAACAATACTATTGGAAAGCGTTCCCTCACGGTTGATATTCGCACGTTGATTGGGGTGGATGTATTCAGCAAATAACTTGTTTTCTTTGTCATAAATGCACGCATAGCGCACCGATGTTATGGCAGAGAGCATTCCCAAGGAAGCCGCAGCATCATCGGAATTTTGGAATGCCAACGCGCCGATATTATTGTCACCAACGACTTGCGCCAATACAGAAGTATTCCGCACCATATCACGCTTCAATGCACGAACATTGGCAATGCTCACGAGCGTAAAGCCGATAGCAAGTGCCGAGACGGTGCAAAGCAGGATAATACCGAGAAGTTTTGCGCGAATTGATATGTTGGCGAGCCATTTCATGCGAGAACTCCCTTAGGAAAAATGCAAATGTAGATGCGGAATGGTGATACGGAACTATGGTGCGGATTCGTGCTGCGAGTTCTATAGTGTAGAAAGCGGCTCTATTCCTTCGCCTTCGAGTATTGCCGCCCGTGACGCAAGAGCTGCGAACTGGAGCGTAATTTACTGGCAGACATTTCTTCGGTGTTATACTCAAAACGCACTTTCGTATTTTCAATATAAAAATTCATCATGCCGCCGCGCAATAAAAAATCGTTATCGCGCCCAATGGTGAGAATATTTCGTCCCCGAGTTTTGCTCAATATCTGTGTAAGTTTACTATTTTCAGTCGGAGCGACAAAAATGACTTGACAACGAGCAATTTCGTCCAAATTGTTCACGTGCCGTACTTCGATCGCACGTCCATCTGCCAAGCGCTTTTGGCGCGTAATGTCCAGTAAAAAATTTTCCACGCGACTCGTTCCGATAAAGCCAACAACAAATGCCTCTTGCAGCGATAGTGCCGGGAACTCAATAAATTGCAAAAACTGCCAAATAAACGCAGCTTCGATTTTCTCCTCCTCCGCCTGAATTTGCTGTGTGCCTTGCGTTCCTTTGGAATCAAGACCATGAGAAATTCGTTCACCCCAAGCAGCATTGCCATAAACATACCGACTGCCAAAGAAAATAAGGCAGCAAAGGATAAATTGGTATGGACGAATACGCGGGATCATTTTTTCGTTGTTTTCGTAGGCTTGATTTCTTTGGTTTTTGCTGCTTTCGGCTTTGCGGCTTTGGGCTTGGTTTCTTTGATCTTCGTTTCGTTGGATTGTACTTCTTTCAGTTTTACTTCTTTCAGTTTTACTTCTTTGGGTTTCGTTTCTTTGACCTTCGTTTTCGCTGCTTTCGCTTTTGGCGTTTTGGCCGATTGGAGAGTATCTTCTTCGATTTGAATACCAATAGTCGAAGATGGTTTACTGATAGCCGATGGCGCATATTTGCGGTCGCGCTCTAATTCTTCCTGCAAATACAATCCCGTATAACTACTGGTCTCTTTATAGCTTTCGGCAACGTATTCCGGCGTACCTTCGGCAACGATGCGCCCTCCACCCTTACCGCCTTCGGGCCCCAAGTCTATAAGCCAATCGGCGGTCTTGATAACATCCAAGTTGTGTTCTATCACGACCACCGTATTTTTCTTTTCGACCAACTTATGCAGAAGTTCCAGCAAAATATTTACATCCTCAAAATGCAGACCAGTTGTGGGTTCGTCAAGGATATAGAGCGTTTTTCCGGTAGAAGTTTTTGCTAATTCAGTGGCAAGTTTCACGCGCTGCGCCTCGCCGCCAGAGAGCGTCGTTGCTTGCTGCCCGATATGAATATATCCCAAGCCGACTTCCTGCAACGTATTGACCTGCCGCGCAATTTTGGGAATATCACGGAAAAACCCTACTGCCTCGTCCACCGTCATTGCCAGCACATCCGCGATGGATTTGCCTTTGTACTTGACTTGCAGCGTTTCGGTGTTGTAGCGCTTACCCGTGCAAACGTCGCATGGAACGTACACGTCGGGTAGGAAATTCATCTCAATTTTTTTCACGCCGTCGCCTTCACAGGCTTCGCAGCGCCCGCCGCCTTTGGTGGAATCTACGTTGAACGAAAAGCGCCCGGGCTTGTAGCCGCGAATATTCGCTTCGGGAAGTTGCGAAAACAGATCGCGGATATGCGTAAATAAGCCCGTGTAGGTCGCTGGATTTGAGCGTGGAGTCCGTCCAATCGGCGATTGGTCAATTTCTATTACTTTGTCAATATGTTCCAAACCCTTGATTGCGCCGTACTGCAAAGGTGCTGTGAGCGAATTGTAGAAATGGCGCGAGAGAATTGGATACAGCGTGTCGTTGACCAGTGTTGATTTGCCACTTCCGCTCATACCCGTTATACACGTAAAGGTTTCAAGCGGGATGCGGAGCGTCACGTCCTGCAAATTATTCCCAATCGCATTTTCCAGCACAAGTGATTTATCGCTTCCCGGACGGCGCGGTCGGTCGCTGGCAATAATCCTGCGTCCGGACAGATAATCTGCCGTGATGGAATCCGTCTGCTGCATGAGTTCATTGGGTGTTCCGGCAAACATCATTTCGCCGCCATGAATCCCGGCTTTCGGTCCCAAATCAATGACGAAATCTGCTTCCTCAATCATTTCGCGGTCGTGTTCGACGACAATGACCGTGTTTCCCAAGTCGCGGAGGCTTTTGAGCGAACCAATCAACTTGCGATTATCATGCTGATGCAGCCCGATACTTGGCTCGTCGAGAACATACATCACGCCCGTCAACTGCGAGCCAATCTGGGACGCAAGCCGTATGCGCTGCCCTTCGCCCCCCGAAAGCGTCCGTGCGGTGCGGCTCAGAGTCAGGTATTGCAAGCCCACTTCCTGCAAAAAGGATAGGCGTGTGGTAATTTCTCGCAAAATAAGTCGCGCAATCGTCTCTTCGCGTTGCGTCAGTGGCAGTGCGCGGAAGTGCGCCAAGGCTTCGCTTACCGACAGAGCGCCAATTTCGCCAATGGTCTTTCCGCCCACACGCACATTCAAACTTTCCGGCTTCAAACGCCCGCCGTTGCAGGTGGCGCAAGGTACGGCAGACATATATTGTTCGATATTGGCGCGAATCGCCGTCGAGGTTGTTTTTTCATATTGGTCTTGCAAATTCGCCACAATACCGGAAAAACGCTGTTTGTACGTGGTCACGCGCCCGCTTGAGAGCTTGTAGTCCACCGAAAACAGCCGTGAGCCGGTGCCGCGCAAGAGCGTCTGCATTTCCTCTGCATTGATTTTGCCGACGGGTGTGGAGAGTTTGATGCCGAATTCTTTACAGACTGCCTCGACTTGCCGCCAAATCCACGTATCGCGCAATTTGCCAAGCGGTGCAATACCGCCGTCTTCAAGCGAAACTGTCTTGTCTGGCATAAACAGTGCCGTGTTGAAATCCCGAATTTCCCCTAATCCCTGACACGCAGGACACGCACCAAACGGCGAATTGAAGGAAAATGCGTTGGGCGCAAGAAGTTCGTAGGAACGCTGGCATTTGGGGCAAGCATTTGACTGACTAAAAAAGAGTTCGCGGCGCAGGGGAAGCCCGATAACGCCTGTTTTTCCGTCTTCGGCAGGCGCATTTTCTTCGGTGAGAATCGTTAGCACACCTTCGCCCATTTTCATCGCCAACGCGCAGGAATCGCGCAGACGCTGCTCTTGGTCTGTAGCAATCACAATGCGGTCTATGACGACCTCAATGGTGTGAATTTGATACCGCGCAAGTTGCATTCCTTCGGTAATTTCCTGCAAACGTCCGTCCACCCGAACCCGCGTGTAACCTTGCTTGCGGAACTGGTCGAACTGTTCCCGGTAATGCCCTTTTCGTCCGCGTACCACGGGCGCAAGCACGTGAAGTTTTGCCCCCGCGCCGATAGCCATAATACTTTCGATAATTTGGTCGAAAGACTGTTTAATTACGGGCATTTCGGGATGGTCAACGCAATGCTGAATGCCAATTTTTGAATACAAGAGCCGCACGTAATCATACACTTCCGTCACCGTGCCAACGGTGGAGCGTGGATTCGAGCCAACGGTTTTTTGCTCAATCGAAATAGCGGGTGAAAGCCCATCAATAGAGTCAACATCGGGCTTTTCCATCATGCCCAAAAACTGGCGGGCGTAGGGGGAAAGCGATTCGACATAGCGCCGTTGCCCCTCAGCATAAATCGTATCAAACGCAAGCGAGGATTTACCGGAGCCGGAAAGTCCCGTCATCACGACGAGCTGCTCACGGGGAATATCCACACTGACGTTTTTGAGATTATGCTCCTTTGCGCCACGCACAATGACGTGCGAAAATTCGCTTTCAAGGATACCATCGTCGTGGAAAGAGTCGTTGGGGCTGTCGGGTTTCGTATAATTTTGCGTGATGTCCATTACTCCAGAAGATACTAGCAATCAAGGTTGTGGGAATTATCGCTGCCAACTACCCGTCGGCGTTTGCCTTCGGGGGAGTTTTTGTGTAAATTACTCTTCCTGAACACAAAAAACACGCCTTGACAAGAAAGCAAGATGCCAAAAAATCGGCATTTCGTCAACAACGAAATAACATTTTGTGAATTTTTATGCTACAACGACTCTATCACACCTTGCGCTTCAAATTGCTGGAAATGCGCGGCTTGACGAATCTCCCCGTCATCGCTCCACCAAGTTCTTCGCGGTCACTGGACGAGCGCGAGTTGTATCCACATCTTTTTCCGAATTACAAACCCGAAGCAACGCCTGAAATCACGGTTGGTTCGATTTTGACGTGGATATTGCTCAAACTCGCAGTGTTGATGCCCCTGATGTGGTATTTGTTCGAGCGTTTTCGTCTTCATGAGTATTGGCTGGTGGGTTTGGGTACGATATGGCTCATCGTCGTCTATCCTGCTTTTATGCAATACCAGCGCTTCAAGGCGCAAACAAAGGTCTTGGAGGCAAATACGCTGTGCGCAAAATGCCGCCATTTTGATGAAACGGGGCATTTTTGCAAACTCTTGGACGAACACGTCAGCCTGACCTACACGCCCTGCGGCGGCGAAAGCTGGGAAGCAAAACAAACCTTCGGGCGCAATAACCAAAACGATGAAGACGAAACTTTTTCCTGAATGTATTCTCCCAAACTATGAACACTTTTGCTGAACAATATTACGACCAACCGGAGCGCGTTGGCTTTGGAAGGCGCTTTGCGGCGACTTTGCTGGATGGATTGATTGTTGCCGTTATCACCACAATTCTCGCTTTTACCGTCGGCACAAAACTTCTGCACGTGCTGAATTTAGACGACGATACCGAACTCAGTATCTTTAGCGACACCGATTCCTCCGACGACGAGGCAGAAGAAATGTTCAAATCGCTGAACATCAATCCCGGTATGCTTGGGATGTTGACGATATTGAACAATCTCGTCATGCTGATCTACAGCCTGAGCGAACTCCTGACCAATGCTTCTCCGGGCAAACGTTTGATGGGAATTGCCATTGGAAGCGACGAAGGCGCACCCGCTACCAAAGCACTGCTTTTACGCCGTTGGGCATTAAAATACGTGGCTTACGGACTGGCGCTCTTTCCTTTAACGGCGATGCTCGGCTCTATTGTGAGTTTTCTGATAACGTGCGGTTGCCTGATGGCGATTGGTGCGCAACGCCAAGCGCTGCATGATATGGCGGTTCATTCGGCGGTGTATTTCCGTGAGGATGTTGCATAAAAGCAGGCGATGATGTGTTGCCGATTCTCTTTGCGCGTTTGCGCTTGAATTGCGATATTGCCGCATTATCACGATATTTCCATCTTTTTCCACAAAAAGCCATGATTACGAACCTCTTGAACCGCTTGTTTCTGCTCCTGACCTCGCGTCCGGTGCTGATTGGCTTCGCTTTGGCGCTGTCGCTGGGCGCAATCCCAATGCTCCAAACACAATGGAATTTTTTACAAGGCTTTTGGACAACTCAGCCGACCGATGAAATGCTGGAGGACATGGAGGGCTTGATTGACGGCGTTGGCGGCATTTTAGTCGCAGCCGGAGTGTTTTTGGAAGAGCGCGAAACACTGCGTAAAATGGCGCACCGCGTCGGCGAAAGAATTGCAGCTGAGGAAACAAGCCATACGCAAGAATATTTGAACGAAATTGCCCATCAAAACGGGATGGGACTGCTTCTGGTGGGTTTGTTTATGGAAATTGGAACACTGCTGGTGAAAATGCCCTCGAAACTCCTTGATACCAATCAAAACGAAAAATACATTTTCGCAGCCTGTCTCTTGCTCACAGGCGTAAGTTTGTTTATCTTGCTCGACTTTTTGAAAGATTATTGCAAAACCTATTTTCTCGCAGAATTTAAGCACCATTAACCACTTTACCTTCAATCGTTTATGATGGAACTACTTACTTCGCCCGCCGCATGGCTGAGTTTTTTGATGCTCTCGGTAATGGAAATCGTTCTGGGCATTGACAATGTGATTTTTATCTCAATCGTTGTGAACCGCTTGCCGGAGGCGCAGCGCAAGCAAGCACGGTTTATCGGTTTGGGGCTGGCGCTGGTGTTTCGCCTGATTTTGCTATCATTTTTGTCCTACATGGTCGGAATGACGGCTTCACTTTTTACGGTAATGGATCATGGTGTGACGGGGCGTGATTTGGTGCTGTTTGGCGGCGGTCTTTTCCTCATGGCAAAAACCACGCGGGAAATTCACGACAGCATGACCGACCACGATGCCGCCGGAAGTATGAAAAACCGCTCAACGCTTTTTGGCGTTATTCTCCAAGTCGTTATTCTTGACATTGTGTTTTCGTTTGATTCCGTACTGACTGCCATTGGCTTATCGAATCAAATTCCCGTGATGATGGCAGCGGTGATTGTGTCGCTGATTGTGATGCTCATTTTTGCTGGTGCTATCAGCGAATTTATTGAGCGGAACCCGACTATGAAAATGCTGGCGCTTTCGTTTCTCATGCTTGTCGGATTTCTCCTTGTGGCAGAGAGTTTCCATATTGAAGTTCCGAAAGGATACATTTATTTTGCGATGGCGTTTTCGTTTTTGGTGGAGATTCTCAATATGCGGATTCGTGGAAAATCGGCTCCGACACAAACGAAATAAGAAGTTTATACGACAATCAATCATTTCGCCCAACTTTTTTCAATATCAGTTTTTATGAGCGCTACAACCATTCGACTCGTTGAAAATGAACAAGACCGTATGCGGTTTATCAAATCGCAATGGAATTTCTACAAAGGCGATAAAAACTGGGTTCCACCGCTTATTGATGAGCGAAAAAAGCTCCTGAGCGTCACAAAAAACCCGTTTTATCAGCACTCTAAATTGCGGATGTTCCTTGCCGAGCGCGGGAGCGAGGTTGTAGGACGCATTGCGGCTATTACCAACGACAATCACAACAAACGCTTCAACGACAAAGTAGGTTTTATCGGCTTTTTCGAGTGTGAAAACAGCCAAGCGACTGCCGATGCGCTCTTCCACGCCGCCGAAGCATGGCTGAAAAGTGAAGGAAAAGACACCGCACGAGGTCCGGTGAACCCTTCGATGAACGATGAAGCCGCACTGCTGGTGGATGGTTTTGATTCGCCTCCAACGGTTTTAACGACCTATAATCCCGCCTATTATCCGGCTCTTTTCGACAATGCGGGCTACAAAAAAGTGAAAGATAATTTTGCCTATATCTTGAAGCACGAAGACTATAAGTCCGATAAAATGAAGCGTTTGCAAGAGGCAATTCGTGAGCGGAACAAGATTACGATACGGGAAGTCAATTTCAAAGACAAAGCACAATTCAAAAAAGACACCGACGCGATTAAGCTCATTTACAACGCCGCATGGGTGAATAATTGGGGCATGGTGGAGTTCACCGATGCCGAATGGGACGCGCTCGTGAACGACCTCAAACCCGTCGCCGACCCGCATATTATCTTCCTTGCCGAAGTCGATGGCAAACCAGCCGGATTCCTTCTGGCGCTGCCCGATATTAACCGCGCCATGATTCACAACTCTTCCGGTTCGCTTTTGGGAGCAGGATGGAATCTGCTAACGAAGCAAAAAGAAGTGGATTTCTGCCGCATTATCATCATGGGCGTACTGCCGGAATACCGCAAAACAGGCGCAGATGCCGTGATGTATTATGAAATCGGCGACCGCGCTTCAAAAAAATATCCCGCCGGAGGCGAGGCATCATGGATTGACGAGGCAAACGCCGATATGAACTTAGCACTGACTAGAACGATGAAAGGTAAGATTTACAAAACCTATCGCATTTACGACAAAGCGCTGTAAAAACGTGAATCTATCAGCCTTTCCCACGACACACTCCATTCTATGGCTATTTCCACCTCAGCATTATTGAAAAGTTTTGCCAGCGACAATACCGCCGGAGCGCATCCTGCCGTCATGGAAGCGCTTGCCCGCGCCAATCAAGGACACGCTCTGGCTTACGGTGTCGACCCGCTCACACAAGAGGCGCTAGAGCGCATACAATCGCACTTTGGAGATCATAGCCACGTGATGTTTGCGTTTAATGGCACGGGAGCAAATGTGGTCGCGCTCCAAGCAATGACGCGCTCCTTCCATGCGATTCTTTGCGCCGAAACCGCCCACGTCAACGTGGATGAATGCGGTGCGCCGGAAAAATTCACAGGCGCAAAACTCATCACCATTCCCTCCGATGATGGAAAATTGACACCAAGCATGATTTTACCGCATCTGCACGGTTTCGGCGTGGAGCATCATTCCCAGCCCAAAGTCATTGCGCTGACGCAATCCAGCGAATACGGTACGGTCTATACACCCGACGAACTCCGCGCTATCACAGCGCTTGCCCGCCAACACGGTATGCTGGTGTTTATGGATGGAGCGCGATTAGCAAATGCGGCGGCACATCTGGGACTGCCGCTTCGTGCTTTTACGACGGACGTGGGGATTGATGCGGTGAGTTTTGGTGGTACAAAAAATGGTGCAATGTTCGGCGAGGCAATCGTGTTTTGCAATCCCGAAACCGCTTCCAGTCTTGCTTCCAATGCCGCTTTTATCCGTAAACAAAGTATGCAGCTTTGCTCAAAAATGCGTTTTGCGGCAGCGCAGTTTTTAGCACTACTGGAAAATGATTGCTGGCTTGCTAATGCTACTCACGCCAATACTATGGCACAAGTTCTGGCGGCAGGTCTGCAAACGATTGCTCATGTTCATATTACCCAAAATGTTCAGGCAAACGCTGTCTTTGCAACACTCCCGCCGCAGTGTATCGCACCATTTCAAGAGCGGCAGCATTTTTACGTGTGGAACGAAACGAAGCACGAAGTACGCTGGATGACCGCATTTGACACGACAGAAGACGATGTACAAGCCTTTCTTGCAGACTTGAGAGCTACGATACAGCAATACGCTTAAGTGCAATAGGAAAAAAGCATTACACTTTGTCTTTCCGGCAAGGATATTCGACGAAAAAACGTAATCAAAAGACATCTCTATTTTCTGCCTTTTACGAAGGTCAATATTTATGAACAGACGCGATTTTTTCGCAACCACAGCGCTCGGCGGAGCGACATCAGTCCTTGCACCAACGGCGGGTTTCGTATTCCCAAGCGCCACGTTGAACGCGATTCCCTCCGCACGAATGAAATTGAGTTTTAAGCCCTTCACGCTAGAACTCAAGCACCCATTTGGTGTTTCGGTCAATACCCGCAGCACAACGCCGATTGTTCTGACGACAATAGAATACGGGAAGTTCAAGGGATACGGCGAAGCCTCCATGCCGCCATATCTGGGAGAATCGCAGGAAAGTGTGATGAAATTTCTTGCGAAAGTTGACCTCTCGAAGATTGAAAATCCTTTGGAACTGGAGACCATTTTAAGCGCTGTTGACGCGATTGAGCCGGGCAATACCGCCGCAAAAGCATCTGTTGACATTGCACTGCACGATTTGATGGGAAAAATCATGGGGCAGCCGCTTTACAATGTCTGGGGTTTTAACAAGGCAAAAACGCCCAATACGGTCTTTACCATTGGGATTGATACGCCGGAGATGGTGCGCAAAAAAGTTCAGGAAGTTGACCCGCAATTCAAACTCTTAAAAATTAAGTTGGGGCGCGATAACGACCGAGAAATTATCGAAGCCGTGCGCTCGGTCTCGGACAAACCGCTTGTCACCGACGCAAATCAAGGCTGGACCAACAAAGAACGCGCCTTAGAAACCATTCACTTCCTCAAGGAAAAAGGCGCAGTCTTGATTGAACAGCCCATGCCGAAAGAAATGGTGGATGAAAATGCGTGGATAACCGAGCGCAGCCCTATTCCTGTGATGGCGGATGAAGCAATCAAGCGCCTTCCCGACCTTATCAAGATGAAAGGTGTCTATCACGGCGTGAACTTGAAATTGATGAAAACAACGGGATTGCGCGAGGCGCACAAAATGATAATTCTGGCGCGGGCTTTTGGTATGAAACTGATGATTGGCTGTATGACGGAGACTTCCTGCGGAATAACGGCGGCGGCTCATTTAACGCCAATGGTGGATTGGGCAGACCTTGATGGCGCACTTCTGAGCAAAAACGATGCTTTCAAAGGCTTGACGTTCGTGGATGGGAAAATTACGCTGCCTAATGCACCGGGAATAGGCGCTGTACCGCGTTAAGGTGCGTTTGTAGGCTTGTAGAGCAATCTTGTACGCACTTCACCCTCTGCTGTCATTGATTTGATAGACAATCTTGCGAAGGGTGTCGTATTGCAAGTAGGGATAAAGATTTTGCAGGCGCTCAATAGCTTGGTGGGCGCTCAAATGCTGGCTTCGTAGATCTTTGAATGTTTTGCGAATATGCACATCGCGCAGAACTTTTTCATTGATAAGCCCCAGTTTCCGCAACGATTGATATTGGTCATCATTGATAATATCGCGGAGAATATTTTCACGCCCCAATGCCTCATGCCCGCCCATGCTAACGGGAGACGGTGACTCAACACTACCGTTCGCATCGTACATCGTGGAATTATCGTTTGTTTCGGATGACGATTCCGATGACGTTTGGGTAGAGTCAACGGCAAATGCCAAATATTCTGCCTCATTGGTCGAGGATGCGTAATGCGCGTGAGATTGATTCATGCAACAAATTCAAAAAATAAAACAAGCTTAGAAGTACACAATGGTGAACGTTTGCAAATGAAACAATACTGCCCATAAAAAAGTTCCGTTCAGGGCATAATTCCAGCCCAAAGAAACGCTTGCGCACTTTCAAATATCCATCAACAACATCATCATGGCTTTACGCTACGCAGGTCGTATTATTCGGACACTCGGCACGGGTGGTCAGGTTGTCGTCGGTGATTGTATTCCGCATTTTCGGGGTTTTCCACAGGGTGCCGTGTTACAGGTCGGCTATTCATCGGCATTTGGCAAACCTTATACCGTACAGACCTCTTCTGAGCATGGTTCGGGGCAATATGCTGTGGCATTGCAAGGGCTTTCTTCGCCAGAAATGGCTTCCAAATTCAAGGAAATGGGCGTTTTCGCCGATGAAGAAATGCTTCGTGCTGCTACCGAGACGCAATATTTTGACGATGAAATTGTCGGTTCGACGGTCACCAACCGCGATACAGGCGAGACGCTGGGCGTTATCAAAGAAATTTGGAGTACCCCTGCAAATGAAATTTGGGTGGTGGATTACAACGGGAAAGAACTTCCCATTCCGGTCATTAACGAAATTGTCAAGCACGTCAATATCAAGCGCAAACAGGTTGCCATCTTTGTTATGCCGGGGCTGCTGGAAATTGTGGACAATACGCCCAATGATGAGCGAGACGACGATGAAGACGACGAATAGTGCATCAAAGCGCCGCGTTCTGGTACTGCGGAGAACGCCAAAAAGCATTCAAAACCTCGCGTTACAAAAACAGAATAGTATAATCTTGAGAAGATTTGTATTTTCGCCCCAGACTAATCCGACACATTTTCCCCTTTTCACTTCCAACAACGGTACAGAATGATTACCAGCATGACAGGCTTCGGCACAGGCGAAGCAACCTCAAACGGCATCAGTGTTAGCGTAGAAGCACGGAGTTTGAACAGCCGATTTTTAGAGATTTTCTCCAATCTTCCCAAAAAATTCTATTTCAAAGATTTTGAAATGCGCGAGATTGTCAAAGGCAAACTCTCGCGTGGCAAAGTCAATATCGCTATTTCCATCGAATACGGACCCGGCGCAGAGAGTACGCCCGTCAAAGCAAATCTTGACCTCGCCGAAGCCTATTACAACGAACTTCAAGAGATTCGTAAACGTCTTAAAATCAAGGATGCCGTGCGCCTTGAGGATATTGCCCGCTTTACCGACATTTTCAAAAGCAATGATTCCGACGATAGTGCGGAAAAAGAGTGGCAGTTGGTTGTACAGGCGCTTACAATGGCTCTCGACAAATTAAACGGTATGCGCCAGCAAGAAGGACGTGAACTCAGCCGCGATTTGCATAGTGTGATGAGTAATATCGAAAAAAGCGTGGAGAAAATTGAGAAACTTGCCCAAGAGCGCCTTCCTCTTGAGCGCCAGCGTTTGCGTGAAAAAGTTGCTAAAATTTTTGAAAGCGACGAAATTGATATGCAGCGTTTGGAAATGGAAATTGTGCTTCTTGCCGATAAATACGACATTTCCGAAGAGTGTGTGCGGATGCGCAGCCACATCAAATTTTTCTATGAAGCGCTCAAAGACAAAGACCAAGCCGGACGCAAAATCAATTTTCTTTTGCAAGAAATGAACCGTGAAGTCAACACGATGGGTTCAAAGGCAAACGATGCCGCGCTTGCGCAGGTGGTCGTCGGCGCAAAGGAAGATTTAGAGCGCCTCCGCGAGCAGATTCAGAATGTAGAGTAATTGTGAAACCCGAACCCCCCGCTTCTTTCACCATATTATTCTCGAAGTGATGCGCAAAGCAATTTATCCCGGCACATTCGACCCAATCACCAACGGACACTTGGACGTATTGGAGCGGGCGCTGACAATGTTTGACGAAATTCGCATTGTCGTTGCCAAAAATTCTGCTAAAAATCCGATGTTCTCCGAGGACGAGCGTTTGGCGATGATACGGGAAACCGTGCGGCGTTTCCCGAATGTATCGGCGGAATCATTTCAGGGTTTAACCGTTGACTATGCGCGTAATTACGGCGCAGTGGCGATTATACGCGGTTTGCGGGCAGTAAGCGATTTCGAGTACGAGTTTCAAATTGCTCTGATGAACCGAAAAATCGCCCCTTCCATCACGACCACCTTTTTGATGCCGCACGAGAAATACACATATCTCAATTCGTCGATCATTCGAGAATTAGCGCGGCATGGGCAAAGCGTAAGCGGTTTTGTCCCGGAAAACGTTGCCAGTGCGCTCGAAGAGAAATATCCATTGCGATAAAAAGTGGATTGTTTGCAAAAAAGATTTGCATCAAAAAATAAAAACCAGTATATTTGCAGTCTCTTTTCGCAAATTTTATACATTCAATGTATAAAGGCTAGACAGCGAAACTGGGGCGTCGCCAAGCGGCAAGGCAGCGGTTTTTGGTTCCGCCATCCGTTGGTTCGAATCCAGCCGCCCCAGCTTGCAGTATATCTTACTGCTCAGTGTTCTTCAAGTGTTTTTTCGACGCACACTGTTAATTACGTCCAAGCGCTTTACGCGGCTCTGTATCTGCGAGAAGCGCTTGTTTTTTTATAGTGGTGTGTGGTCGTACTGGCGCTTTGCTTCAGCACGTTGCTTTTCTCACCCTACGACTATGCCGAAAAAGAATAAACTGAAAATAAAACCCAACTTCCGACTTGCTGCCGGACGCTCCAACATGGATCTCTCGCGCAGTATCGCCAAGGCTATCGAAAAGAAAGCTACGGATAATAAGTCTAATATTAACTGCACCGAGCAGTTAGAAAAGACCGTTATTCGTAATTTTAGCGATGGTGAAATTTGGGTAAAATATGAAGACAGTATTCGCGGTGGGGATTTGTTTATCATCCAATCCACACACGCTCCGGGTGATAATCTGGTTGAACTGCTAATGCTGATTGATGCTGCACGTCGCGCTTCGACAGACCGCATTACCGCCGTGATTCCGTATTTCGGCTATGCCCGCCAAGACCGCAAAGACCAGCCCCGCGTCTCTATTACGGCAAAATTGATGGCGAATCTGCTCGTAGAGGCTGGCGCAGACCACATTATTACGATGGATCTGCACGTCCCGCAAATTCAAGGCTTCTTTGATATTCCGCTCGACCACTTGTATGCTTCGACGGTGCTGGTAAAAAAACTGCGTAGTTTGGATTTACCAAATTTGGTTGTTGCCTCACCCGATGTCGGTGGCGCAAAGACCGCCCGTGCTTACGCAAAGCGCCTGAATGCTGGTCTGATTCTGATTGACAAACGCCGTCCTGCGCATAATGTTAGCGAAGTATTCAACATCATCGGCGATCCAAAGGGCAAAAATATCATCATCATTGATGATTTGATTGATACTGGCGGCACATTTGTTGCTTGCGCACGGGCGCTGAAGGATGCTGGGGCGGAGCAGATATTTGGTGCTTGCACCCATCCGGTATTTTCCGGGCAGGCATTGGAGAAGATTGAAAAAAGTGTTGTGTCGAAACTCTTCGTGACCGATACAATTTTTTCAACCAACCCAATGTTCGAGCAGAGTTCCAAAATTGTCGTCCAGTCCGTAGCAGACCTTTTTGCAGATGCTATTTTGCGGACGCACAATAACGAATCAATCACATCGCTTTTCGATACAGATTTGATTCCGACATAACAACGCACTATTCAATACAACCTTGTTTCATTTGTTCAATCTGGAGTATTCATAATGAGCGCTATCACACTCGAAGCAAAAAAGCGCGAACTCGGCAAAAAGGCATCGAAAGCCGTTCGTAACTCAGGTCATATTCCTGGCGTGTATTATGCAAAAGGCAAAGAGCCAATCGCTATTGCAACAACATTTAAGCAAATCCGTCCGGCTGTCTATACTTCCGATACGCACATTATCACCCTCAAGGTTGAAGGTGCTGGCGTGATGGATTGCGTTTTGAAAGATGTCGAATTTGACCCCGTAACAGAAGAAATCGTCCATTTCGACCTTCTCGGTATTATCGAAGGTCAAACCTTGCACGTGGAAGTACCTATTGTGCTCAAAGGCGTTTCCAAAGGCGTTACTATCGCTGGTGGTATTTTGGAACATTTGATGCACAGAATACAGATTGAGTGCTTGCCCGCATCGTTACCGGAGCATATTGATGTCGATATTTCCGGGCTTGAAGTTGGTAAATCCATCCACGTTGGCGATTTGAAAGTACCGGGCGTGAAATTCATGGTCAACCCAACAGCCAGCATCGTTGCTATCCACCCTAAGCGCGGCAAAGATGATGCTGCAACGGCAACCCCGGGGGCAAAAGCATAACATTTCGCTATATTTGCAGAACAGTAAAAGCGCGGTATTCCTTGGGAATAGTGCGCTTTTTTGTTGACAAATACATCATAATTTGTTGATTCCTGAACATCGCAATCATTTATCTAAGAAACGAGGAAATATGCGACTTTATACGGGTTTTGTGGTTCACCCGCTTGAGACAGGGCGACTTGAATATTTCCCCGATGGGGCGCTTGTGGTGAGCGATTTCGGGCAAATTATCTTTATGGGAACACGGGCAGAGGCACTGAGTGAGTATGAAAACATCCCTGAAGAACGCTATGAGAATGCCGTTATTCTGCCGGGACTCGTTGATACGCACGTTCATCTGCCGCAATATCAAGCGGCGGCTGTTGGAACGGGGGAGCTGCTTGATTGGCTCAATACCTACATTTTCCCACTCGAAGCCCGCTTTGCCGATGAAGAATATGCTCATATTCACGCCCAGCGCTTTTTCCATGATGCTGTGCGGCTTGGAACAACAACAATGTCGGTCTATTGTTCTTCCCACCGCCCGGCGACCGATATCGCCTTTGAAGCCGCTTTCCATGCAGGTTTGCGAGTGTGCATGGGCAAAACCATGATGGATTTTGGTGCGCCGGAGAATATTCTGCACTCGGTATCGGACAATATTGCCGACAGTCTTGCGCTGGCGAAAGCGTGGCACGGCGCGGGCAATGGTCGTTTGCACTATACGCTCACGCCGCGCTTTGCCGGAAGCTGCTCCCGCGACTTGCTCAAAAAAACTGGCGAAATTGCTCGGGCAGAAGGTCTGCGGATTCAAACACACCTTTCGGAGAACCCTGCGGAATTGCGCTATATCACTGAGTTATTCCCCGAACACGCCTCCTATACTGATGTTTACCATGCCTACGGCTTGCTCACGGAGCGCACCATCATGGCACATTCCATTTATCTCAGCCCGCAAGAAAAGTCGCTTTTGAAAGCCCACAACTGCTCTATCGCGCATTGCCCCTGCTCGAATCGTTTTTTACAGAGCGGCGTGATGGCGCTCAGGCAAATGCTGGGCGAAGGCTTCCGTATTGGCTTGGGAACGGATATTGCGGGCGGCTCTTCGCTGTCAATGTTCAATGAAGCAAAAGAAGCAGCAGAAAGCTCAAAAACATGGAATATTCTTCATCGTGGCGAAGAAACGCCCGCTATCACGGCAGAAGAATCGCTCTGGCTGGCAACGCTCGGTGGCGCTCAGGCGCTTGGATTAGCCGATACGATTGGCAATTTCGCTATTGGCAAAGATGCTGATTTTATCGTTTGCCGAATGGAGGAAATTTTACCGAAAAGTAGCGTATTTGCTTCTCCCGCGAACATGATTGCCCGTCTGGTCTATGGTGCGCATCCCCACATCATAGAGAAAACGGTTGTTCAGGGACAGACGGTCTATAAACGATAAATTCTCGGTCATCAAATAGAAGAATTAGAGGACTTGCTTGCCAATGCTCATTTTCACTTGCATCCCACGCTTTATCGGCGTATTTTGAGGGAATGTAGCGAAAAAGAATCTGCTTTCTTACCCTAGCCGAACAACAATCATTATGAGTACCAATCCGGCGCAAACCGCGCCAAATCACGCCCCAAACGGAAAAACCTCTTCCAACGGCTCCGCAACACACTCGTCTGCATCGTCCAACGGAAAACCATCCTCCCCAAAAACCAAAACTACCGACCCAAACGATGACACGATGTCGAAGGGCATAGATAGTAGCTTGCTTCGGCGGCTTTTGGAATTTCTTCGACCGCACCGCACGGCAGTTCTGGGGGTGCTTGCACTGACTATCATTGTTGCAGGTATTGGTCCGGTGCGCCCGAAACTGAGCCAATATGCTGTTGATAACTACATTATCTCCAAAGACCAAAATGGTTTATACGGAATTATCCTGCTTATCATGGCGTTGCTGATTGTGCAGGGCGTTTTGCAATACACGCTCACCAAACTGATGCAGCGTATTGGGCAAACCACCATTTTGGATGTGCGGATGCGCCTCTTTCGGCGATTACAAGAAATTTCGATGCGCTATTACGACACCACGCCGATAGGACGCTTGGTGACGCGGGTGACGAATGATGTGGAAGTGCTGAATGAGGTGTTTTCATCGGGCTTGGTGATGATGGTGGCGAATATTTTCATGATTTTTTGGATTATCGTGATGATGTTCTACACCAACTGGCAACTTGCTCTTGCGACCATTGGCGTTGTGCCGATATTGATTTATGGAACAAATATCTTCCGCAAAGCCGTCCGCCGCGAATACCGCGAAATTCGCAAACAAGTTGCTCGTATGAATGCTTTTCTGAACGAGTATATTTCGGGAATGAATATTATTCAGTTGTTCTCTCAAGAAGAGCGCCAGCGCAAGGAGTTCGACGACATCAATGCCGCTCACACCGAGGCGCACGTGCGCTCTGTGTTCTACTACGCCGTCTTTTTTCCCTTTGTGGAAATGATGAGTACCATATCGCTGGCGATTGTGATTTGGTACGCCGCAGGGCATATTTTGCAAGGAACAATGACGGTCGGTGAGGTGATTGCTTTTTCGATGTTTGGCGAAATGTTCTTCCGCCCCATTCGTGAACTTTCCGACAAATACAATACGCTCCAAAGCGCGATGGCTTCATCAGAGCGTATTTTCCAACTTCTTGATGATGAATCCTTTGTCCGCGATAATCCGAATGCAGTGGAGATGCCGACGTTACAGAATGCCGTTGAATTTCGTGACGTGACCTTCAGCTACGATGGCACAAAAAACGTGCTGTGCGATGTGTCCTTCACGGTGAAAAAAGGACAAACGCTCGCCATTGTCGGCGCAACAGGTGCCGGAAAATCATCGTTGATGAATCTTCTGACGCGCTTTTATGAATTTCAGGGCGGAGATATTGTGATTGACGGTCGGAGCATCCGAGACGTTCAGCAAATATCCTTGCGAAAGCGCATGGCTATTGTGTTGCAGGATGTCTTTCTCTTTTCGCGCTCTGTCGCTGAAAATATTGCGTTAGGCAATGAGGCAATCTCCCGTGCAAGTGTTTATGCGGCTGCTGAGGCTGTCGGTGCTTCAGAATTTATCGAAAAACTGCCCGAAGGCTACGATACGCAAGTCATGGAACGCGGCGCAACACTTTCGGTGGGGCAAAAGCAGCTTATTTCCTTCGCTCGGGCGCTTGCAGCTAATCCCGATATTTTAATTTTGGACGAAGCGACTTCCAGCGTTGATACGGCAACGGAGCAGCAAATCGAGCTAGCAATTCAAACCCTGCTCAAAGGGCGTACTTCCATCGTTATTGCTCACCGTCTCTCGACGATTCAACGCGCAGATACCATCATCGTGCTGCATAATGGTAAAGTCCATGAAAGCGGCAACCATCAAGAACTTCTGGCGAAAAATGGACTCTATGCGAAACTCTATCGCTTGCAGTACAAAGAGCAGTTGGTGTGAGGTCTCGGATAGATGATGTACAAACAACACTTCAATATTTCTCCACGTTATGTCCCCTGTACGTCTTTTTCTTATTTTGATAGTCATTGCTGTTGGCACGATTGGTTTTGTGCTGATGACCAAAGAACGTCTTCAAGTCAAGCAAGATATGAAGACACGGCGGCGAGATTATATGCAGCGCATGATTGATTCGACGCGCACTGCACGAGATTTGTACAAAGACTCTGTGCGGCGCGTAGAATATGGGCTTCCGCCACAAAAATAAACGTCTCTTGATCGCTTATTCACCAGAATTTTGCTATGTTTCGCAGTCTTTTTTCTCTTTTGCAAACCGCCAATGGAGCGCGTACCACGAGCGCGACAGACGATACTTCCTTGTCTCCGATGCCAACGGCAGACGAGGCGGAGCGGGCAATAGAAGAGGCGTTGCGCGAGATGAACATCGTCATTACGCGCCTCGAAGCAACAAAAGCCAATGCCCAAGCAGAGCGCAATGAAGCATCGGCAATGCTGCAACAATATAAATCTTCCTACGCCGAACTTGCAAGCCAAGCCAGAAGCCACATACAAGCCGGACGCAACGACGCAGCACGCGAGGCATTAGCAGAGCAGCAAAGCCTTGAATCTGTGATAACGTCGTTTGAACGTATCATCGGCAATATGACGGCAACGGTGCAGAAACTCGTGGCGCAGATAGATTCCATGCGGATTCAGCGCGAGGAATTGAAGGCGCGGCGCACGGTGCTTGCCGCAGAACTGGCTTCGGCACGGTCGCGGGAGGAGTTTTTGGCAAAATTGCGTCAGTCCGGCGCATCGCATGAACTTTTGGAACGCGAAACGATTCACGCGGAATTACGTCTTTCTATAGACGGCTCTGCCGAAGCGGAAAGCGAAATGCGAGAATTTCATGGTGCTGCGGCTGATGCAGCTTTGAAAGCACTGGAAGCCCAAATCGAACAAGAGTTTGCCGCAGAACGCGCAGAAAAAGAACAGCTGCAGAACGAAACCAGTTTGAAGCGCTTTCGCACTGCATTTGCGCTGGCAGAAAAAGCATCGGCAGAAGCCAACAAACAATACCATCCCGCCGAAAGTAGTCAACAAGCTACTTCCAGCGCTTCAGCACAAAAGCTACCTGATAAGCAAAGCATAATTGACAGTTTTTTTGCGGAACAAAAGCCTCAACCAGGTACTGTTCCTGCGTTCCCAGCGCCCTCCCCCGACAAGAAGTCTGGCGAAACCAATGAAGACCGCATCAACAATTTTTTTTTACGCAATCCCTCATAAATCGCTCAGGAGAACCCTCTATGGCTATTTCGCTGCAAAAAGGCGGACGCTTTAACCTTAGCAAAAAAGAGCCTTCGCTCAAAAAAATCATTATTGGTCTTGGCTGGGACGTAAAGCCCGGTCATACGCTTGACCTCGACGCATCAGTATTCATGCTGGGTGCGGGCGGGAAAATTCCGCAAGACGAATACTTTATTTTTTACAATAATCTCAAATCGCCCGACGGCGCAGTGCAACACACCGGAGACAATCGCACGGGTGTTGGCGACGGCGATGATGAAGTGATTATGGCGTATTTGCCAATGCTGAATGAGAATATTTTTGAAATTCTGATGGTCGTGACCATTCACGATGCCGACACGCGCCGGCAAAATTTTAGCATGATTCAAAATGCGTATATTCGGCTCGTGGACGTAGAATCGAACCGTGAAATCTTGCGCTTCAACCTTGCTCAGGATTACCCGACCAGCACTGAAGTAGAGTTTGGACGGCTTTCCAAAATCAACGGCGAATGGGAATTTGTTGCCTCCGGCACTGGCACACAAACAGGCTTGCAAGGCTATGTGGATAGGTACGCTTGAAAAATCCCCTATTTGTCATAGAACTATCTTCCAAATCAACTTCAATTTTTTAACCTCTCATTACCACGCATCATGGCAATCGAACTCAATAAAAAAACTGGCATTAGCCTCAAAAAAGGCTCAAGTATTTCGCTCGAAAAAGAAGGTAAACGGCTTGAGAGCGTTTGCATTGGACTGAATTGGGGTGTAATTGAACGCACAGAAAAACTCTCCTTTCTCGGTTTCAAATGGGAAGATAAACAGACCTTGAGCGTTGATTTAGACGGCAGTGCTTCGATGTTTGATGCAGAAAAAACATACATTGATACGGTCTATTACCGTAAATTGCGCTCCGACGATACGGCAATTCGGCATAGTGGCGACGATCTTGTCGGCGACCGCAATGGCGATGATGGGCGCGACAATGAAGTGATTGAAATTGACCTTAGCCGCGTAAATTCTCGTGTTCAGACGATTGTTCTCTATCTCAATTCCTTCAAAGGGCAAGATTTTTCTACGATTCCCTACGCAAAAATTCGCTTGTTTGAAGGAACCAGAGAGCGCGTTGATAATGTTATCGCAACCTTCAATCTTGCCTCCGAGCCGCAGTTTAAGGGCTTTGTTTCGATGGTCATGGGCAAACTTGTTCGTCAGCCAAACGGAAATTGGGATTGCATTGCCGTCGGCGAGCCAATTCCGACCAAAGGAATTGAGGAAACAATCCTGCACATCCGCGAGAATTATTTGTAACGGCTTTTGGTGTGCAAATTATGAAGTGCGTGATTGCACTTCTCGCTTGATTTCACGGCATCTTCCACTCATTATTCCTCAAGCATCATGCCCACAGAAATATCGTCTCGTAAAAAAGACCACGTTGACCTCTGCGTCAGCGAGCGTGTGACGTTTCGCCAGAAAACAAGCGGTTTGGAGCGGATTTCGCTTATCCATAACGCATTACCAGAACTCAATTTCGAGGACGTGCGCACAGGCATAACCTTCCTTGAAAAGCAAGTATCTATGCCGCTTATGGTGTCGTGTATGACGGGCGGTTATGCCGATGCGGAGCGTATTAACCGTGAATTAGCCGAGGTGTGTGCGGAAATCAATATCCCGATGGGAGTTGGGTCACAACGTCAAGCATTGGAGCGTTCGGACTTCCACGAGTCGTTTCGCGTTGTACGCAAGGTTGCACCGAACATTCCTATCACCGCAAATATCGGCGGCGCAGAAGTCGCCAAGCCAGAGGTGCGGACACAACTTCATCGTATCGTAGAAATGATTGAGGCAGACGCACTGACCGTCCATCTGAACCCTCTTCAAGAGCTGATGCAACCCGAAGGCTCTCCTCGCTTCAAAGGCGTACTGGCGGGCATTGAGGACTTATCCAAAACGCTTGGCGTACCGATTATTGTGAAAGAAGTCGGCGCGGGAATTTCATCCGGCGTGGCGGTAGCACTGATGGGTGCTGGTGTTCGCATTATTGATGTTGCCGGAGCGGGCGGCACAAGTTGGGCTGGCGTGGAAATCCTGCGTTCCGAAGGGAAAGCCCCCGAAGACCGTTACAAAGAGGTTTTCTGGGACTGGGGCTTAACAACGGTCGAATGTTTGCAAATGCTGACCGAAGTAAAAAAATTCCACAAAGGCTTGAAAAATGAAGTAACGATTATCGCTTCCGGCGGCATTAACTCAGGATTGGATGTAGCAAAAACGCTTGTTCTCGGCGCTGCGCTTGCCGCCGCCGCCAGACCGTTTCTGCAAACGCTCATCGAAGAAGGACAGCCCGCTTTGGCAGCAATGATGCGGGGTTGGCACTACCAACTTCGCGCAGCAATGTTTTTGACAGGCGCACAAACTATCAATCAATTACGTCAAACGCCGTATTATCAGACCGCGACGGAAAAGCAAGAAATGTTTGAATAACTGAATAACACCACTATTTATCGCCACTAACGCTCTTCGGCAGATTGTGTATTTGTACCAATGGACGAACCCAAACCCTCACACGACGACATTCACCTCGCCGAAGTACCATTTCTTGTCGTGGACGTGGAAACGACCGGACCAAGCGGAAAAGATAACCGTATTACCGAGATAGCCTGTATCGTGGTACGAGATGGCGAGATTATCGAAGAATTTTCTTCGCTCGTCAATCCGCATCAGCATATTCCCACGATGATTGCTGAAATTACGGGCATTTCCAATAGTATGGTCTATAGCGCTCCCGAAACCGAAGAGGTGATGAGCCGCTTGCGCCCGATATTTGCGCAGCCTTACGCCGTATTTGTGGCGCACAATGCCGCATTCGATTGGTCGTTTGTGTCGAACACCTTTGTTCGCTCGAATCTCCACATCCGCGAAATACCACGTCTTTGCACCTATAAACTCTCCAAACGCCTTTTCCCCAAACGCACCAAACTTAATCTTGGAGCGGTTGCGGCATATTTTGATATTACCATCAAAAATCGTCACCGCGCTCATGGCGACGCTTACGCTACGGCGCAAGCATTTGTGCGGATGCTGGAGATTTTGCAGGAGCAGTTTAATGTGCAAACGCTTGATGAATTGCTCACCTTTCAAAACAAACGACTGGGGAATTTCAAGAAAGTCCCTAAGTCCATTCAAGCATTGCAGGAGCAGTTGGGAAATCTGCCCGACGAGCCGGGTGTTTACTATTTCCGCGACATCCATGATACAATTCTCTACATTGGCAAAGCAAAATCCCTCAAAAACCGCGTCAACTCGTACTTCCTCCCATCGGCGCAGCATACGGGCAAAATCAAAGACCTCGTAAAGCAAATACGCGATATTCAGTGGAAAACAACCGGTACCGAGCTTTCGGCATTGCTGTTTGAGTCAAAAGAGATTAAGGCACACAAGCCTCAGTATAACACACTTATCAAAAAGTATCGTCGTTACCCGTTCATCCGACTCGGTACGGCTTCGCATGGACATGACACGCCCGACCTTGATTTTAAGCGCCTCGACATTCGTTTTGAAATTGATGACGATGGCGCGGAATATTTTGGTCCTTTTGGCTCACGCGGCTCTGCTGAAGCGGTTGCGGAGATTATTAGCCGTACCTTTGCGCTGCGAAAGTGTAACATTCCCTTTACGCCAAGTGCTGATTTTACGCCCTGCTTCTATCATCAAATCAAGCGCTGCCAAGCACCATGCGCCCTGAAGCAAACTCAAGAAGAATATGAACGCGAAACTGACACCGTGCGGAAGTTTCTGAGCGGGGAGCGCGTTGGTATTGTCGCGGCACTGAAAACCGCTATGCAAGAGAGTTCCGAGCGTTTGGACTTCGAGGAAGCCGCACTGCTGCGCAATCGGATGAAAGAACTGGAACGTATTTTCTTTCGGCAGCGCCAGATTTCCTCATCGGTGAACGAGAACAACGTTATCATCATCATACCGACCGAAGAGCATGATAAAAAAGTGGAGGTGTTTTTTATTCGGCATGGGCGATTGAAATTTCAGCGTTTGGTCGGCAAAAAACTCCCCATGAAAGAATTAGAGCGGGCTTTGGAGAATGTTTATGCCGATAACAGTGCTGCTCCGAAACACGCAGGCAAGGAAGAAATTGATGAAATTCGTATTATTGCGAGTTGGATTTATCAGCATCGGAACGATGGAGTTTTTCTCTATATGCAGCAAAAAACACTGCCCGATGCACTGGAAGAACTCGCAGAACTGCTCTACAAAACGCTTTCCACGCCGCAAGTGTATGTGGCGGTTGAGGAAGAATTTGCCTAATTTTTCGCACATTTTTAATACGATGAACACTTCTTCTATACTCAACAAGGATAAAAACAGCATATTCTTAAGCTGCATTACTACGGTATTTTCTTCTCTGCGCCTCCGCGCCTCTGCGGTCAAAAAATATCGAAGATATGCAAAAACAAGCATTTCAGGGTATAAAACCCTCCTCAGCCTCATGGTTATTGGTCTGTCGGCTTCTTGCACACCAGACAACAAGGAAGAAAAACCCATTGAAAATGCAGCAATGACGCGCACAGCGCCATTTGCACTCCCAACAGAACTTGCAACGCTCAAAACGGATATTCGGCGTATGGATTTGCGCAAAGTTGGTTACGAAGATGCGCTTGTAACGGTCTTTCCGAAGGATTCGATGGGCGCACGGATTGGTTTTGAAAAATTACAAATTTTCGAGTTTGATACGCTCAAGCAAGCATTTACCAAAGTGCATGAAGAGAAAGTCTATTACGGAAAATCGCTTGACGTGCGCGATGTGGACGGCGACGGCACATCCGAAATCTGCATTCAGACGGACGGCGGCGGCAATAGCGCTCTGGCAAGCCTTGGGCTGACGATTCTCAAAAAGCAAAACGGCAAATACTCGCGCGCCGCCAGCTTTGATGCCGGAAACCCTGAAATTATTTCGCTTCCCAATGGTGAAAAAACCGCGAGCGCCGTGCTGATAAGCGATGAGTATTGGCCCGACTATCTCCCGCATACCGAAGCCGTCGTTTTCATGGATTCTCTTGCTGTGCTGGTGCAAACGCCGGAAGAAGCGGCAAAAATCCGCGTGAAATTTTTTGATGAGGCTCTCGCAAAGGCAGAACAACGCTATGCGGACGCAAAATCTGTCTTAAAAGCGAGCCGCAGCGAACAAGCCGTGTTCAACGTGTACACCGAAGCTGTGACGATGCTGCGCCTTCTGCCAAAGTCCTCCCGTAGCGCTTCGTTGCAAAGTTTTACGACCGTTGAACGTGCCTACTGGCGCTCAATGTTTCCTTCGCGGCTTCAACAGGCGCTTTCCGATGTGTTTTTGCGCCAAGCACCCTAATCGCAGCTATAAACCTCGCACCCAATGACGCTTTTCGTTCATATCGCCCTTCCCCTGCCCACTCCGCGCTTATTCACCTACGCCATTCCATCGGCATTGCTTGGGGGACAAGCTACCGAGACGCTTGATGCAAAGCGCCTTGTCGGCTGTCGTGCCTTAGTGCCGTTTGGCAAACGAGTCCTGACGGGTGTTATCGTCGAAACAGGCAGTCCGGCGGATGTGAAAGATGCAAAAAACGTCATGGAATTGTTGGACAGTGAACCCGCCTTCAGCGCTCCAATGCTCGTGTTTGCACGGTGGATGGCAGATTATTACATGGCTTCGCTGGGCGAAACGCTCAAAATCATGCTTCCGCAAGGAATGTCGCCGGAAAGTGTCGTGCGCGTCAGCGCCGTACTGCGCCCCACGCCGGAGCAGCTAACGCAGATGGAGCGCCGCGCACCACGCCGTGCCGCGCTTTTGCAGGAACTTCTTCAGCACGATGGCGATGTCAGCGTCGGTTATTTGGAACACGTCGTCGGGAGCGGTACGATAGCGGCACAGTTGGAAGCGTTGGAAAATGAAGGATTTATTGAGCGCCACCGCACCTTGACGCGGGAAGTTCATGCGAAAACCACCCGTGCGGTGCGGCTTTCACCGCTTTTGCATGACGAAGCCTTTTTCCGTGCGCTCATGGATGACCTCGACAACTCCGCACCCAAGCAAGCAAGCCTTTTGGGAACAATTTTTCTACATTATTCTCAGTCCGAAGCTGTGCCGCTTTTGGCAAAAGATGCCCTCAAAAGCAGTGGTGGCAAGATTTCTGAAGCGGTCTTGAAAGCGCTGGTACAAAAAAACTACGTCGAAGAATTTCCCGTTGAAATCATGCGCACAAGCGAAGCCATGTCCTCCGACAACGCTTCACTGCTTGTTTCCAAGGATGAGTCCGCAGCCACTTTTACGATAGAACAAGACCACGCTCTGGATAAAATTATCGAAGCCACCAGAGCGCATAAATTCAAGACCTTTTTGCTGCATGGCGTGACGGGGAGCGGCAAAACACTGATTTATCTCCGTGCTATCCGTGAGGCGCTTGATGCCGGAAAAACCGCACTAATGCTTGTGCCGGAGATTGCCCTTACGCCGCAGCTTATTGAGCGTTTTCGTGCAGTCTTTGGGGAAGAAATTGGCGTAATGCACAGCCACAAATCCATCGGAGAGCGCTTTGATGCTTGGCAGATGGCGCGTCGCGGCAAGATTCGGATTATTATTGGCGCACGCTCGGCGATTTTTGCGCCACTTCCTAATTTGGGCATTATCATCGTGGACGAGGAGCATGAGCCGTCCTACAAACAAGACGACCCCGCGCCGCGCTATAACGGGCGTGATTGCGCGATTGTGCGCGGTACGATTGAAGATGCCGTCGTGGTGCTGGGTTCGGCAACGCCATCGCTGGAAAGTATGTTCAATGCTCGTTCCGGCAAATATCATCTTCTCGAAATCACGGGACGCGCCGATGGTGCGAAAATGCCGATGATTCAAGTGGTTGATATTCGCTTGCGTCGCAAGCAGGGCAAAATGAATGGCGTTTTTTCGGAAGACCTCTTGAAAGCAGTCGTAGAGCGGATTGAAAGGCGCGAAGGGGTGATTTTATTCCAAAATCGTCGCGGCTTTGCCTCACGCTTTGAGTGTTTGGATTGCGGGCATATTCCGATGTGTCCGAACTGTTCGGTTGCGCTGACCTACCACAAATACCGCGACCAACTGCGCTGCCACTATTGCGGACACAGCCACGCGGCGGAAAAGTCCTGTACAAACTGCGGTTCTCTCACGATTAAAGAAATCGGCTCAGGAACGCAGCGCATTGAGGAAGATCTGCACGAAGAACTCGCTAAAGCTCTTGAAATCTATCGCGGTGGGAAGTCGGGCGAAAAGCGCGAGGTCGTTATTCAGCGTATGGACTTGGACACGACCACCAAAAAAGGCTCTCACGTCGAGATGCTGACGCGCTTTGCCAAAGGTGAAATTGATATTTTGTTGGGAACGCAGATGGTGGCGAAGGGGCTAGATTTTGCGCGAGTTACGCTCGTCGGTGTCATTAATGCCGATATGCAGATGTATTTGCCGGATTTTCGTGCTGCCGAGCGCACCTTTCAGCTTCTGACGCAAGTAGCAGGGCGGGCTGGGCGGAGCAGTGAATTTCATGGCGAAGTCATCATCCAAACAGCGCACCCCAAGCATCAAACCATTATCGCCGCTACACTCGGCAGCTACGAACTCTTTTACAACGACGAACTCCAATTCCGCCGCGAAGCGCTCTACCCGCCATTTTCGCGTTTTGTGATGATTGAATTTTCCGGCAAAGACGAGGAACTCGTCAACGCGCAAGCACAACATTTTGCCTACTTTATCCCGCACGAAAACAAGGCGTTCACGCGATTAGGTCCTGCGCCGCCCTCGATTGCAAGGCTTCGCGGACTGTATCGGCGTATCGTTGTGCTGAAAAATCACCGCGAACACGACGCTTCGGGACGGGCAATGCGGAGCGCCATTCTTCATGCTCACCAACTTTACAACCAAAAATATCCTTCCAGCGCTGTGCGCATCACGATTGATGTTGATGCGGCGGGGTTTGTGTGATGTACTTTTTCTACTGGCAGCGCTCCCGTGAGTAGCCCTTATTTTGTACGCGCTTCACGGCTTTTTTATTCGACAATTTATCATCCAAAACTCAATACGACTGACGATGAATCTCTACACAAATCGTTTGTGGGATTGAACGATTTTCCCTAGATTGCGACGGTCTTGCAGCGCTGACGGCATTAGATTATGCTCCAAAAGCAGTAATTACGGCTCTTTCAGTGCAATCGTGAGTCAAACTCTACTGTGCATAACATTCTTATCGTTATTTTCACCCTCATTTATTCGGCATTATGGCTTTGACACCTTTCCAACGTTTGTTCTCGCGCTCTGCGGGCGTTTTGGCTCATATTACCTCGCTTCCGTGCCGTTTTGGTATTGGCGATATGGGCAAATCTGCGTATCAGTTTGTTGACTTTTTGAGTGCTGCCAAACAGCGCCTCTGGCAGGTGCTACCGCTTACGCCGACGGGTTACGGCAATAGTCCGTATTACTCCTATTCCGCAATGGCAGGCAATCACTTACTTATCAGCCCCGATATGCTGAAAGAGCGTGGATATTTGTCGGATAGTGATCTTGCCGATGTGCCGGATTTTCCTGATGCACAGGTGGATTTTGGCAAGGTGATTCCCTTCAAAATGGCTCTGCTCGAAAAAGCCTTTGCCAATTTTAGCAAGAATGTTTCCCCAAAAGACAAAGCGGATTTTGAAAAATTTTGTAAGAATAATGACTCGTGGCTCCCTGATTTTGCGCTCTTTGTGGCATTAAAAGATGGAAAGTATGGTGGACAACCGTGGGATAAATGGGAACAATCAGATCGCCTCCGCGAGAAAAAAGCGATGGACGCTGCCCGCAAAAAATACAAGCACCTTATTGAACTTCATACCTTTTTGCAATACGAATTTGCCACCCAATGGCTGGCATTGCGCAAATACGCTAACGACAAAGGCGTTGCCTTGGTTGGCGATATTCCAATTTTTGTGGCGTACGACTCTGCCGATGTATGGTCGAAAAAAGAAGCATTCCGCTTGGATGACAACGCCATGCCGACGCACGTTGCGGGCGTTCCGCCGGATTATTTCTCGGTTACGGGGCAGCTTTGGGGAAACCCGCATTACAACTGGGCGCAAATGGAAAAAGACAAATATTCATGGTGGGGCGACCGCTTCCAAAAATGTATCGAACTCTACGATGTTGTTCGTGTTGACCACTTTAGGGGCTTTGAAGCATTTTGGGAGGTTCCGTTTGGTATGCCGAATGCCATGAAAGGCAAGTGGGTACTTGGTCCCGGGGCAAAGTTATTCAACGCAATGAAAAAACGTTTTGGTGATTTGCCCGTGATTGCTGAGGATTTGGGCTTGATAACGCCAGAGGTAACGGCATTGCGCAAAGAATTTGGTATGCCGGGCATGAAAATTCTGCAATTTGGTTACGAAGGCGGCGACCCGACCGATGGCTTTTTGCCGCACAATTACGAGACCGATTGCGTTGTTTATACCGGAACACACGACAACGACACGACACTCGGCTGGTTCCAAAGCATCGGCGACGACCGCAAACGTGCGGCTCTGGAATACCTCCGCGCTTCCAGTGAGCCGGAAGTCGTCTGGGAAATGATTCGTGCGGCGTATCTTTCGACGGCATTGTATGCGATTGTGCCGTTGCAAGATGTTCTCACGCTGGGAACGGATTTTCGCATGAATTCTCCCGGAAAAGCCGATGGGAACTGGGGCTATCGTTTATTGCCGAATCAACTGGGCGAATGGCATATCACGATGCTTTCCAAATTAGCAAAAATTTCTAATCGCCTCGAACCTATTGAAAAAGCACCGATAACGTTGGAATCTACCATTTAGGATTTTACCATGACGAGCATCCTGATTATTGACGACAATAAGCACATTCGCACACAAATCAATCTCGTATTGAAGTTGGAGGGCTACAAAACCTTCATGGCTTCTAACGGGCTTGAGGGGGTGCAGATTGCTCAGGAGGCTCATCCTAGCTTGGTGATATGCGATATTATGATGCCAGAATTGGATGGTTACGGCGTACTCAGTACCTTGCGCAGCGACCCGGCAACGGCTGATATTCCCTTTCTGTTCCTTTCGGCAAAAGCAGAAAAGCACGATATTCGGCAAGGGATGAATTTGGGCGCAGACGATTATCTTTGGAAGCCCTTCAGCACCGAAGATTTGATTAAAGCGATTCAAGCACGGTTGGATAGGCACGAAACCACACGCCGCGTCATATCCCAGCAACTTTCGCCCCTTGCCGCACTATCACTGACCCGCGACCGATTCTTGTCCTTGATGACGCACGATCTCAAGAGCGCTTTCACGGGTGTTATCGGGCTTGCAGAATTGATGTCCGCGAAATATCAGGATATGTCGGCGGAAGAGTTCGACGAAACACTGCAACTGATGAACGAGACGGTTCAATCCACCTACGGCTTGTTAGATTCATTTTTGGAATGGTCGCGTTTGCAAATTGGCGGTATGTCTGCCTCGCCGCATAATTTCGACCTGCATTTGAGCCTCTTGCGCGTCACGTCGCTATTGACCGCAAATGCAAACAATAAGAAAATCAAACTGCACAATACCATTCCCGAAGAAACCCGCTTATATGCGGATGAACGGATGACCGAAGCAATTCTGCGCAACCTGCTCTACAATGCCGTGAAATTCACCAATTTGGGCGGGACAGTGACCATACGTTGCCAAGACGATGACAGCGACAAAACGATGCTCCGCATTGCTGTCGAAGATACAGGTATCGGTATAAGCGAAGAAGATATTGTGCGGCTTCTGGAGCCGGAAAATGAATTTACCACGCTTGGCACGTTTGGCGAGAAGGGAACGGGGCTTGGGGTGCTGTTTTGCCGCGAACTTGCCGAGAAAAACGGCGGAACGTTGCGTATAGAAAGTATTAAAAATTACGGCTCGACGTTTTCATTTACCTTGCCCAAAGCGCGATAATATGCCTCCAAAGCGCCCTGACGCTATCGCCATCGTCGGTGCGACTGCCTCCGGCAAAACCGCTACATCGCTTGAACTCGCATTCTTGCTGGGCTTGCATAATGATTTTGCCTTCCCGATGGAAATTATTTCCGCCGATTCCCGCCAAGTCTATCGCCACCTCACTATCGGCACTGCCAAGCCTTCCCCGTCGGATTTATCCCTTGTGCCGCATCATTTTATTGACGAAAAAAATCCTGATGAACGCTTCAGCGCAGGCGATTTCGGCACAGAAGCCGCATTACGCCTCGCTTCGGTGCGTGAGCGGGGGAAATTTCCTGTGATTGTTGGCGGCGCGGGCTTGTATGTGCAGGCGCTCACCGACGGTTTTTTTGATGAAGCCGCCGGAGTGAGTAATGATGCGGACTACGAGGCAGCCATAGCCACTGAGCGCAAGCACCTTGAGGATGAATTAGCGGAGTATGGTATTGAGCGGCTTATTGAAGAACTCCAGCGTCTTGACCCTGTTTCTGCCCAGAAATACGCCGACCGCAATCCCCGTCGTATTATTCGCGCTTTGGAATACTGCCGCACGGCAGGCAAACCCTTCTCGGAAGCGCATCAAACCTCGCACGTGGAGCGCACCTTTGCAACGCGCTTTTTTGGTGTTCACGCCCAGCGCGAGGAACTCTACAAGCGCATCAATGCTCGTGCTGAAGCGATGTTTACCGATGGTTTGCTGGAAGAAACCTCGTCTGTGCTTGCAATGGGATATGCACCAACCTTGAATGCTCTGAATACCGTTGGCTACAAGGAGTCGCTTGCGCATTTGCGCGGTGAAATCTCGCTTGCGCGGGCTATTGAGTTGACGCAGCAAAACACGCGGCGTTACGCCAAGCGCCAACTGACATGGTTCCGCCGCGACACGCGCATCGAATGGCTTTCGGGAGCGCCGGAGGAGATTGCGCACCAGATTATTACGTTGATGAGGGGCGGTTGATGATGCGTGCGTGCGGTGGCACGTGTGAACATCCTGTGAAAAAGGTTATTTTTTACTCCGCGCTCAAAATTGTATTTTGCAAGCCGCTTTCCTTCAATCGTGGCAAGCGGCTTTTTTTTTATTTTCATACCCCACAGCATGAATACGCCCTTTACCGAACGCCCCGCCACGGAGCGCCATGTTTTGCCTTACGGCTCAATTGAAGTCATTGCCGGATGTATGTTTAGCGGTAAAACTGAAGAACTTATCCGCCGCCTTCGTCGCTCGCAAATCGCCAAACAGCGCGTGGAGATTTTTAAGCCCGTGATTGATGACCGATACAGCGCGACTGAGGTGGTGTCTCACAGCCAACACCGCATTGCTTCTCGTATTGTCAAGCATTCTTCGGAAATTTTGGCTCATGCCAGCGAAGCCGATGTGATTGGCGTGGATGAGGCGCAATTTTTTGATGAAGGTATTGTGGAGGTATGCGAAAAGCTGGCAAATGAAGGAAAACGGGTAATTGTTGCGGGGTTGGATTTGGATTATCGTGGCAAGCCGTTTGGTCCGATGCCGTATTTGATGGCAGTTGCCGAATACGTGACCAAGACAATGGCGGTATGTATGCAATCGGGCTTGCCGGCATCGCGGACGCAGCGCTTGACGGCAAGCCATGAGCTAGTTGTTGTGGGGCATACCGACCAGTATGAGGCACGGCATAGGGCTTTTTATGAGCCGCCGCAAGAGGCATGAGCTATGATTTTTGACCATCGCGCCTTTACAGAAGCAATCGCCGACGGGCGCATAGAATGGCGGAAACACGTTCTTGCGCGGCTACTTGAGCGTGGTATCAGCCAAGCCTGTGTTATGGACTGTGCTTGTGCTGGCGTGTGCATTCAGGCATACCCCGACGATATGCCGTTACCAAGCGCACTGGTCTTTGCAATGGTAGACAATGAGCCGTTACACGTTGTGGTGGCATTTGACGAAGAAGCAAAAAAAACGTACATTATCACGGCATACAAGCCTTCATCGGATATTTTTGAAACGGATTTTATGACACGGAAAAAGAAATGAGTACGACACATCAAGAATCTTGTCCGCTTTGTGGCGGTATGGTCGAACAAGGCTGCACCACCTTCAGCGCGGACATTCAAGGACGGCTATTTGTGGCACGGCACGTTCCGGCGAAAGTCTGCGATCAATGCGGCGAAGAATGGATTGAGAACAGCACCGCACAAGAATTAGAGCGTCTTGCAATGACGACCGTGGCTGCACGTCGAGCAATAGAGGCTGTTTCATTGGCGGCATGAACACTCTGAAGCCTCATATATCCAATTCACCCCATCTTCATTTTTTCATGTATCAACTCCTCGCCCAAGACCCACATTCCAAAGCCCGTGCCGGGCTTATTACAACCGACAGAGGTGTGATTGAAACACCAATTTTTATGCCTGTCGGGACACAAGGTACAGTCAAGGCAATTGAGCAGCGAGAACTGTTGGAGCTTGGCGCACAAATTATCTTGGGCAACACCTATCACCTGTATTTGCGCCCAACAGAGGACGTTTTGTCGAAAATGGGTGGCTTACACAAGTTCATGAATTGGCAAAAACCAATATTGACCGATAGCGGCGGTTTCCAGGTGTTTTCGCTGAAGGAGTTGATGAAATTAACGGAGGACGGCGCGGCTTTTTCTTCGCATATTGACGGATCGAAACATTTCTTTTCGCCAGAGCGTGTGATGGAGATTCAACGCTGCATCGGCTCGGATATTATGATGTTGCTGGACGAATGCACATCGTTTCCCGCCACACACGACGAAGCAAAGCGCTCTATGGAGCGCTCCATGCGCTGGGCGCAGCGTTGCAAAACAGCACTCGAAGGCTCAGAACCACGCTACGGCGCACGGCAATTCGCTTTCGGTATCGGGCAGGGGAGCGTTTATAAAGATTTGCGGCGCGAATCACTGGAAACACTCATAAATATTGGCTTTGATGGCTATGCCATTGGCGGCTTGGCAGTTGGTGAGAAAGCGGAAATTATGTATGACATCGTTGATTTTTCGACCGATTATATGCCGCAGAACCAGCCCCGTTATTTAATGGGTGTTGGAACACCACAAAATATTTTGTCATGTATTGAGCGCGGCGTGGATATGTTCGATTGTGTCATGCCCACGCGCAATGCCCGCAATGCACAACTGTTTACCACCACTGGGCGCATCAATCTTCGCAATGCAAAATATCGTTTCGACGAAACGCCTATTGATGCGGGCTTGGAGAACTATGCGAGTACGAATTTTTCCCGCGCCTATTTACGGCATTTATTCATGGCAGATGAAATTCTGGCGCTGCAACTGGCTTCGCAGCACAATATTGCTTTTTATCTTTGGCTTGCCCGAACAGCGCGACAGCACATTCTTGAAGGCACGTACACGGCGTGGAAACGGAGTTTTTTGGAGCAGTGGTATCCGCAGTGAGCCTCAGCAATATTCCGTATTCACGATTCAGCAGTACGTTTCCGCCACAAGCGATACAAACCAAAACACACTAAAGCAGCAATTAACACAATCAGCAACACTTTACCATAGAGTTGAAGATATTCATCCATTTTCAACCAGTTTTTCCCCAACATTGCTCCGGCACCCAAAAGAATTGCATTCCAGACGGCAGCGCTTACCACACTCAGCAGTGTTGTTGTGCCGAGTGGCATTTTTGCAATTCCGGCAACCATCGAAATAACTGCTCGCGTACCAGACAGAAAACGGTTGGCGACAATCACCCAGAAACCATAGCGCCTGAACCAATCCTCTGCACGCTGTATGCCATCAACTGGCAGGAAGCGGAAGCGTTTTGATTCGATAATTTGAACACCATAGCGCTCACCGACCCAATACATGGCAAGAAAGCCAAGGACACTTCCAAGTGTTGCTGAGGCAATCATCGGCGCGAATCCTACTGTTCCCAAGCCGATGAGCGTACCGCAAAAAACGAGAATCGTATCGCTCGGCGAGGGCGGGAAAACATTTTCCAACAAGGTAATAAAGCAGACAAACGCCAGCACGCCGAGTGGTGGCAGCCCTTGGATAAATTCGACAGCATATTCGAGCATAATGGCGTTTTGGTCTAATGGGAGAGAAATACTCGTATCCGCCAAAGATACAAAATGTCTCTTTTCTTCGGAGAATTTCTTTCTTCGTCGTTGGAGGTATATTTCCACGATACGGAAGAATGCTCCATTTGATGCGGTATTACGGGATGATAAAGAAACTTTTTTTATTGAATGCTTTTCGGCGCTTCCGCATTTTGCCGACAAGTTGTATATTGCGGTTTCTATCATAATAATTGATATATCAACTACCTTGTGGCATAAATACTGATTTTTCTTTCATGTAGCTGTACTATCGGCTTTTTTGCAAGGAGCGTTCTTGTGGATTTGTTTCAAAAATGTTTAGAATTTACCCGCGCCGATGAAGTCAAGGCGCTTGATATGTACCCTTATTTCCGCGCAGTACAGGAAAACGAAGGTCCTGTGGTCATGATGGAAGGGCGCAAAGTCGTTATGGCTGGCTCGAATAATTATCTCGGACTCACCGGACATCCGCGCGTCCGCGAAGCCGCCAAACGTGCCATTGACAAGTACGGCACAAGCTGTTCCGGCTCTCGGTATTTGACTGGCACAATCGATCTCCACAACGAACTGGAAGCACGTTTTGCAAAGTTCTTGGGATACGAATCGGTGCTGCTCTACAGCACTGGCTACCAAACCGCTCTTGGTGTCGTTTCTGGCTTGGTGCAGCGCGGTGACTATGTTATCTCCGATAAAGAGAATCACGCGTGTATTGTTAACGGCGCATTGCTGGCAAAAGGTGCGTTGGCAGAGTTTGTCCGCTACAAACACAATGACATGGCGGATTTAGAGCGTGTTCTTGCCAAAATACCCGATTCCGCCGGGAAACTCATCGTCACCGACGGTGTATTTTCCGTAACTGGTGCAATTGTGAACCTACCGGAAATTGTCAAACTTGCGAAAAAATATGACGCAAGAGTGTTAGTGGATGATGCCCATTCTACGGGTGTTATTGGCAAAGGCGGACGCGGCACGGCAAGTCATTTCGGCATCGAAGCTGATATGACGATGGGAACATTCTCAAAAACCTTTGCGTCCTTGGGCGGCTTTATTGGCGGTCCTGAGCGCGTGATTAACTATCTCAAACACAATTCCCCAGCGCTGATTTTTAGTGCCAGCCCGACTCCGGCATCGTGCGGTGCAGCACTGGAAGCACTCACCATATTGGAAGAGCAGCCGGAACTTGTTGACCAGTTAGTCAAAAACGCCGCTTACGCCCGAAAAGGCTTGCGAGAAAAGGGTTTTCAAGTGCTGGACGCACAAACGGGCATCGTTCCGGTTATCGTCGGTTCGCTCGAAAATGCGCTGATGTACTGGCGGCAACTCTATGACCGCGATGTTTTTGTGAATGCCTTTGTTCCACCGGGCGTACCGCCGAATATGAGCATGATGCGCACCAGTTATATGGCTTCGCACGAACAAGTTCATCTTGACCGTATCATCGAAGCATTTGATGAAGTCGGTACGGTGCTTGGTTTTCGTGGTGCAACTGCCAATGGTCAAGCCGTAGGCGCTGCACATTAGGAGAATTAACCTTCTTGGGCGGCTGGAGAGAGAAATATTACTTGCTTTCAGCCGCCAAAGATTGTTTTGGAAAGAAAAAAATTTGGAAAAACGTTGGAAGGCTCGTAAATTTGTAATCTCTTTTTGAACGCCTGTCAAAAAGTCATGCCAACCTAGCTCAGCTGGTAGAGCAGCTCATTCGTAATGAGCAGGCCGTCGGTTCGAATCCGATGGTTGGCTCGAAGAAAAAGCCCGTTACACTTGATGTGACGGGCTTTTTGTTGAAAAAATCGCTACGCGAGTAATTGGAAAACAATCCAAATTTTTCGTCGGTTATCGATCTCGTCCTGCTTTCATCTCATTCTGAAACGTTTTCAGAAAACGCCTCGCACAATGTTTCATTGTAAGGCACGGCAAAGGCATATTTTTCGGGGAGTAATAGAGGATGTTTTGACTGTTTCCATGCTTTTCTTATCTTGGGTTTACCCGAAGTACAGACGCGAAGCCTTCTTGGATAAATGTGGAAAAATTCCCGCCGCAATCGCTTGATAAACACTTGAAATGGCACGTATTTTGGGTAAATTACCAGAGGAGTATTCTCAGCGCGAAAACCATGCCGTGCTGCTTGCTTCTCCGAACCATTGTTGCATATTTTTTCTCGTCCATGAATCCTTTTTGTCAGTCTAGCATTCTCCGCCTCAAGATACGTACTGTTCCGTTCATAGCGGCACTATTACTTGTCTCGACTCATCTAGCCCAAGCGCAAATCGCTGGGCAGCGTGGTTTGCGCTGTTCAGAAGCTATTACCTTTTGCCAAACAACATTCCGTGCGTCGTTTCCGACCGATAGCACTTTTTTACAGGAGTCTTTGCCTTCATTGTCTTGTGTGAATATTACCGCAACAGCAACCTTACGCACCAATGGCGTGTGGTATAAACTGACGGTGTACCAAAAGGGAGATTTGGGTTTTGGTATTGATCCCCTTAATGAAAATGGCAGCCGGAATGGGCGCGTGAATCTTGATTGGGCGCTCTTTCGAGTGACCGACAGCACTAATTGTGGGCGTTTGGGCCCACCAATTCGCTGCAACAGCGCAAGTAATGGTGGTTTGACAGGCGCAATCGAAATAAGCCCCGAAGAGGAGAACAATCCTGCCTTTAGCCAGCCCGTCCGCAATGTCAATCCGGGTGACGAATTTATGCTCCTTGTTCTGAATCCCGACAATCATCGCTTTGGCTATACGATTGATATGGGATTTTCATCCTCACCAAATTTAACCGCGCAAATTCCCCTAAGCCTCAAAAGTCTTGCTGCGCCACGTAATGTTTGCCAAACCAGCACACTTAACGTTGAAATCTCGGATAATGTTCTCGTGAACGCCGTCACAAGCGGCGTTTTCTCGCTTGTGAGCGCACGAGGCGTTGCCCGCACGATTACGCAGGTGTCATCGCAGCGCTTCGGCATTACCACAAGTGCCTCGCAAAGCGCGTTCGATAAGTCATTTACGCTCTTTTTATCCTCGCCGATTGAACAATCCGAGCGTTACACCCTGCAAGTCCGCCAAACATTACCCGCATCGTGCCAAAATCTTTCGACCACAGCACAGATTTCTTCGATAATTGCTGTTGGTCCGCGTGTGGATATTACTGGCTTTCGGGAATACTGCTCCGGTGGTGCAAAAATTTCTGCTTCATCGGATTTTCGTAATTATTTTTGGGAGAATGCTCGCACGGGTGAAAGCGTCGGCAACACCCGCACCGTCGTTGTCCCCGAAGGCGAATATCGCCTTACCGTGATTGATAATAACGGCTGCCAAGCCTCCACAAGCGCTCTGGTGCGCTCGACGACAGCAATCACGCTGACCTTGAACGCAAGGGGCGGTAAATCCTCGTTTTGCAACTATGGCGATGGCACCGATGGCGTACTGCTCGAAGCCACGCCCGGCTTTGACCGTTATGAGTGGTTTTTTAATGGTACACCCTTGACGGGGATTGCGACGACTGGTACGACAAGCGAAAAATATACCTTTGATGCGCCCGGTTTATACACCGTGCGAGCGTATGCCAATGGCTGCGAAAGCGTTTCTAATGCTGTCCGCACGACCATGTTTGCGATTCCGACAAAGCCCGTTATTCGCCGCGTAGGAAACTACCTGACCGTCGTGAATCCACAATTGCCCAATGCGAACTATTATTGGGTTCGCCGTTTTGGGAAAGATTCGGCAAGGGGCATTGAAAATGGCTGGGATTGCTCACCCACAGAAAGCGGAACGTATTACGTGCAGGTACGCAATCAAAACAATTGTTTGCTTGAATCCGACACGCTTTCCATTACCATTGCTTCTGTCCGTCTGCGGCTTGGAACTGATTCGTACTCTTCAGTACAAAATCGTCAGTTTGACATACAATTCCGCCTTGCCAATTTGCTCAATACCGCACAAATGGTCGGTGCAACAAGTCTTACCTTTACGTTGCGTTTTAATGCAAATCTTTTGGGCGTACTGACTTCAAACCAGCCTGGGCTTGTCCAAAATCGCCGCGACAGCGTTCCGAACCGCTTTGTTACGATGAATCTGCCCGTGAATGTCCCGTCCAACGTCACTTCTACCATTGTTGGCGCATTGCGTGTCATCGCCTTGATACCATCGGGGCAAGTAGGCGCAGCCGCAAGTAATGTTCGCACGACCACAGCAACAGGGCTGTTTTTAGAGAATATTGCGTGCCTTACGCCTACTGGCAAAGCTATTCAGGGCATTCGCATTGATACGACGCTTGGGAACTTCCGCTTGCTCAATGCAGGAGCATTTATCGGCGGCAGTATAGCTGTGGTGCCAGAAGGGACAGAGACTCACTCGCCAGACGATATAACACTCACTATTGCGCCGCACCCGAATCCTAGCACCGAAGGCGCATTTGTACTGGATTACACGCTTGATTCCAAGCACGGCGACCAAGAGCAAACTGTCTCGGCATGGCTACAAGATGCTTTTGGCAATCGCATCAAAACGCTCCTCGCCAACGAGCGGCGCACTAAAGGCTCATACTCGCCGGAATTTGATGTGAGCGATGTTCCCAAAGGCGCATATTTCCTTGTGATGCGAACATCAAGCGGCGGCGTGGAAACATACCGAACCGCAATACTTTCTCTTGCCCGATGAAACGATCGCAACGCCATCATACCAATTTTTATCCACATCTCCGCAACCCAAGGCACAGTACGGCATGGTTGCGGAGTTTGTGCGTTTTGTGCTGGGCAGCGTTTGGTGGCTTTCTGGTGCAAAGCAGTATTGGTGCGGTAGGCGCTCAAGCGCAATTACAGCAACGCGAGCCAGTGGTTTGGCGTGTCGGTATTTTTGGGAATTACGGGACAAATGTTCATCAAGCGATGTTTGGTCCGCCCTCAGAATTGGTGAGGTTTGCACCACAATACGATACAACGGTATTACCAGCTGTGCAGTCTTTACTACCATATACAGGTGGAAGCGGTACAGGATTTACTGTTGGCGCACTTTTTGAAAAGCCATTTTCCCATGACTTCTCGCTTGCAGGGCGTATATCTCTTACTAACCTTAGTGGCACGATGAGTTTGCGCGACTCTGCCGCTTTTGGGCTCAATGGCGGTGATGTATCAGCGCAAATTGAATCGCGTTTTGTTACCAGTCTCATGACAATTTCTCTTGAGCCGCTTGCCGCATGGCATCCTTTTCCAAATGCTTCGGTGTATTTGGGAGGAAGAATCGGTGTGAACCTCGGAACGTTAAGGCAAGAATTAGCTATTATTAACGATGCGACAGGTCTTATTGCCTTTCCAGACATCAATCAAAAAAGTGTCGTTGTCACTCCCGAACGCAATATTCCCAATCTCTATTTCCCGCACGTGAGTCTTCTTGCGGGCTTGAGCTATGCCATTCCGTTGGATATTGACGAAACCCTGTTTCTTGCGCCAGAGGTGTGGTACGCACAGAATTTTACGCCATTTGTGAGAGATCTTCCGACAAATCAGACGTGGACAATTAACAGCCTTCGCGGTGGCGTGAGTTTTCGGTATTCCCCCGAAGCAGCGCGTCGGTATCTGCCCCCGGCAATCGTGCGGACAGCAGAAACGCCACGTTTGGCAATCAATATCACGCCAATAGCATTGGATTCGAGTGGCGGAGAATCGCCACTTTTGCGCTTGCGGATGGAAGAAACATTTTCGCGTCAGATGCACCCGCTCCTGCCCTATATTTTTTTCGACAAAAACAGTGATGTCCTCGCAGCACGGTATTTACGGCTTTTGCCGACACAAACCGCCTCTTTTTCTGAAAAAATTATGGCGAAATGGGGAACATTGGACATCTATTACCATGCGCTGAACATCATCGGCAAACGCCTGAAAGAGAACCCCACCGCTAGTATTCGCATTGTTGGCTGCGTGAGTGCCGACGAGGAACGGTCGGATTCATCGCATATCGCTTTTGCGACACGCCGTGCCGAAGCAGTGATGACGTATTTACGCGATGTCTGGCGTATCCCGATGGAACGCCTTGTTGTCGAAGCACGGGGGCTGCCCGCAGAAGCCAACACGCTGAGTACCGAAGCGGCTCAGGCAGAAAATCGCCGTGTGGAAATTTACTCCGATGTGTGGAATATTCTGCGTCCGCTCACTCTTGCCGACACGCTGCTTGAATCCACACCACCAGCCGTAAAATTTCTGCTACGTGCCTCGACGCAAGGGCGCATCAGCAAATGGCGCTTCAAAATTGACCAGAGCAAACAAACCATCCAAACGCTGAGTTATCTGGGAGCGCCGGACAGCGTTGTTTACTGGCATCCGTCGCGTGAACAGCGCACAGTACCTCGCACAGAAGATGCTATTCGTTGTAATTTCGACTTTTTGGAAGAAGAAGGCGAGGGCGGTTCGGCGACAATTTCCATACCGATTGAGCAACGGACTATTGCGAAAAAACGCCGCACCATCACTCTTGACGGGTCAAATGATGCGGATAAAAGCATCGAAACCTACCGTTTTATTCAGTTTGCGCCCAATTCTTCGTCCTTGACCCCAGCGCACGAGCGCATTCTTGGCGAAATTGCCGGAATGAGAATTGATGCGGCAGCGAAAGTTTTTATCACGGGCTACACCGATACAATGGGTAATCCGACAAGGAATACGGAACTTTCCACCAATCGTGCAAAAGAGATTGCCAAAACACTGACGCAGATTATCTCGCCCGGAAACCACGTACCTACGCCGATTGTCGCCGGACGCGGCGGAAGTATGGGCATTTATCCCGACCATACTCCGGAGGGGCGCTGTTACTCGCGTTTGGTAGAAATTCGCATTGAAACGCCCGCCCAAGGGCGATAGGACAGGACAATGTTGATAACAAACGGTTTTTTGTGCAATCAATGTTAATCCTTTGCGAGGTTTCAAGCATCTTTCCCTTACCTATTGTCGTCGCTCTAGTATGCAAATCCGTAGTCATTCTCAACACACTTCTCAAGGAGTTAATATGAATTTTGCCGACAAATTATTTCGCTCAGGCTTCTCTCTGCTCATGCAGTGTGTTGCCGTGCTTGCCGTCGTTGCTATTGTTTCGTGCCAAGGTCCAGCAGGACCACAGGGACCGACGGGACCCCAAGGTCCTCAAGGACAGCAGGGCGCAACTGGCGCTCCCGGCACAGCAGCCGCATCAGCGCAAACCACCACGATTACGGTCGCTATTGCGGATTGGCGCGGTTTCGGTGGTGGTACACCGGGCGCGTATTTGCAATCAGGCTGGAAATCGGCTGCGAATATCACGCAGAGCATTATGACAAGCGGAGTGGTTCTCGTGTTTTTGCGGGTGGATGAAACAAATCGTCCTGTAACGTGGCAACAACTTCCTGTCATTCGATATGGGTCAAATTTCATCCAAGTTGTTGATGCTCAATATCAACAAGGGCAAGTGCAGATGTTCATCAATAACTCCAATACGGTTGTTCCGCCTACGCCAACAGATGCTATCACCTTCCGCGTCGTTGCCATACCCGGTACAACAACGGTTGCGCTGGCTGCGCAGATGGATATTAGCAATTATGAGGCTGTCAAAGCGGCGTTTCATTTGGCAGACTAATTTTCCTTCTATCAAAAAAACTCAGGTCTCCCTCTACTACACTTCAAAAAGCGTGTAGTGCAGGGAGACCTGAAAATTTTGCTTCAACCCGCCTCAGCGTTGTTCCCGTGCTTCTTGTATTTTTTCTCCTACCCAACCGCCCAAGAGCGTCATCAGCATCCCCAGCACGAGACCGCTTAAAATGGTCGTTATATCCAACATTCCCAAAGCAACACACACAATATCAATATTCAACACCACTGCCAAGAAGCCCGATACTCCGGCTTCTTTGACTGCAACGCCCGGCGAGCGAAAACCAATAATACAACCCGCAATAAACAACCCCAGAAAAAACGCCATGAAATGATTGGAAAGATGATACCCCAAGACCACAACAAGCGAGCTGGCAAAGAGCATCGTAATCGTTGTGGCAAGCGCCGCGCCGCACAGCACCCAGCCCCAATCTATCGGGCTTTCATCGGGAATATCATCGTCAAGTGTTCCTTGTAGCTTTTCTCCGACCCAACCGCCGAGTGCCGATAAAATCACACCATTGACCAACATCACCACCAGCACCGCGCTATCAAGGTCGCGGAAGCCGCGTATATTCATCATCGGCAGGACAATAAACAATACCACTCCCACCAAAACCGCACCAATAGCGGGTTCCAGAATTGTTACCCCTTTCGACAAGATACCTTCCACGATGCCGGTAACCACAAAACCAGACAAAATTGCAATAATAGGAAACGGCAGTGCAGAAAACGACGAACCACTGATATACGCCAGAAACAGCGTAATAACTGAGCCAACAAAGGCAGAGATAAGGGCACTTTGGAGGTCAATATATTTCATCGTGTGTGCCTTTTGAGAAAGAAGTTATTGGTCGTTGCGGTGCTGAAGCATTTTGATGCGGACTTGAAGGGAAAGCATCCAGAAAAAGAGCATCGTAAAACCGCCAAACGCCAAAGAGAAAATAAATTGCTTAATCACATTCAAATCCTCTTTTTTTGCGCTTAAAACAGGTCCGATATTGCTATCATTGCTTGCTCCCGGATGCAGACCGTCGATGATGCGGGGCAAAATAAACATCAAAAATAGCGCCGGAACAGCCGCAAAAACAACATACACCGCCGAAAGCCGTCCGCGCCGCTCTTCATTGTCAATCGCTTGACGCAAGGCGAAATAAGCGCCGTACATAAGCAACAGCACGAAAATTGAGGTTTGACGCGGATCCCAATTCCAAAATTCACCCCAGTTGAATTTCGACCAAATCGCCCCCGTGACAGTTGCCAATATCGTGAAAAGCGTCCCCAGTGCTGCCGCCGAAGAAGATTTAATGTCATAGCCAATATCGCGGGTTTTCAAGTAGCGGAAGCCATAGACCATGGCAATAATGTACGCCAGCATTGCCACCCACGACATTGGTACGTGGAAGTAGAGATTCCGCGCTCGCTCTTCCAGTTGAGGAATAAAAGGCAGCGTCATATAGGGATTAACGGCAATAACACTTTTTGCAAGAAAAACGTTATCCGTCGCGGCACTGTCGCGCTCCAATGCGATAATTGCTTTTTTTACGCCAACTAATTCCGAAACAAGATTTTGTGGAACACGCACAAAGGCTTGTATCTCGCCGCCTTCGCTAAAATCGGTCATGCGGCAAACGATTGGCTCCGATTGGGCATTTTGCGCCGAAATTACCTCGTCAATCTGTACTTTCACCGGAACAACGGGGTTTGCACCCGCACGGCGCATAATTACTGCATCGGCAAACGTTCCGGCGGTGCGCGGGGCGAGTGCAAAGAGTGTCATTATCGTCAGCATAGCGACTAATATCAATTTCCACCACATTGGGCGAGGTTTTTCTAATGGCAAATATAAGCCGAGAAACAGCCCTAAAGCCACGCCGGAGAATTGAATGAGGTATTTCATGCTGACAAAAAAAGAAGAATAACGAGGAAAATGCTGCTTGCGGATGAGAATTATTGACCGACAAGTGCTTTGTAGGAAGCAACATCCATCAATGCCGACACTTCCGATGGATTGGAAAGTTCCATTTTGATAATCCAGCCCGCACCGTAAGGGTCGTTGTTGACCGATTCGGGAGCGTCGTTGATGGCGGCGTTAAATTCAAGAATCGTACCGCTCACCGGTGCATAAAGGTCGGCAACGGTCTTCACAGCTTCGATTGTGCCGAAAACATCGCCCTGTTTCACGCTTGCGCCAGCGTCGGGAATATCAACATAGACAATATCGCCAAGTTCGCCCTGCGCATGGTCGGTAATACCGACAAAGCCAATTGTGCCTTCGACGCGCACCCATTCGTGTTCTTTGGTATAGCTGAGTGTTTCAGGAAAAGTCATGGTATCTCCGGAAAAAAGTATTGAGAAGAAGGATTGATTTTGGTCATCGTCTGTTACAGAGGGCGTGATAAATCTCGCTCCATGTAATAAATATCGGGAAACGGATTCACATTATACGGCGGAATTTCGTAAAATCCAAGTGATGAATAGATTGCAATAGCACGGTGCATCTGTTCACGGCGGGTGTCAAGGCGCATGAAGCGGTAGCCGCTTGTTTTGGCGTGTTCCAAAAGGCGCTCACTCAGCAAGCGTCCCAATTTCAAAGCGCGAAAGCGCGGGCGCACGTACAAACGCTTCATTTCGCAAATTCCCTCTTCCAAAGGGCGCACGGCAACACATCCGGCAGGAACATCGTCAACAAATGCCAGCAAAATCGCGCCTTGTGGTGTGGCATATTTACCGGGCAGATGCGCCAATTCATCATCAACATTTTGAAAACTGAGGTCGAAACCATATTCTACAAGAAGTTCCTCTGCAAGAAGGCGGAACGTCGCCATTTCTTGGGGCGTAGAAGCATGAATAATGCGAAGATTATTCGGAACGGAGACCGCTTCACTCATAGCTTCTTCTCACAGTTCCTTAAAAATCTTGCCAATTATGATTATCCAAATATTTGGTATCAAACTCGCCTGAAATGAAGTCTTTGTTGTCCATCATTTTGAGATGGAAAGGAATAGTCGTGTGTATGCCTTCAATCACAAATTCCTGCAAGCCGCGTTTCATGCGGGCAATAGCTTCGGTGCGGTTTGCGCCGATAGAAATCAGTTTTGCGATAAGCGAGTCGTAATGCGGTGGGATGGAGTAGCCTTCGTAGATGTGAGAATCCACGCGGATACCAGGTCCGCCGGGGAAATGGAGTGCCGTGATTTTACCCGGCGAAGGGCGATAATTGTGGTAAGGGTCTTCAGCATTGATACGACATTCAATCGAATGGCGGCGTGGCGCTCCGCCGGAAATTGACAACTTTTCTCCAGCAGCGACGCGAATCTGCTCTTTCACAAGGTCAATACCAAGCGCTTCTTCGGTAACGGGGTGTTCTACTTGGATACGCGTATTCATCTCCATAAAGTAGAAATTGCGGTGTTTGTCCACCAAAAACTCCACCGTGCCAGCACCTTCGTAATCCACTGCTTTTGCTGCTTTTACAGCCGCTTCACCCATTTTACGGCGCAACTCTTCATCCAAAATTGGCGATGGCGCTTCTTCAATGAGTTTTTGATGGCGGCGCTGAATCGAACACTCGCGCTCGTTCAGGTGAATCACATTCCCATGCTGGTCGCCAAAAACCTGAATTTCAACGTGGCGCGGCTCTTCGACAAATTTTTCAATGTAAAGATCGGGATTGCTGAAGGCGGCTTCCGCCTCAGTTCGAGCGGTGATGTATGCCTGTTCGACACCATCCAGCGCCGTTACAAGGCGCATTCCTTTTCCACCGCCGCCGGCAGAGGCTTTCAGCATCACGGGGACACCAATTTCTGCCACAAGACGCTGTGCATCTTCTAAGGTCGAAACGATACCCTTGCTGCCCGGAATAACGGGAACATTCGCCTCGCGCATGGTTTCTTTTGCAACGGATTTATTGCCCATTTTGGCAATGGAAAATGGCTTGGGACCAATAAATTTGAACCCGCAATCAGTACAAATCTCGGCAAAATCAGCATTTTCAGAAAGGAAGCCATAGCCCGGATGAATCGCATCGGATTCGCTAATTTCAGCGGCGGCGATAATGGAGGGAATATAAAGATAACTCTGCTTGCTGGCAGCTTGCCCAATACAAATTGCTTCATCGGCAAAGCGGACGTGAAGGGAACTACGGTCGGCTTCGGAATAGACAGCGACTGTTTTCACGCCAAGTTCGCGGCACGCACGAATGACACGTAAGGCAATTTCGCCACGATTGGCAATTAGAACTTTCTTAAACATAATTCTCTGGGAAATGACGAGTGAAGAATTACGAATGAACGAAGCAAGAGTTGGCGAGGCTTGCGAAGTGGAATTGGCGTGAGACTATACTGAAGAAGGTCGAAAATTCTTCCCGTCCGGCGGCTGAAGAGAGTAACTACGCTGCCGTCGGGCGGGTACTGCGTATGCAATTTTGCCCTTTCTGAGTATATCACCGTGACGTACTTGAGACGGCTCATTATTCTTTACTCGTCATCCGTGAGGAGTTAGTTCAACTCAACCAGCATAAGCGGTTGATTGTACTCGACAGGCTGACCATTTTCGACAAGAATTTTCACCACTGTCCCCGAAACATCACTTTCTATCTCATTCATCAACTTCATTGCCTCGACGATACAGAGCGTTGCACCAGCCGAAATACGCGAACCAACCTGCACGAAAGAATCCGCGTCAGGGGCAGGCGCACGGTAGAATGTGCCGACGATGGGCGAACAGATTTGGTGTGTCTTTTTCTCTTCGGCAGCGATTGGCGCTGAGGCGCTTGGTGTCGGGGCTGCCGCAACTTGCGGAGCAGCGCTCACCTGTGGCGCTTGTGCGGGAGCCGACGGCGATGACATTGCCGATGGGATATGAATTACCTGCGGGCTACTCGCAATGGCGGCTTGATGCTCGGAGAACTTGGAAAGACGCAGCTTTATTCCCTCTTCTTCAATTTCTAGGTCAACGGCTGTGCTTTCATCAAAGATTTTGAGCAAGCGGCGAAGGTACTGCAAGTCCATAGCGGGTAGGAATGAGGTTAAACGATGGTATTTTCATAATAGCGCAGCGCAAGTATGCTGCGGGAACACACAAACAAAACGGACGTTAGCCCTTGACGCGCTCAATATATGCGCCCGTCGCCGTATCAATACGAATCATATCGCCTTCATTCACGAAAATTGGTACAGGAATCTCTGCGCCGGTTTCCATGATTGCTGGCTTCATAATGTTGTTGACCGAATCGCCCTTTACGCCCGGCTCAGTCTGAGCGACGCGCAGATTGACGTGCGAAGGCATTTCAACAGCGAGAATTTCCGTGTCATTGAAGGTAATATACGAATCAGAGCCTTCTTTGAGGTATTTTGCGTATTCGCCAACTATTTTCGGCTCGACGCTTACTTGGTCGTAGCTTTCTTTATCCATAAAAACGAAGCTATCGCCGTCTTTGTAAAGATACTGATACTCGCGTTTTTCTACTCGCAGAAATTCCAGCGTCTCGCCTGAACGGAAGCGGGTTTCGGTGAGTTTGCCACTGCGAAGATTGCGCATTTTTACCTGGTAAAAAGCGCGAAGGTTACCCGGTGTGCGATGCTCGGATTCTAAAATGAGGCACGGGTCGTTATTGAATTTTAGGACTGCGCCTTTTCTCAAATCTGCTGTTGTAGCCATAATGCTAAGACAATGAAAAAGAAGGTTACTACCAAAAAGAGGAGACGGGCGGATTTGAACCGCCGTACAAGGTTTTGCAGACCTCTGCCTAACCGCTCGGCCACGTCTCCTTGCTGAACAAGGCTGCGTTTGAGATTGTATCATGCCTCAAGGCATACTTTTTTCAAAAGCAGACTGCAAATGTAGGATTTTTTTTTATCACAAACAAATTGTAACGCTATTCCTTTGCCAAAAATATCTGCTATCTGCTTGTTTTATTGTTGATTACACTAAAAATGGATTTGTGCGTTTTTCGATACCAATGCGTGTACGCTCCCCGTGTCCGGGTAAAACAATAGTATCGTCATGCAGCGTAAAAAGTTGTGTGCGAATAGCATGAAGCAGTGTCGCAGTATCGCCACCGGGCAGGTCTGTCCGTCCAATACTCCCGGCAAATAACGTATCGCCCACAAAAGCAAGGTTGCGGGCGTGGTCAATCAAGCAAATACCGCCTTCGGTGTGTCCAGGCGTGTGACGTACTTCAAGTTCCCATGCGCCTAATCGGAACACATCGCCGCCGCGCAAGTAACTATCAGCTTTACAGGGTTCTAGTGTGAAAGGTAGCGGAACACTGGTGAATTTGTTCGGCTCGCCCAAACGATATTCGTCGTCGGGATGAACCGCGACAGGGGCTTGTGTAGCGCGTTGCAATGCCGCAACATCACCCGTATGATCCCAATGTGAGTGCGTCAAAACGATGTGCGCAATGCGGACGTTTTCCTGTTTTGCATTTTCAATAAAAAAATCGGCACTGCCAAGCGGCACGTCAATCACTGCCGCCAAACCTGAGTCTGCATCCGAAATCATGTAGCCAAATGTGGCGACAGGACCAGATTCGATAGGAAATATTTTCAACGATGAAGCGTTTGCCATAGTAAAGAGGAAACAGTTTTAAGTGATATGTTTTGAGCGTAAAAGCGCCTTGTTCCTTGATTACCGCCAGCCTTGTTCGCCCACTAGGGGTACAAAGCGAAACGTTTGAAATTCTTCGGCAGAAAATGCATCTGCCCCCAAACCCGCATGAAGCCTTGTGATACGGTACAAACGTTGATGTGTCTGCGATCCCACGGGAACGACCATTTTGCCACCAACAGAGAGTTGTTGTGCGAGTTTTTCCGGTACATCGGGCGAACCCGCCGTAACGATAATTGCATCAAAAGGCGCGTATTCACTCCATCCAAGCGAACCATCCGAAAGGCGTGTCATTACGGGTATTCCAAGTGCGGTAAATCGTTTTTGTGCCTCGGCAAGAAGTTCGGGAATACGCTCGACGGTATAAATCCGACGAAAGCCCATTGCGCCCAAAATGGCGGCTTGGTAGCCACTTCCTGTACCGATTTCAAGAATAGTGTAGCGTGACAAGATTTCCTCAGAAGGCTCTGTATTCGTGGGCATGAGGAGTTCGGTCATAAACGCAACTGTGTACGGCTGCGAGATAGTCTGCCCTGCGCCGATGGGCAGTGCGACGTTCTCATACCCACGCGCTTTGAGTGCATCGGGGAGAAAGTCTTCACGGCGTACCTGAGCGATCGCCCGCAATACTGCTTCATTCCGAATCCCTTTTGCCCGCAATTCCTTCAGAAGCCCGTCGCGTTGGGCTTCCAGTACGGTCGAGCGGGTGAAGGTTGAAACGTGGTCGAGCATGGAATTTGGGTAGATTAGCGGTTAAAGAACACAGCAGCACAACAAAGATTCGCCACCGTGAGCGTGGCATCAACGATAAAAATAAACAGCATCGGTCCCGAAAGCACCTTCCAGAGAGGTTTTTGTGCCCTGCGCTCTGCTAGGGCAAGTGGCAAATTAAAAGCAAATTGCGTACCGTGTGCCAAAGCGAAAATTACGGCGAAAATGCAATTCTGCCGTGCATCAGGGAATATTTCACGCGAAAAAAGCAACACAACGGCAAATGCGGACAATGCCAAATTCATCCCGCCTAAAAATTTCACACTCCACACTAGCGTTGGAAAGAGGATATTCTCTCGCTCCGAATACGGCGTAAGAATTTTTGCCGCTTTGCGCGATTGTAGGCTAAAAAAATTGAACGCCGCCCCAAACCACAAAGCGTTAAGCGCGAGAACAAGCGTAAAGATATTCATAACGGTTAGCATAATACTCTGTATTTACAGTGATTCGTCAAATAATTGCCGTGCAGCAGCGATTTCATCTTCCACAATCGTATGTGGCATATTGGGATAGAGCCGTGCGGTCACCTTTGCACCGAGTTGCCGATATATCTCGGCTGTTTCAAGAAACCGCGCCTTTGGGATATGCGGGTCAACATCACTACAGCCCATAAAAACAGGTGTTTCAGCAAAATTTCCGGCATAGTTGCGCGGAGTGCCGTCAGGACCAATGACACCACCGCTAAAGGCATAAACACCGCCGTAACGCTGTGCATTGCGGGCAGCAAATTCCAGCATTAAACACGCACCCTGCGAAAAGCCCAGCAAATATTGGCGTTCCAGCGGTACGCCGCGTTCCAATGCCGCATCGGAAAGCGTTTTAATGACCGTCAAGCCCGATGACAAGCCAGGTTCATTCGATGCAATCGGCGCAAGAAAGGAATTGGGATACCATGTATAATCCGTTGCTTCGGGCGCTAAAAATGATATTTTTGGTCCCTCCGTCTGAAAAAATCGCGCTAACGAAAGAATATCCATTGCTGTCCCGCCGCGTCCGTGCAGAAGCAGCATAACGTGTGTTGCCTGAGAAAGCGGTACGCCCTCGCTTCGCACAACATCGGCGGTATGAATATGCTGGTGATGACTCATTTTTGCCCTTGATGATTACCGAATTTTTGTGGTGAAATCCTGCAATTTCGCAATGTAATTCGTCAGCACCATTGTTTCAGGAATGGTGCTATGCCCGGCACCCGGAATTTTGAAAAATTCTTTTGCCGGCGAAAGATTGTTTGGTGCGGCAGCAAAGAGTTTTTCGCCGTGGCGTTTGATGTCAATAAAGCGGTCTTCTGTGCCGTGCATCAGCAAGAGTGGGCAGCGAATATTTGCTATCCGCACGATATTGGCAAACTCATCTCGCATCACAAAACCGCCCGGAATATCCAGCAGCGTACCGCTTTGCACAAGGTCTGAGGTTGAGGCAAAAATCGCCTCTGTCACAAGCCCTTTGGGTTGGAATGTTGCGTTGGGAGCCGCATATTTACTCGCAAGATAGACCGAAGGCACACCGCCCAAGGAATAACCATAGAGCAGAATATTATTTTTGTTCACGTCGCTCCGAGCCAGTAATGTTGCCAATGCTGCTTCCGCGTCAGTTTCCAAGCCCTCTTGCGAGGATTGTCCTTCGCTTCTGCCAAAGCCGCGATAATCGTAGATAAACGTGTTGTAGCCGGCTTTGTAGAAATATTCCATTCTGTCCCAATAGGACTGAATCCCTTGAAAGTTGCCGTGATGATAGAAGATTGTCGGCGTGGAAGCCGTTGCACGGGGCGATTTCACGAAGTACGCATACAAGGTAAACGTTCCTGATTTGAATGTAATCTCCTGCCGTGCCGATACCGGAATCACGCTGTCCGGCAGCACATAGCTGGTCACTTTTTGTGTGTTAAAAAGGAAGCCGTCCATCGAAGCACAGCCAGGAAGTGCGCTCAGAGCTACGACAGCGCACAGAATGAGGATTGATGAGCGTTTCATGGTAGTATTGAAAATGAATGAGCGTTATTGGGAAAAATGTTATTTCGCGTCGGAAGCAGAGGCTTTTTGTGCAATCGTCCAGTTAAAACCGAGAAATACGCCCCAGTTTCCCGTCGAACCAATCGTGGATTGCCCCTGAAAAATACCATTGCGGGTATCAATATTTGCCGCCATCCATTTCCACTCGCCTTGCAAGCTAAAGGTCGGCGAAAGCGCGTATTGAAGCCCTACGGTCGGTGTCAGGAAATAATTTGGCGCAGCAGATAGCTGGAAAAGATTCTCCACAGCAAGATACCCTAAAAGTCCCTGCGTCAGCTCATAACTGGCGTTTACAGAAAGATACGGTAGTACCCGCACCGCACCTGCCGCCGTCGCACCATCAGCCGAAACGGGACGTGTGGAGGTGCTTCCGGGGGTGAAATCGTAAAAACCATAGACTTGCGCCTTAGCGGTCAGTTCCGGCACTACGCCTTGTTGCTTGATGAGGCGCATCGCAGCACCCAAATCCAAACCAAGCGCACCAAATGGCAACAGTGTTCCATGAAGGCTACCTGTCAGCGTAACATTTTCGGAAATGCCGTGCATAGCGCCCACATTCAGGTACGGCGCAATAATTGCCGGGCTTGAGTTCGGCAGCCAAGGACCGCCCAGCGAACCTGTTATTTGCGTTGTGCCTTCAGGCAAAACACGTACAGGCTGCACCACGCTACACGCCAAACAGCCCACCAATAAACACACTGCGCCGAAAGCCCGCAAATGAAGCGTGACCGAACGGCTTCGAGCAGAAGTAAAGTTCACCATAACACACAGAAAGAAGTGAAGGAAAGGGTATTTTTTTGCCGAATATGCTGAATTTATCGGAGAAAAGCCAGAGAAATGGAGAAAAAAGAAATGGAGAAAAATTGCTGTTAAAAACAGGAGTGCTTGCTTTAGCGAATGATGTGAATAAGGCGTGCCATCCGTTGTGTTCCCGCTTCTACGCATAGTGTGTATGAGCCTTGTGGCAGTTCGTGTATATTCAACACGATATTCGTTTTCCCTTGAGGGCTGTTTTCTGAAGGCATCGCCAAAACCTTCTGCCCCAAAGAATTGACAAGATAAAGATTGACAGTATAACGAGAAGAAAGTGTATATTCCACACGAACATCGTCCGACGAAATAGGATTGGGCGAAACCAGTAAGGGTGCGCCATCGGAACTATTTTCTTCGGTGCGCACCGAGGTCGGAACGGATGCCAGACGGCGCAAGGGCTTTACCGTCCAGTTTGTCGGACCATTTTGACTCGGCATAGCACCCGACGGAGGGGTGAGTGCTGCCGGAATAGCAATCATCCTTGCTTCAAGAGCGCTCGTGCCGCTTGCAGAGCCACCGTCTGCCGCTTGAAATGCCCGTGCCAGCAGCACGAAGTATTCTAACGTGTTCAATGAGCGTGTTCCAAGTGCAATACTCGTGGGCATACGCCCACCATAGCGATTTTGTGCGGTTTGTAGCGAAAGGAGGCTGTCTTGAGTGCGTATTACCGACAGTGCATCATTCAGTGTGGGCGAAAACGTTGCCGTCAAGCCCGTTCCATTACCTAAAGGCGGTACAAGGTCGCGTAACGCCAGCGATTCCGGCAATCGCCCCGTGCTGGCGTAATCAGCAAGCGAGCGTTGAAGCGCGTAGTAGCCATCGGCAAGCGAAAAATAATCGGTTGTTTGCGGAATCGTAAAAAAGTTTTTTGTCGGTAGACGAAAACTTGTGCCGGAAGCCTGTGTGAGAATTTGACTTGCCAAATTGCGGCATTGTTCACGGGAAATGGAGCGCTCACGGTCGTCCGAAAGAGTGTTTATGAGGCTTTGCATGGTAATCGTGCGAATATTCGGATGCGCCCCGATGTATTGCATGAGCGAATCATACTTCGCCCAAATTGCGTCTTTTTGACGCTGCGACCAAGGAATAATGCGATCAGTAGGAAACGCTGTCGTGTCGTAGGGAACGGGATTTGTCGCGCCGGACGTGCCTTCGACGTAATACACCGAATAAAATGGCGGTCGGTCGTAGCTAAAATCGGTTTCGTGCATGATAGCGTTTATCAGCGTGAGTTGGTTGCGGTTCACCTGCGCCATCTGGCGCTCCGCATAACGGCGCGGGCTGTAAGCGTCTGCATCGGGCGTGAGAACCATTTTCCACCAAAACGTATCACTTTTCATCGTTCCAGCCGCCCAGCGCGTAATGCTGCTGTCGGAAGGACGCGCGAGTACGCCCCGAATCGACATAAACGGATACGTCGCATCAGCACCGCCCTCGTGTTCATCAACCGTAGCGCGTAAGCCGGATTTTTTCAGGGGAATCATTGCGCCAATTGCAAGGCTGTCCGCATCGAAATTTCCGCTAATGCCAAACCCCACGCAAACAGGCTTTGTCCCGGACTTTTGCTCAATAAAATCATACCCGCCCAAGGCAGAATCTAAGCCGCCGGTGGCAACATTGACGCGCCGACGTTCCCATTTTTCACATTCAGCAATGGCTTCGTCCGTTTTCCCCTGACGAAAGAGCGTAATGATGCCGAGTTGCGGGTTTTGCGCCTCGCGGCGAGTCGGGCGAAAATTCAGCGCGTGTGGGGAGCGGTGATGAATATTGATGCCCATTCCGGCGCGGCGCAGCGAGTCCAGAAATCCCACATAACTCCATTCCAAGCGCTGTGCAAGCTGTTCGGTAAAATAAAAATCGGCGATGATGTTATACTTGCGATATATCGCAAAGAGCCGCGAGAGCGTTTCGTAGGAGGTTTTTACCTGTGAAAAATCATGGCAATTCATCACCACGTTCATATAAACATACTTGTTATTCTCAACAGCACGAGGCGCAATAAAGGTTTGGGCAGATATATTTGTTATGCTAACAATAAGCCAAGCAATAATCAACAATAATGATTTCATGGTTGCACCTGTACGGTTTGGGTGTGGGTAAATGTTGGCGTTTGAAGGCGGAGAAAATATGCTCCGAAAGCGCTTGGTAATACGGTTTGTGAAAATTGATAGCTGTGTTGACCACTGGGCAATTCAACATCAAGTAACGATGCTGTTTCTTGACCAAGTGCATTGTACAAACTCAATTTGACGCGCTCTACACGAGATAGTGTAAATTCTACACGCATTTCGTCCGTAATCGGGTTTGGTGCTACGGCGAAAATAACTGCGCCTTGTTCATCACGCACGGCGCTTGGAAGCAGCGCCGTACCGCTCAGGCGCGTCGTTGCTGTTGCCGAGCCGCTTGCGTGGGTAATTGTACCGGAAATGACTCCCGCAGAAGTCGGCGAAAACCGCACAAAGACTTGTGCAGAGAGGTTCCCACTGCTTGGCGTGAGTGTGAGCGTGCTGGCGAATTGCCCCGTAGCGCTATTTGCCACTTGAAAACCCTGCGAAGCCGATACTGAAACGCTTGCCGAGAGACGAGAGCCAGTGAGCGTGTAGCTCTGCACGGAGGACGTTCTGCCGATATTGACACTACCGAAATCAGGCAATGTTGCCACCGACGGTGTGAGCGCTGGTGTGGCGGATGGAGGCGTTGAACACTGGTCAACGCCGTTGGTCAAGGGGTAAAAATTGGGTTGTTCGTTGTAGAGCGCTTTCCACGCGGCGGCTTTTTCGCTGTGGGTCGCCCATTTGATTTGCCCCGAAGTCGCCAGAGGGCGCAGAGAATCAAGCAAAATATTGATTTTATCCAGATACCCTGCCCGCGAGAAATCACGCTGATTTGTTTGAATTTGCATCGTAAAAAACTTTCCGCGATTTGTCCGCATTGCTGCAATGGCTGCCCGCACTTTTGCCATAATTTCCGTGACAACCGTTGCGACGGGCTTTGTACTGTCGATGAGCGCATCGTCGCCAACGCCGATATTTGCTAATGCTGCCGTACAGGTATGATTCATGTAGCCCGTGCTGCTGGTGTCGCGGGGTCGCCATGCGCCACTGTGATTGAGGTCGTTGCCATGTCCGGTCTGCATACGGCGGTAATCGTACGTTGCGCCGCCGAGCAGCACCTCTGCCTTCCACGTATAGGTCGGATACTTGCGTCCTCGCAACCCCTTTGCCAGCGAATCCCACGTAAAACCTGCGGTGGTCATTCCCATCAGCGTTTGCGCTCCCATCGGACCATTCCACGTAAAACCGCCGACATTTTTTGATGATTTAATTGTGGGCGAAAGCTGGTCGAGCAGATAGGCGACATCGGCGTAGTTGTACTGGTTTTGGTGGGCGTGGGGGTCGAGTTGAATTTGCCCATTATTGTCTTCCGCCATCCAGCGCAAGAGATTTTTTCCATTGGTCGAAGCGTCGCCTTTATCAAATTGCTGCGCCGCAAGCAGGAAATTCCAATCCGATTGATAGTTCCACTTTCCGCCCTTCGAGCGCACCATATCGGCAATTTGCTTGACGTAAGCGCGGTATTGGGTGTACTGCGTTTGATTAGCGGCATAATTTAGCGTTACGCCCGCCGGGTCTTTATCGCTTTCTTCGCAATGAGAGTTAAAATTGATATAGAGCGTGTCTTGCGCAGGTTGAGCAAAAAGCGAAGCCCCGCAAACAAAGTAGAATAAGGCTTTCAGACAAAAGCCACGGAGATAATGGAAGGGTTTCATAGCAACACCTCGAAAAAAAAGTGATAATACATGGGAAGAGCGAGATTGTTTCAATGGTATAGCATCGTTCTCTCTAAGCAAGAACCGTTTATTGATGAAGGAGTTACGGTGCTTTTCGTCATAATTTTCTCTACCCAAAAGTCATAGCCCCTATTTGTCGCTATACAATATTTGGATTTGGGTAGCAAGTATTTCCCGCACTGGAAATATACACTATGAAGGCTTTTTGAACAAATATTGAGTGGCGATATTTTCAGAAAAAATACTTGGCATAGAATTTCAGCATGATTTTTGCAGGTGTTCTTGCGTAGCTACGTTGATTATTGCGAAACTTCGCTCAAATGCTGATGAAATCTTGCTTCCAAAACATTCGGTTTTATCCCGGTTGTCATTTTTTCTTGTTTTGCTTGTGTCTCATTGTGAGCAATCTTGTTATGATAATTTCCACTGCCATATTGCCGACAACACTTCTAGCACAGCCGCTTTCAAGCGGAAGTGTCGGCAGAAGCGATTGCTCCGGTCAAGCATCCGCGCTTGCGCCGCAGAGGCAAGCTCCGATGCGGCTTTTGGCTGCGGGAGAGCGTTTGGCGAATGGTTATTATTCACTCGCAAAAGTTTGTGCTGCGCCGGATGCGGAATCGGGCAACGAATCAAGTATCAAACTGAGCGCAAACCTCAGCAACAATGCCGTCCCCAAGCACACCATGGGTTTGTATCTCAAAACGAAACAGCGTATCATTGTGGACGCAAGTGGTGTTATTATTCACGAAGCTGTACGAGCCGTTCTTTCGGCGTATTCCGTTCAGTCAGTTCGGGAATTGCCGCTTGACGTGCGGCGCGTAAGCGCAACTCCCACAGGTAAGGACATTTTTTTCACAACAATTCTTTTTACCGCCCCGACCGATGTACGCCGCTTGTGCGCTGATTTGGAAGCACTGCCCGATGTTGAATATGCCGAGCCGATGCAAACGCTTCAAGCCCGTCAAACCTTGTTTCCAACACCGAATGACCCGCTTTTTTCGCGGCAATACCACTGGCAGCGTATTCGTGCGCAAGAGGCGTGGACGCTGACGCGGGGCGATTCGAGCGTTGTTGTTGCGGTTTGCGATACGGGCGTGGATTGGGAGCATGAGGATTTAGCGGCGAGTATTTGGACGAATCCGGGCGAGTCTGGGCGAGACGCACAAGGACGGGACAAGCGTTCAAACGGCGTGGATGATGATGGAAACGGAAAAATTGATGATTGGCACGGGTGGGATTTCGTCGGTGCTGCCCGCGAAGCCGATCTTTTGCAAGGAAATTTCCGCGAAGACAACGACCCCAAACTCCGCTTCAGAGGCGGGCTTGTGCCAAGCGAATTGCCAAATCACGGCACACACGTTGCCGGAAGTATCGCTGCGCAGATGAACAATATGCTGGGCGGCACAGGCATTGCGCCGCATTGCAAGTTGCTTCCGATTAAGTGCGGCACCGATGGAGACCGTATTGACGGGATTTATCGCGGCTACGAAGCAATCTTGTACGCCGCGCAGATGGGCGCAAAGGTGATTGTATGCAGTTTTGGCGGTCGGCGGTATAGCCGTTTTGAACAGGATATCGTCAACACTGCAACGGATATGGGCGCATTGGTGGTGGCTGCCGCAGGCAATAGTGGCAGCGTGACGGATAACGCCGAGTTTCCTGCTTCCTACGATAATGTTCTTGCCGTTGGCTCCAGCAATCAAGCCGACCGCGCCACACCAAGCAGCGATTTTGGTTTGCTTGTGGATGTGTTCGCGCCCGGCGAATCTATTCTCAGCACCGCGACGGGCAATGCTTACACAGACGAGTTTTCAGGAACATCCATGGCAACACCGATGGCGGCTGGTGTGGCGGCACTGCTCCGCAGTCGTCGTCCCAATTTGACCCCGCGCCAAATTATTCAGCAAATTCGTGGAACATCGGATAATATCTTGCTTGGTGCGGGTTCACCATCGAACCGACCGCTTGGATTTTTTGGACGACTCAATGCCCTGCAAGCGCTCACAGCTTCTCCGGCGGGCTTGACGGTGCAAAGTGTGAGTATTGGTGCGGCTACGGGTGTGATTCAGGACGTACAACCCGTTTCCGTGCGGTTTTCGGTGCTGAATGTGCTGGCAATGGCGCAAAATGCACGAATCGAACTGCGCTCATTGGACGGAAAAGCGGTGGCGTTTGAACAAACACAAACACTCGGCACAATGCCGACCAACACCGCGCAAATAGCCACTTTTAGCGTTCAACTCACCCCAGCAGCGCTTCAAGGAACGGGTTTGCGGACGGCAGAATTTGTCGTTGTATTTCTTGCCGATAATGGTTATTTGAACTACGAGCGTTTATCGGTTCCGTACAATATTCGTCCTTCGCTGGGCGCACAAATGCTTGTTTCGCCATTGATGGATTTTAATGCGCCCGGCTCGGCGCAAGCATTGGTCAATAATGCTGGCTTGGCGGCGCTTTCTCTCAGTAATATCACGATTTCCGGCGCAAATGCAGCAGATTTTTCGACGACATTTGCCACGCCGTTTTCGCTTGCTGCATCGTCGTCAAGCGCCGTACCAGTGCGATTTTCGCCGCAAATGGGCAGCATCGGAGTTCGCACAGCAACGCTGACGCTGACGGCGCAGCCCTCAAGCGCTCCGATGCTTGAAGCAGTAGCGGGCGGTTACGAATTTTCCAGTATTCAAGTGCCTTACAACGAATTTTCTGATGGTACGCCGCTTTTTGCGACGACGGGCATCGTGGATGACGCGCAATCTTCCGTCAGTATCGGCTTCCCGTTTCGCTTCGGCGGCGAAATGTATCAAAGCCTGACGGTGAGTTCTAACGGCTTTGTAGCGTTTGCGCCCGTCGGTTCGCTTGTGCAGCAAGGAAGCATTATTACGCGACCATTGCATACATTTGTCAGCGCAAAAGGCTATATTGCTATTCTTGGCGCAGATATTGTGATGCCGACGACAAACACAATGGCAAGCGATGTTCGGCTCAGAACCGACGGCACGGCTCCGAATCGCATTCTGACGGTGCAGTGGCGCAATGCCACACTGAAAGCCGCACCAGATGTGCGATTGAATGCGCAACTGCGTTTGTACGAAACGACGCAGCGTATAGAAATGCAGTATGGAGCGTGTAGCATTCCCGCGACTCGCGGCACAGTGAGCGTTGATGTAGGTTTGCGCGGCGCTTCAAGCAGTGATATTCACAGCCGACGCGTGTCGGAAGATATTCGCGCTCCGTGGTCAAATTCCGCCGAAAGTACGTCTTCTGAGGATGCTTGCGAACTTTCTGCAACTAATTCGCCACAGGCAGGCTTGGTCTTTCGGTGGTCGCCCTTGCAAACGCCACGCAGCCTCAGTCTTGCGCCGATTGTGCGGCAAATTCTTCTTCGCGGTATTGCTGGCGGCATGACGAGTGTTGTTGCAGAACAGGGTAACGAAAATGCAGAATGCCGTATTTTCCCGAATCCGGCAGCGAACGAAGCGACGGTGGAAATAGTTGACGGCTCTGGCGAAGCCCACGTGAGTGTGAATAATGCACTCGGCACAACGCTCCTCTCCACAAGGCTGGACGCGCTGCAAGGGCAAAGCGTATTGCGCATCAAAACGAATGATTGGGCGCAAGGCGTTTATACGATTGTTGTTTCTATGCCGCATCAAACCTTGTATCGGCGTTTGGTCGTCCTACGGTAGGATTGCTCTCAAAAAAGTAAAAAAATCCCCTCTTGTTTAACTCTACAATAGTGAGTTTGTTATGAAAAATCGTCGCTTTATCTCGTTGTGGTCTGTTGCCATTGCTGCTTGCGGTCTTGCCGTCAGTGCATGGATGCAGCCCGCCTTTGCGCAAAAAAGTGGTGGCACGTCCGCTAAACCGCGCATTTCATTCAGCATTGTTTCTCACGGCGAAGCACTGCCTTTTATCAATGAGCATGGTAAAAATTCAGCATCGCTCAATAATGGAGACACCGTTCCGACGCTTTTGATGCGTGAACGTTCTATCAGTCTTTTTCAGCGCGATACGGCGTTTCAGACTGGCAGCGTTGCCATCAATCGCATTGGCGGCGACACCGAAGGTCTCTTGGTTGCGGCGTACTCAATGGAATATTTGGATTCGGCGCTCAGACCGCTTCCGAATCTCGGTCTCACAACCATACAGCTTCCTGTGCCGCTTCCTGTCGGTGCGGTGGTAAGCAATACGGCGTTCCCCGCGCCGCTTGCTGTCGGTATTAACGGGCTGCAAGGCGATCTTTCGCCGACAATGGCGAATGCAAATGGGCAACTTGCCGCCGTGCAAGCAGCCTCACGAAGTCTGCCGAATACGGCAAATATTCAACCCGGTCAAAGACGAGTCTTGCTGAACTTTACAGCACGGTGGAGCGACCAATCTCTTTCGCCACGCACCGCAGGTTTGCAGGGGCGGCGCTATGTTCGCTTGACGCTTTTGCGGGTGAACGATTTTAACTACGAAGTCGGCGTAACGCTGGCAACCGTAATTTTGGATGACCCATTGCGCGTTGGTCCGGTCATTGCGAATGCTATTCAAGACAAACAGATGCAACGCGGCGCGACGGACTTGATTGAATTGGAAACACCGGGCTTTCGCGGCGACGGACAAGTCAATACCGTGTTTTACGATCAAAATTACAATGTGCTGACCTATACGGCGCGGTCTTCCGATAGCACACTCGTCTCGGCTGTTACTCGTCAGAATGATGCTCGTGTTGGTGGTCGTCCGTCGTTGTTTTATGCCGTACAGCCCGGCGCTCCTGCTGGTGCTACGGTGACGATAACCGTGACGGCGAATGATGGCACGGGGCTTTCGGCGCAGGATTCCTTTATCATTAACATCGTCAATAGTGTGACATCGGTAGCAAATGCGCCGGAGGTGAATATGACCATTTCGCCAAATCCAAGCGCAGACCGCATCAATATTGAATCCGTTGCAAAGCAAAGCGGACGAGTTCGGGTGCGAATTTCTAATGCTCTTGGCACTGAAGTCTTGAGTGAGGAGATTCCTGTCACTTTGGGTAGTCAATACCGCCATACCGTTGATGTGTCGGCGTTTCCGACGGGTGTGTATATGGTTGAAATTCAGGATGGCGCGGCACGAAGCGTTCGCAAAATTGTGAAGAACTAAACTGTGAACAATGTATTGAGGCATTAAGCCGATAATACAGAGGGCAACTCCCGAAAATACTGACTATTTCGCCCGATGATTCTATCTCCTTGAGATAAAACATCGGGCATTTTTTTGCCTTGATAAGCGGTTCTCTACGGTGAATCACCCCACGCCTAAAGGCAGGGGTTTTACGGCACATCTGATAATTCGCCCTTGCGCGGGAGCAGAACGACAAAAGTCGAGCCTTTGCCGACTTCGCTTTCAACCCAAATTTGCCCATGATGCAAATCCACAACGCGCTTGGTAATTGCCAAACCGACACCGTGCGATGATTCACCACCCGTAGGACGTGCTGAGAGGCGCTGGAAAAAGCCGAAGAGTTTTTGCTTATCTTCTGCGGTAAAACCGGGTCCTTCATCTTGCACTTCAAAACGAATGTTCTCCGGTAGAGCAATGACGCGGGTTTTGACGGTAGAACCGGGTGCCGAATACTTGAGGGCATTGCTGACAAAATTCTCCAGCACTTGTTCGACCAATATCTTATCGGCAACAAGAGTAAAATCATCTCCGTCGGGCAGTAAGTCCAATATCTGCCCTTTTTCTTGAGCGCGAAGGCGATTTTGCTCGACGATGGTCTCTAAAAGTTTTTTCGCATTGCAGGATGAGCGGTTGACGTGAATTTCGCCCATTTCCATTGCTGAACTCGCCAACAGACTTTCTATCAGGTCTATCATGCGTTCGCAGGTGTCACGCATCCGTGCGCCTGCTTCGGGAAATTCCTCGACGGTAATTGCACCCATTTCAATAAGCTGTACTGCTGCCAAAACGGTAGCGAGCGGGCTTTTCAGGTCGTGCGAAACTATACTGAGAAGTTCGGTTTTGCGGGAATTTGCCTCGCGGGCTTTGTGTAGATTGTCTTCAGATTCGGCAAGTGTTTTTTCTAATTGATTTTGAAGCCGAATGAGTTTGGTTTGCGTAAAATCGCTGATGCGCGTCAGTTGCGTTATTTCGCGGAGCATAACGTCGTAGCGGTCAGCCAGAATGCGGTATTCGTCGTGTAGTGCGGGCAAAGTAAGGTGTTCTGTGGGCGAAGAACTGAGCGATTTTGCACGGTGCAGAAGTTCTTCTTCTGCGCGAAAAACGGATTGCGGTTCGGTGCTGTTTTGCATGGAAGCGTGATAAATTCGTGAGATGTCGGCGGGAAATTACACGGGAATTTACACAAGGCAGAATCTCTGACAAAGAGAATTATCGCACTTGCTGCCGACGGAATTTTGCATCCATCAATTCTCTACGATGTTCGACAATAGTTTACAAAAACACTGTTGAGAACTCAACGACTTTCCGTATATTGCCATCGTACAGCAAATTTACTCACAGAAACGCTCTCGTTCTTCTGCGCCGCAAGTTTGCACCAATACATCCCTAATCCCCCGCGTCCTTTGATTTTCGCCAATTTTCATCATGGTCGAGCTTCCTATCCGTCTGAACGACAAACCCCACGAAGCGCTTATGAGCGTTTGGTGGACATCGCTGATGCTGAAGAAAATTTCTACAAAAATTTTTCAGCCTGAACTTGCTTCCGAAGCACAATTTAATATTCTCGTTTTGCTCAAAGAGGCAAATAAGCCAATGACGCAAAATGATTTAAGCCGAAAACTTCTTGTTGATAAATCCAATATTACTGGCTTACTTGATAGATTGGAGAAACAGGGGTTGCTTGTGCGCACGAGCGTCGAAGGCGACCGAAGGAGTTATCATATCGAACTGACACGCGAAGGGCGGCGCGTCGTCAATAAACTCGACAAACGCTACACCAGCGCCGTCGAATCGGTGATGAACGAACTCAGCCCAGAGGAACATGAAGTGCTTATTAACCTCACGAAAAAGGTACGCTCCGGCATTATTAAGCAGTTGGAAGAATGATACTTTCGCTTTTAGGCACGGTTTGAGAAAGAAGTGAAAATGTTGTTTTGGGCAAGATTCGGCACATTTCTTAAAACCACAGCCGAATCACGTCCATATACAGCCCATAAATACCGCTAATGACGGCACTCAACAAGCCGCGCAATGGAGTGAAATTCAGCAAGAGAAGGAGAATAATCATACCGTACAAGCCCATAGAGCGGTAGCGGTCGGCAAGGTCGTCGGGGAGGCTATTGGCAACAACGTGTGAGCCATCAAGCGGCGGAATCGGAATCATATTAAACACAGCAAGCGCAATATTGATAACCAAGCCATATTGCGCGAAGCGGCGCACCAACTCACCAACCGTTCCCGTCGAAACATCAATCGCACCGCTATAAATCACCAACATCACCGCGAGAAAAACAAATGAAAGCACGATATTAGAAGCCGGTCCGGCAAGGGCAATAAGCGTGTCGTCGCGGCGTATATTGCGGAGATTGCGCCAGTCCACCGGGACAGGTTTTGCCCAGCCAATCATGGCGACACCGCCCGTGAAGGCAGAAAGAATCGGCATGACAATCGTTCCCAAAAAATCAATATGCGGAATCGGATTGAGCGTAACCCGCCCCAAATCTCGTGCGGTGCTGTCACCAAGGTAATAGGCTGCCATAGCGTGTGCGGCTTCGTGAACCGAGAGCGAAAGCAGGAATATTGGCATGGTGACCAATAAATTTTGAATGATTGTTTGGAAGTCCATGATGGAGGGAAAGATGAGGTGTGGGGCGCGTTATTGCAAGCGATTTTGCAATTTGAGAATATTCGCAACATTGCTGCGGAGCGTTTCGAGCATATCGGCTTCATCTTCGAGGGCGAGATGATTGTCAATTAAAATATTGAGCAGCCGCGCACCAGTGATATTAAAAAAAAGGGCAGTGTTGTACTCGCGTTTATCAAGCGAAATTTTGAGTTCGAGCAGCGCCGTGTGAAGCAACTCTTGAACATTGCGGCGCTCAATGAGTTCACGAGCCGTAAATTCTTCCAAACGCTTATACATACCAACCGACCTTCAATGGGGGCGTGAACAAAAAATGCGAGAGCAACTCGCACAAATACGGCTTTTGGGAGAGACTAAAATGCGACAACGCGCTTCCAAAGTGAGTTGTCGCATTTTGCCTTTACAATGTTTTCAGGAAAACACCTCACGAACTTTGTCAAAAAAATCCCGCGAGTCTTTGCCATCCTCCGGCTTCGGTGCGATGTTTGGGCTTTTTGAAAGTTCTTTGAGCGTTGCTTTTTCTTTTGGATTCAATTTTGTCGGGACAAAGACATTCACCAAAATTATTTGGTTGCCTTTGTCGTAGCTGTTGAGTTGCGGAATACCTTTACCGCGAAGCGTGATTTTTGTTCCCGGTTGCGTACCGGCTTCAATTGAAATCACCGTCGAGCCTTCAAGCGTCGGAACTGTAACCTCGCCGCCCAGTGCAGCATCAGGATAACTGATGGTGAGCGTGTAGAGAACATCCATCCCGGAGCGTGTGAAATAATCGTGTTTTTTCTCTTCGATGATAATCAGCGCATCGCCCGGGTCGCCGCCGCGTCGTCCGGCATTGCCTTGGGTGCGAAGCGGAATGTAATTGCCTTCGCTCACGCCCGCCGGAATATTGACTTTAATCGTTGCCTCGCCTTTTAAGCGACCCTCGCCGCCACAAGTGTTGCAGGGATCTTTCACGATTTGCCCCGACCCGCCACAGGATTGGCAGGCAGAAACATTGATGAATTGTCCGAACATCGAACGCGATACTTGGCGAATTTCGCCTGTGCCATTGCAGGTTCCGCACGTTGTCAAGCCTGTTCCGGGCTTCGCGCCCGAGCCACTGCACGTACCGCATTTTTCCAGTTTTTTCACGCGCACGGTCTTTTCTACGCCTTTGGCAATTTCTTCCATCGTGAGGGGAACGCGAATTTTGAGGTCGCTTCCACGCTCACCAGTTTGGCGACGCGCACCGGAGCGCCCTCCGCGCCCGCTATTCATGTTGCCAAAAATTTCATCAAAAATACTTCCGCCACCACCGCCTCCGGCATTACCAAAAATATCGCCAAAATGACTAAAAATATCGTTGATATTGGAATACTGCCCAAAGTCCGCACCGCCGCGCAAGCCCTGATGACCGAATTGGTCGTAACGCTGGCGCTTGGTCTCATCGCTGAGAATTTCATACGCTTCGGTGGCTTCTTTGAACTTGTCTTCGGCTTCTTTGTTATCGGGATTGCGGTCAGGATGGTATTGCAAGGCGAGTTTGCGGTATGCTGCCTTGATTTCGTCTTTAGCTGCCGATTTTGAAAGTCCTAAAATATCGTAATAATCACGTTTTGCCATGGTCTGTGTAGCTCCTTGAAGAGTGGAATCACTTGGGATGTGTGGTGAGGCTTACTCAGCGTTTGCCGCTTTTTCGTCGTCATCGTTGGTTGTGGCGGTGGACGATACGGGCATTCCTGCCGAGACAATAACTCGTGCATGGCGCAAAACCTTGCTTGCCAACATATATCCGCGCTGCGCTTCTTGGACGATTTGCCCTTCCGGTGCTTCCGACGGCATGAGCATTAAGGCTTCGTGCAGGTTAATGTCGAACTGCTCGCCAACGGTTGGCATCGGCTCTACGCCTGCGTCTTGAAATGCTTGTAATGTTTTATTGAAGACGAGTTCTACCCCATCCAAGAGCGCTTTGTAGTCGGTCGCATTTTTGCCGCTTTCGACCGCACGCTGCATATCGTCCAAGACGGGAAGGAGTTTTTGCAAGAGTTTTGTATTTGCATGAATGATAAGTTCTTGGCGCTCCTGCTCGGTGCGACGACGAAAATTTTCGAGTTCTGCCACTTTGCGGAGCGAGATTTCACGAAACTCATCGCGTTCTTGGCGCAATTTTTCCAATTCTTCCATAATGCTGGATTCTTGTGAAGGTGCTGTAAATTCTTCGGTTGAAAGGATTTCTTCTTGTATGGTTTCTGTTTGCTCAGTCATAATATTTGTCCTTTTGGTGGAATAGTAACAACAACGGAATAAACAAGTCTCTATGACGCAACAAGAGACGAAAGAGTTTCAGTGATGTTGTGTTCTTCGTGTTCAGCGCTAATCAGCCCGCCATTTCTCACAAAAGTTGATTTGTTTGCACAAATTGCATCCCATCCCATTGATACAAAATTTTCGTTTTGCGGCTTTCGGTGCGCTGTTCAGAATCGCCGCCCGATGAGGCTTTGCGGGCTTGAGTGCGGGTAATCAAAATTGAATAGAGGTCTTTGCCCCATGTCTTTACGGTTTCCAGTGTTGCACGGTCTTCGGTGCTTGCGTTCGAGGCATCATCGTTTTGATTGGCGGCATTCGTGTAGGTACAGACCTCGAAAAGCGGCTGCATCATGCCCTCGTGGGCGCGAAAAAGGCAAAGCATCGTTGTTTTCTGCTCTTTGCCGTCGGTTATCTGCGATGCTTTCCATTCAAAGGCAAGGGCATATTCTTCATCAGTAATTTGATATTTTTTCTGCTGAACGCCCGTAATTTCTGCATCATCGAAATCCGGTTCGTAGGTCGTATGCGCCAAAACAGGATTACTGCGCGTACTGTCGCGGAAGGCAAATACATCGAACACACATTCGCTCTCGCTGCCCAATTTTTTCCGTTTAATAACCGCCATGTAGGTTTGCGACGAAGCGTTAAGTTGGGTTACTTGGATGTCAGTAATGGTAAAGGTGCTTTGGTCGTCCGGCTTAATCTCATTTGCATAGAGCATCGCAACAAGGTCGGATGCGGCAAAGCGCCCGCAGATTTTTTCTGTTGCAGGTTTTGTCAGTGCCAAGACGACGGTTGCTTCATTGATGGTCAATCGCTCGGAATTGGAGTTCTCAGAAGGTGTGCTAATGCTTGTAGTGGCTCCGCCTGATGACGTATTCGGGGCTATTTGCACCGACGTACTATCAGCCTTTGCTGTTTCCTTGGAGGTTGTCGTGCAGCCGTAAAAGAGCGTTCCGCAAAGAACGCAGAAACAGGCGCTTACGAATGAAAAAGATGGATGACGCATCATGGTTTCCTTTCGGGTATAGTTGGTTTCAACCCGCAAATATACGATATTTGCCAACGACCTGAAAGGAGAAATTTCCCACACTCTGGATAAACGAATTTCAATTTAGGATTCGCTACCGCATTATCACAATCCTCCGCGTCGCCAATTCTCGGACGTTGCGTAGTTGAAGAAAGTATATCCCCGAAGGCACACGGCTTAAATCCAACGTGCGTACATTCACACCCGCCGTCGCTGTGAAGCGCTGTTCAGGGAATGCTGCTGGGTCGGGACGCAACCCGATAGGATTGATGAGGTAGAGCTGATATTCTTCGGCATCCTTCGAGAAGAATTCCAGCGTTAATTCGCCCGAAGCGGGATTGGGTCTCGCGTCGAGAATACGCAACGTCCCCATACTCGAAATAATCAAGCGTAAACCGCCCGCCCTCGCAATGCCCGTCAAACGGAACGTCGCGGTGCTGGCGGTGATGGTCATTTTTTCTGCCCGTGTTTCTGGTGTTTTCATCAGACGCAACACTGTTGCAGTGTCGTTGCCTAATGCGGCACGGAAACGCCATTCATCAAGCGGCACATTGGGGTCGTCGCTTTTGACCTCGAAACGAAGCGGAATAATGCGCTCACCGAATTCCACTCTGCCAAACGGCAGAGGCGCAATCGGCTGTAAGAGCGAAACATTATAGCGCAGTTCGTCGGTGATGACGGTTCCAAGGGGAATACGGGTGCGGTCGCGTAAATACACCCGCACCAGTGCCGTATCGCCGGGCGAAGCGGACGCATTCGTGAAAACGAGGTGGGCAGTGCTTGGCGGTAAGGTTGTTGCCGTTACCTGCACTGTCTCCGGCGCAACACCGCATTCACCGCCGCTTACGGGCTGCGGCGATACCACAAAATAATCGTTAAAGGTCAAATTAAAATTTGCACCCGAAAACACAACTCGCGCTTGCACCGATGCGTAAGGCGGAAGCACCGCGAGGGGCGATTCTAAGCGCAGTTGTGCCGTACCGCCGAATGGTCGTTGTGGCAACGTCAAGGGCTGGCTACTGCGATTGGTGATGGTAACAACGGCGCTCGTGGCAATATTCGCATCCAATCCCAAAAACGAGAACGTGCGCGGCGAAATCGTAAAGCCTACGTCGCGCTTGGTAACGCTTATCTGCACAGGGGGCGGATTGACGCTGGCGCTTGTAGCTTCGCGGACAACAACCGCAAATGGGGTTCGTTCGGCGCGGGCAAGCGTGTTCATCCGGACTTGAATACCAACAGAATCGCCGACATTCAGCCGCAGCGAAGTTACTTGCTGCCCGGAAAGATTGGTAATCACGGCGGGCGTTGTTGGCGGGTCGAGACTCAAGCCCACTGTTCCAAAGGCAGTGCCGCGATTGCGCACCCACAGGCTGAAGGTCGCAGAACTACTACACGTTTCCAATGTTGCCGATGTGCCGGCTTCAATGAGCGGTGCGGAATCTACCGTTGCCGAAAGGCGCAACGTGTCGAAGGCGCAGGCGCTTGGAATGATGATAGAATCTTGATACGTCCTGCCCGCCAGCCCACCCAAAAAGCGAATATTCACCGTCGTCGCCGTGCCATTCGAGGAAACAAGAATACCGCTTCCCAATGGCGCTGCAATCGTGAACAGCCCTTGCGCCGAGCGAATTGGCGTGGGAATAGTAGCATTGACATTTCCTGTGTTTCTCACACTCACCGCGACCGAGTCCGTGCGTCCGGCACTCACCGTTGGCACAACAGCAAAGCGACGGTCAAAGACTAACTGCGGGCGTTCCCAACGACCGGAAAGCGGAATGCGCACGTCGCCATTGATGGAGTTTGAGCGAATAAGCAGCGTTGCCGAGGTCGAACCGATGCGCTGCGGCGTAAAACGGATGTTGATACTGCCCGAAAGGTTTGGTCCAATCTCCTGCCTTGGCGACTGAATAAATTGAAAATCACGACTCGGCGAGCCATCGGCGCTCAAAATGGTGGTTTGGGTTTGTCCTTCCGGCGCAATCACCAACGGCTGTGTGCCGTCGTTGGACAATTGAATATTCATCGTGGGCTGCGTAGTACAATCGCCTACGCCCTGCACGGCTGGCGCAGGGGCGACAATATTGCCACTCAAACGCGGACCTGGCTCCACTCCAACACCCAACAACATCACTTGTGCCGATGCTCCGGCTTGACTCACCGTCAGAGGAAGCAGCGCCCGAAATGGACCCAGACTGGGCGGCGTGAAAACGACACGAATTGCCACCGAATCGCCGGGCTGCACGAGTTGAGGAGTCGTCACAAAATTTCGCCCAATAGCAAATCCCAATACGTCGAATATCCGCATAAACGTACTGCCATTTGCACCAAGCACATTTTGCAGCCCAATAGTTATTGGCGTTGTGCCACGATTGAAGACGACGGCTTGCGCGGTGTCGTAAGGAATACCCACAAAACGCTCACGCCAATCTATCAGCGATGCACGAATTTCGACGCTGCTTGTCACGCCTTCGCCAGTGATAAGCGCCCCCACGATGTCGCCAGAACTGGTTGTGTAAAAAATACTATCCGTCTGCCGCCCAACAGCAGTGGGCGTGTAGCGAAATTCGATGAATTGCTGTCCCAGAAGCGGCGGTGTTGCTGCTTTCACGGTAAAAGGAGCATCGCCGGAAATAATCGAAAAGGGGCTGTTGGGCGTTTTGAACCACACCCGCGTCACGTCTATCGGAAAAAGGTCGGGATTCTTGAGCGCAAGCGCCGTGCTGTCTTTGGAGCCGCCAAGCGCGACTGTTCCCATGTTGATATCTTTTGCCTCCAAATGCGGGCGGACGATGCGCCAGAGATTGTCCGAGCGGTCTTCCTGTAAAGGAACGGGTTCTTTCACAAACCAAACGACAACGTTGGTGTCGCGGTCGTCGGATGCCGTAACGACGCGGGTTCCATCGGGGCTAAAAAATGCGGTATTGATGGACTGTTTATGCGGAGTTCGGCGCGAAGAGGGAGCATTTAAGACCGTTTCCGGGCGTGTGCTGCCAATACGCCAGATAAATGCTTGACTCCCACTCACGGTAATAAGAAAATTTCCCGATGGGTCGAACGAAAGCATTTTGATGGGTGCAGAGTGCGAGATTTCGGGAATGGTCATATCCTGCTCCAAACGAGGTCTCCCTTGAGAATCACTGACAAGCCTCACAAAGCGCACCTTATTGTCCGTACAGGCAGCGGCAATGCGTATATTCGCTACATTTGCAGGGTCGCGGGCGGCATCGGCGTAGATAGCCCGATGGTTGGATTGCCAGACGACGGGAATACCCGCATTACGCTCATCTCGGTTATCAAAAAGCCAGAGCCGAAGAGTCTCATTTGCACTACGAACCGCGGCAACAATACCATATAAAAGAAACGATCCTTGTGGACCATTGTCAATCGTAATTTGCGGCGTATAACGGGCATTCCAAGCACCTTCACTCAAGGGCAAAATAGCAGCAAGTCTGTTGGGAAGCGGCGCATTACGGTCATGGATATAAATACTCGCAGTTTGTGATTCCGTTACGGCAAGAAATCGGTTAGTGTTTTGTGGATTCGCGTCGAGATGGCGTATTGCGTCATTGCCTAAACCCTGTAGAGCGATCTCTTCCGGCATGGAACCAGCCTCTATACCACGACCATCAAGAATACCAAGGTTGGGGAAGCTAAGACCGCCCGCAATAATATCAGTTCGAGAGTTAAATGTTGCATAGCGTACTGGCGGGCGAGGAGCAGGTCCAAAGCTAGGTCTCGCAATGATTTTACCAAGGTCTGCATCGTTGTGCCAGTAAATTGCGAATCCATCATTACCCGCACTAAGAATCCTATCTCCCTGCCGATTAAACTGTGCCGAATTCACCGCCGCCGTATGCCCCATCAGCGCCACCGCGCTATCATTGAAAAACGCCGCTCCGCTTCTATTCAACTGCCGGACGCGCATCAAACAATTATCGCTGGGCGTATTCGGGACGCGCCACGGGCGGCGCAGCCCTGTTGACACCGAGTCAATAAAAATCCAGCTTTTGCCCGCATCAAGGCTATAATCCAAACGCACTTTTTCGGTGGGCGGAAGCCCTTTCCATGTGATGATGGTGTCGGTATTGACCAAAAATGTTTCAAAGCCGTTCGGGTGCGTTAAAAATAAGGTCTTTCGGACAGGGCGCACCCCGGGAAATCCAGCCGTTGCATAGAAGTTGAAGGTACAGCCGTTGTCTGTTGCGACGGTGAAGGTTGCAAAACGGTAGCCGCTATCAAGCGCGTCGTAGGAAACCCTGACTTTACGGGACATTCCTGCTTGTAAAGTAAAATTTGAATCCAACACTCGGAACGTGCTTTCATCGGAACGAATGCTGCGCACCAGCACATTCGGCGCTCCGGCGCGGAGTTGTATCGTCACGGAATCTTGTTTGGACTCATTCACATTCACTTCGCCAATACCCAGCACACGCGGGTTGATGGAGAAATATGCTTCATACGAATCCGGCGGCGTGTAGGTCGCCGTGCCAGTAATGTTTTGCGGCAAATTCGTTGTGGAAAGCACGACATTGCGCGGGTCGGTGCGGCAGGGGAGTTCGCTTGTCCATTCGATGGTACAGGGCGGGGTATTCGTGCGGAGGCGGTTTGCGAGTTCGCGGTAGATTTGAACAGCTTCTTCGGTGGATTGGACGTTGGAAAACGCCTGACCGCGTGTTGCATTCACAATCGTTGCCAGAACGGGCGGCACGGGCAGCCCAATGGTGATGCAGTAAACAATAGCACCTGCTTGCTGTGCCTGCTGGATGACCTGCGTGGCATTGGCAACCGAAAGCCCATCGGTCAGGAAAATGACAGCACGATTGGTGTGCTTCGCCGATGCCATATATGCCAGCGCTCCGCCGGGATTGCTCAAAAATGCTGCTTGATAATTCGTACCATTAAGCGCCGTCAGACTCCTAACCACTTGCTTGAGCCGATCTTTGTCGGTGGTGAAATCTTGAAGCGCATAGCTCTGAGTTTCAAACGCCACAACAGCACATTCCGAACCGTCGTTGGCAAGGGCATCCACAAAGGCGTTAGCGGCATCTTTAGCGACACCAAGGCGTGAAGTATTCGGATTGGCAGCATTGAGCGGAAAGGTCATAGAGCCGGAAATATCAATCGTCAGCACGGCGGAGACGGGGCGTTGCTGTGGCGTGGGGCAGGTGTAGGACGTAACCATGCGTGGTTGTCCGTCTTCGGTCAGCCGGAAATTTGGCGAGACGGATATTTGCTGCCCTTGTGCATCGTAGGCAAAGACGCTTGCCGTGATACGGGGGAACCGACTGGCATCAAGATTAAAAAGGGAGAGCGATTGCGCAGAAAGCGCAACAGGTAAGCAGCAGAAAGTAACAAACAGGAAGCAATACGCGCAAAGCGCACGAATGCCGTAAGGTTTGAGGGCAGAAGAGGTAGAAAAGCGCATAATTGCCGTGTGAACAACGCAAAGCGTGAAAGAAAGAGTTGCCACGCGCCCCTCCTTGCGCGGTAGCATCCTGCTTGTGTCTGAACCTGTACAGATTGCCTGCAACAATCGTACAATTACAAATATACGTTGGAATGGAAAAGTTACATAATAGTTTACAGTAGTTTTGACAGTTCTTTGTCAAGAAAAAAGATTTGAAAAAACCCGAAAGAAGTGCGACTTTTCAGGATTCAACCACGAACCTGAGAAAGGAAATCGCTATGCTTCTTCCGGTGTGTTCTTCGCTATTCAATG
>CANHDJ010000003.1 GCA_947459425.1 Ignavibacteria bacterium
AGTTGTTTGAGAATGAGCAGCGAAGCCATCAAGCGAATGGGCTTTGCCGGGCGACCTTCGTCGGAGTAGAGGTGGAGCAGGGGCGTTTCCAATTCGACCCACCGAATTGCTGATGCCGGCGCAAAAAGATGGTGATGGGGGTTCAGTATATCTTCCAAGCGGGGAAGAAAAAGGTCTTGACGGTTCGTCGCGGGCGGCGATGGTTTCATAGCATTTTCCTGCTCTTGGTGCCGAATGATTTTGCAAGGTTTTCAGGTAAATCTACTCTTTTCTGGGTATTTTTGATGACACTTTTCGATACTAAACGCAGATGCTTCCTTGCTCCTTGGGGTTTTTCAGGGACGACGATGATATTCATGAGGACGCTTTTCGAGCCAGACGGTGAAGAGGAATTGAGATTAATCTTGGTGAAAATGAAAAGCCCTATCTGCGTGAGCGGATAGGGCTTCTTTGTTGTGTGCGATAGAACCAGAGGTCTTGAATTCAAGGCTAGAACGATTTATGTTTCCACGAAAATTTGACTTTGATGCAATTTGTTCGTAAGTTTATTGTTTATGTTAAAAATTGTTAATACCTGTTAAAGAAGTGTTAAGGCGGCTGGCACTTCTCTCTGTCAGGGTGGCACCACAAGCCCCACCCACCCGATAGAACGTTCACAAATGGCGACCTTTGTACTGTCTGTAAAAATATAGCGAAATTTTACGGATGGCAGTATTAGGAATTCGGTTGTTGACTCCTTTCTTCGTATAAGGGGGATTTCCCCTTGTCTCATTTTTCTTTCACCTCATTATTCCTACATGTTATGAGAAGTAAATTACTTCTGGTTCTGGCTTTGTTGATTGGCTCGTGTGGCGCGGTGTTTGCGCAGGGAGTCATTCGTGGCAAAGTGACGGATAAAAAAACAGGCGAAACCCTCGTCGGTGTTCGCGTAACGGCAACCTCGCAAGAGGACAAAAAGCCAGTCGGCGCAATTAGTAACAAAGAGGGCGATTTTCAGGTACAAAACCTGAAGAATGGCAAATACACCCTTCTTGTTTCATATGTTGGCTACAAATCTGGCGAAAGCACGGTTACGGTTGATGGTGGCGCGACAGTTACAGCGAATTTTCAACTCGTACTGGACGTGAAAGGTCTGGATGAGGTTGTGGTAACGGGTGTTGCTTCGCGGACGCAAAAAGCTGTTTCCGAAGTTGCGGTTGCTCGTGTTAATGCGTCCGAACTTACCGATAAAATGGGCTACACCAGCACAGGACAATTGCTTTCTGGTAAAGTTGCTGGCGTGACGATTACCCCCGCTTCTGGTACAGTCGGCGGAGGTTTGCGCTTCAACGTCCGCTCCGGTGCGGGTCTCTTTGGTGGCTCGCCCGTTATCTTCATTGACGGTGTTCGCGTTGGTGGCGGTAATGTTGGTACTGGTACGAGCGGTCCCGGTGTTGGTGGACAGCAAGTTAGCGAGCTTGCAGATTTGAATCCAGCCGACATTGAAAACATTGAGATTTTGAAAGGTGCTGCAGCGTCTGCACTCTATGGTACATCGGGTCAAAACGGTGTGGTTCTCATCAAAACCAAGCGTGGACGCGGTTTGGGGAACAATGAATTGACCATTAACTATCAAGGCATTTATGGTTTTAACACGCCTTCGCGTGCAATTACGGAGGAAATGGCGGTTTCGTACAAAGAAGCAAATGCTATTTATGCTCGTGCGCCTTTTGCACCAGGAAACAAAACACCCTTTGAGGGTACAGCGCCCATCATACAGCACGGTGTAAATTTGCAGGGCAATAGTGGTATTTTCAATTATTATCTTGGCTTTGAGGACCGCAACGAAAAAGGCATTGTTCAGCAAAATGAATTACGCCGCCAATCGTTCCGCCTGAATTTAGATGCCGTCACCTCGCGTGATTTCAGCATTAGTGGTAGCGTCAATTATGTGAACAATTTTATTACCCGTCCCCAAAACGACAATAACGTCCTTGGTTGGCTTGGTAACACCATGCTCTTTAGCCCTTTTATTGCTGATGCCGCAGCCAATGGTGGCGGACCAATCCCCCGTGCGTTCGGAACGTACCAATTCACCGATAGCTTGGGTATTGCTTTGGCAGAAAACGCTGCAAATACCCGTCGTTTAATTGCCTCATCAGAAATTAAATATGCTCCATCGTGGCTTCCAGGCTTGAATCTGCGTGCGGTCGTTGGTTATGACAACAACACCATTCGCTTTGAAACGCTCTTTCCTGCAACGCAGTTTTACTCTGGCATTCAGAGTGGTAATCGGAGCATTTTTACACTCTCCAATGAGCGCTTAAACGTCGATGCAAGTGCTAATTACGAGGCAAAAAATGTGTTTATCGAAGGCTTGAGCAGCAATACCACACTCGGTATGCAGGCATTTAACACCATTACACGTACCAATTTTATTGATGCGCAGCGCTTTGGTACCGACCTTGTGCGCGATATCGGCTCTGGTGGAGCGACGACTTTTAGCATTTCAGAGTTCTTTGAAAACCGCCGCGATGCAGGTATATTCTTGCGCCAAGAGTTTAGCTACAACCAAATTGTTTCTTTGAGTCTTGCTGCACGGAATGACTTCGCAAGTTCCCTTAGCCCCGATGCTTCGGCTATCTTTTATCCACAAGCAAGCACCATGCTTCGTATTGACAAACTCGGCGTGTTGCCAGAGGTTGTGAACTTGCTGAAAGTACGCGCAGCCTATGGAGAAACCGGTTCGTTGCCAGGGGTTATTGATGCACAGAGGTTGCTCTTTACGACGGGGCAATCTGGATTTGGTCCAGGCGGTATCGTGCAAGTACTCGGCAATCCTTCTGTTGTACCAGAGCGTATTCGTGAGATTGAGCTTGGTTTTGAATTTGAATTGGACAACGCATACGGTGGCGAATTTACCTACATCATTGGTAATGCTGTGAATTCGCTCATCAACGTACAACGCGCCCCTTCGACTGGCTTGAATGGTGTGGCTGGTGGTGTACGTCGTAACTTGGGTAGTATTGACCAATGGGGCTTTGAGTCAAGCCTTTATGCTCGTGCAATCCAATCTACCGACTATGAATTGACCTTCAATGTGATTTTCAATTACTTTGATAACGTCGTCCGTAGCATTGGTAATACCGACGAAGGTGCACCTGCTTTCCTCCAAGATGGTTTTAATCGCCAGTATATCATTCCCGGGCAACGCCGCAGTCAGTTTATTGGTCCTAAGCCCGTCACACCGCGCTTTAATGCTGCTGGATACTATGACTACGTGAACGGTCCGGTTATGGACACTGCTCGTGCAAACGGTGTGCTGTACACGCCGACGGGTGCACTTATCGGCTCGCCGATTGGCGGCTCTGCACCGCTTTATACAGGTTCGTTCTCTATTAACTTCCGTTTCTTGCGTGATTTTACACTCTACGCACTTGCGGAATTTGGTATTGGTGGCAATGTCTATAACGGTACACGTCAATTCCACACTAACCCAACATATGCTAATAACATCACCTTCAATCGCTTGGCAAACCAACTTGGATTAGCTCGTGGTCAAGCAGGAGCGCAAGCTGGTGTAAGCAATATCCCGCGTTATGCCGACGTTGCTCCACTGACTCCTAACACCCCAGAATATCAACGTGCAGCTGAAGCATTTATGCGCCAAGATTGGATCTCGGTTGGTCGTGGCAACGTTGCAAATTTCACAGAATCTGCTAATTGGGCGCGTTTGCGTGAATTGAGCCTTCGTTTTAACGCCACCCGCGCGTTTAATGATGTGGGTATTGGTGTGAAAAATTTGGCATTCACGCTCACTGGTACAAACCTTTTCTTGCTCACCAACTACACGGGCGTAGAAGTCGAAATCAATGGAAACCCAGGAAGTATTGTCAGCCAAAGTCAAGATTTCTTGACCTTGCAGCAAGCACGTGCATTGAATTTCATGATTTCGCTTGGTTTCTAACACATACGATACGCTCTTTTTGAGAGTATTGCTGTGAATCTGCTCGTAGCTTATTAAAAAATGAATCTCTAACTCTTTACTTTTTATCATTATGCAACGATTTGTAAAACAATTCCGCACATTGATTGCTGCTACCTGCCTTACGCTTGGTCTGTGGTCGTGTGGAGGATGGGTGCAAGGTTTTGACCCACGCCGCGACCTTGTGGCAGACAATCTTTTGGATACGACTAGCCAAGTGACGTTTCTTATTACGGGTGTGCAACGGGCATTCTCTCTTGCATATGGCAATGCTGCTATTCAAGCTGGTGGCTTGTCGGACGAGTTGATTTTTGATGCTCGCGTTCCCAACGCGACGTTCCCAACCTATCAGCTTATTGACGCAGGAACACCACAGCTGGACAACAATTCCGTAAGCACATTACTTACACTGATTGGCAACTATCGCTTTCTTGCCGATACGCTTGGCGTTCGTATGGAGCGTATTGCTGCTAAATCTGATACCGTAAATGATGCTGGCGCTCGTGCAACGGTACGTCGCGGATTCTTTCAGTCCTATCTTCACTCTGGCATCGCACGTCACCTTTACGCAAACTACATTGGCTTGGAGGCGCGTCGTGGTGGTGCTACTATCGCAACAAGTCCGTTCATTCCTTCGACTACTATGCACGATTTGGCACTGGGTTATTTGAACCGAGCCTTGCCATTCGCGTCGGCAGCAGAAGCACGTGTTGTCAATTCCATTATTGCTCGTATTCACCTTATCGAAGGTCGTTATCCTCAAGCGCAGGCAGCCGCAGCGCTGGGTATGCGTTCAGGAGACGGTCCCTTGCAAGCAGTCTACTCTGCACAAACGATCAGCCCACTTTGGTGGACAGAAGCAGGTCGTGGACGTGCGCAGTTTGTTCCCGATCCACGTTTCGCACGATATATTGCCGCCGACCCAGCTGAAGGAAGAGTATTTCCGGGTGCTGTTTCAGGAACGGTTGTCGTTCCTGTCGGTGCTGGAGATGCAGAACTCGCGGCAGCTGCTCCAAACCGTTTGAATCTTATCGGACCGATTGTGCGGACAGGTTTAACCTTTCACTTGCAAGCAATCTATCCAAATCAAGATACTCCACACCGTTTCATAACGTGGCAGGAAAACGCGCTGATGCTTGCAGAACTTGCCTCGCGTAATGGCGACGATGCGACAGCGTTGACACAAGTCAACAACGTCCGCCGTGCCTACAATCTTGCGGCGCGTACGGCTACAACGCTTGATTCTGTCTATATTGAGCGTGATAAAACGTTGTTTGGTTCGGGGCAGCGTCTCTCCGACCAGCGACGCTTTAACCGTTGGCACTTAGGCGCGACTACTTGGTGGTATTTGCCGATTACACTGCCTGAGCGTAGTTTGAATCCAAACCTTCGCACCCCGTAAGAAATCATGGTGCCAATAAAAAAGAGGCTGCCCCAAAAGGGCAGCCTCTTTTTTGCTATTCCTACATCTCACAAAAACATTCGTGTTGATTCTTGAGTAGACATTATTAGGTTCTAAATGATTTTAGTTGGAAAAATTTGTCATGCTGGGGCGCAGGTCGGCATCCATCGGAGGCGCATAAAATCCTGCTTTTCGATAGGGATACCGACCTGCATCGGTATGACGGAGTGATGTTTTACCAGCCAATTGGATGTGTTTTACAACTGAAATCATTTAGAACCCATTAATTGTCAATCGTTTACAGCATTTGTTTATAGCAGTTTTCTCTAGCCCGCAATTACTGACCTTTCCAAACGGGCAATCGTTTTTCCATGAATGCTTTCATGCCTTCGCGCGCATCATCGGTCGTGAGCAAAAGATAGAAGTTTTTGCGTTCAAACTCCAAGCCCATTTCGATACTGAGGTCGAATGATTTCAAGACGGCTTCTTTGCCCTCGCGCACAGCGATTGGTGGCATAGCAGCAATCTCTTTCGCCATTTTTAATGCCCCTTCAAACCATTCCGCAGCCGGGACAACGCGAGAAACCAAGCCCATATCGAATGCTTCTTGCGCTGACATATTCCGCCCAGTCAGCACGATGTCCATAGTGCGGGCTTTGCCCAGAGCTTTCGTCATGCGCTGTGTGCCACCTGCGCCGGGAATCAGCCCAAGTTTAATTTCCGGTTGACCGAATTGTGCTGTATCGCCCGCCACAATCATATCGCACAGCATTGCCAATTCACAACCGCCACCAAGCGCAAAACCGCTCACAGCAGCAATAATCGGCTTTTTAATGCCACGCATATCTTCCCATGCAGAAAAGGGGTTGCGCACCATCATTTGGACTGCTGTGGAGTTGCTCATCTCGCGTATATCCGCTCCGGCAGCAAAGGCACGCTCGTCGCCTTGAAGAATCATGCAGTGAATATTGGGGTCGGCATCGTAGCCCTGCATAGCGTGGAGTATTTCCGACATGGTTTTGGTATTGAGCGCGTTCAATACCTTGGGGCGGTTGATTTGCACCGCTCCAACGCCATCAGCAGGATTGGAACAAATAATATTATCGTATTGCATAGTGAAAATAATGGGGGTGAAAAAGAAATGGAAACTAACAACAAAACTATGGTGTAAGCGTGATTAACGCGAAGCGTTGCGAAGTTAGCAAAGAACATTTCATTTGCAAAGAAAAAAGTTGACATATCAACAAAAAACATATCAACTATCGTCCAAGCCGCATAAAAACAAGCGAGGCAGCTACATTTTTCTGTAACTGCCTCGCTGTGTGTTTTTCAACGATGATATTTATGCTATCGGTGGTACGATTTCCGGTTTTGCGCTGCTCTCGGACGCAGCACCATTCGTGGTTTCGCTGGCAGCGCCGCTTGGCGTACCGTTAGGATTATTCTTTACGCGCAATGATGGTCGTAATTCTTCACCACGCATAATCATATCCAATTCTTCCGCATCCAAAATCTCGCGTTCCAAGAGAATTTTTGAGGTAATGTGGAGCATCTCCAGATTTGCCCGCAAAAGCTCTTCGGCTTTTTGCATCGAAGTTGTAACGATGTGGCGAATTTCTGCATCAATCACTCGTGCGGTTTCGTCGCTATGCAAGCGCGGATGCGACATTTCACGAGCAAGAAACACTTCTTCTTCTTTGCTGGCAAAATTGAGCGGACCAATTTTATCGCTCATGCCCCACTCGCAAACCATTTTGCGAGCAAGTGTTGTAGCGCGTTCAATGTCATTTCCGGCACCGGTTGTAAGCTGATTAAAGACGATAATCTCCGCCGCACGTCCGGCAAGCAAGGTAATAAGCCGCGTTTCGAGATATTCTTTCGAGTATGTGTGCGCATCTTCGTTTGGAACATAGGACGTAACGCCAAGAGCGCGTCCACGCGGGATGATGGTCACTTTATGAACGGGATCGCTGTTGGGAAGGAGCTTTCCGGCGAGTGCGTGTCCCATTTCATGGTACGCTGTCACTTCTTTTTCCTTCTCAGAAATTACCATGCTTTTGCGCTCAACGCCCATCAAAATTTTATCTTTTGCGCTTTCAATATTATCCATCGTAACGGCATCGTTGCCCTTCCGTGCGGCAAAAAGCGCTGCTTCATTCATCAAATTGGCAAGGTCAGCGCCAGACAAGCCGGGCGTACCACGCGCAACAAGTTCCAAGTTGACATCTTCCGAAAGCGGGATATTGCGGGCGTGAACTTTCAAAATACCTTCGCGTCCACGCACATCAGGACGGTCAACCACGACTTGGCGGTCAAAGCGTCCGGGACGCAGAAGTGCCGGGTCGAGAACATCAGGCCGGTTCGTTGCCGCAACGACGATAATGCCGCTATTCTGCTCGAATCCGTCCATTTCAACGAGAAGTTGATTCAGCGTTTGCTCACGCTCATCGTGTCCGCCACCTAAGCCTGCGCCACGATGACGACCGACAGCATCAATCTCATCAATAAAGATAATGCACGGTGCGCTGCGCTTTGCTTGCTCAAACAAGTCACGGACGCGGCTTGCACCAACGCCGACGAACATTTCGACGAAATCAGCGCCGGAGATGGAGAAAAATGGTACATCGGCTTCACCGGCAACTGCCCGCGCAAGCAGTGTTTTTCCTGTGCCTGGAGGTCCGAGCATCAGTACGCCATGTGGAATTTTACCGCCCAAACGCTGGAATTTATCGGGGTCGCGGAGAAATTCAATAATTTCTTCGAGTTCATATTTTGCTTCGTCGGCTCCGGCAACATCGTCAAAGGTGATTTTCTTGGCGTTTTCATTCATCAATCGCGCCCGTGCTTTGCCGAAGGAGAAAATACCTCGTGCGCCGCCCGGTCCGCCGCCTTGCATCCGACGCATGACGAAGAAATACACGCCAATCAAAATTAGCCATGGTAAAAACGAAATAATCATACTGAGCCATTGATTATCGCCCTCTTCGTAGCGCCAAGTAATGCCCTTTTCGACCCAAGCCTTCTCGGTATCGGAATCCAGCACCCCCAGCCGCGTGAAAAAGCGCTGTACTTCTACTTGCCCTGTGCCATTGGGCTTGAGGATGCTGACTTTCTCGCGCAATACGCCGTGAAAGACAAAATCGTTCAGTTGGGATTTCGTAACTGTTGCCGATTCGATTTTTCCTGCTTCGAGAAATTGCTTGTATTCAGTGTAGGTTACTGCTACTTCGGATTGCTGTCCGCTACTTACAAGCATATACATCACGACCACGAAGCCGAAAATAAAGAGCCAAATCATCGCTGTTTTCATGACTTTTCCTGCTGGGGATTCGTCATTATTATTGTTCCGCAAGCCGTTCAAATTATTACGATTATTACGGTTTTGCTGGCGATTGGGCTTTTTCGGCTCACTGTTGTTCGTGTTTTTGCGTTCATCAGCTGCCATTCTATTCTCCTTTGGAGCGCTGCAAGCCTCATACAATAATGCTTGCAAGCGATGTGTGAAAGACGAAAAAAGTTGTTGTTATGATTTATCGGGGTACAAAAATGCTTCAAACTGACGTTACGGCGCTTCGTGGAGGATATACACATCGGCAAGATTGCGCCCAATTTCGTTGTAATCCAAGCCATAGCCGACGATAAAGAGGGGCGAAATTTCAAATCCTACATAGTGCGTTTCGACTGTGCCTTTGCATACTTCCGGTTTCAAAAAAAGCGTTGCGACTTTGAGCGAAGTGGGCTTCATTTCTTGAAGGTGGATGAGCAGTTGCTTGATAGTTAAGCCCGTATCAACGATGTCCTCCAAGACGATGACGTGCTTGCCCGCAAGGTCTAATCCCGTGTAATGCGCCACTTTCACGTTGCCGGACGAGTGCAGTCCGGCACCATAACTTTCGGCGCGGATAAACTCTAGCGTACAGGGGAGATTGACCTCTCGAATAAGGTCGGTTGCAAAGACAATGCTGCCTTTAAGCACTACGACGAATACCACCTCGTTTGCATTGTAATCGTGCGTAATTTGAGCGCCAAGACGCTGCACGGCTTCGTGAATTTGCTCACGGGAAATGAATTTTTTGAACTGCTTATCGTGCAGTTGGATAAGATCATTCTTCATCGTAATCGGTAAGTTTTAGTTGTAAACGCTTGTCATCAAAAATTAGTGTCTTTTCCCGTGGACCGCTCTAACCCTTCTCTTGCGGCGGGGCAGGCAGAATCACCCCTTTGGGGCGACGAAATTCTAAGCGTAATGCCTTGGGTGCATCGTTAGGAAGGCGGAATTGCTCACTCATGCGTAAGCCACAGAGCCAAACAATCTGTTCCCCTTCCGGCATTGCTGCAACAAGAACGAGGACATTTTGGCGGTTAAAAAAGGAAATTTTAGAATTGGTCAAATAATCGCTGACTTTCATCGTCCCCTTCATGCCAAGTGGCGTAAAGACATCGCCCGGCTGCCATGTGCGGAGCGTCATGCGATAAGGAAGAATATCCGTATTGATAAATTCCACGGCTGGGTCGGCGGTAAATTTCACATTTTTTCGGTCAATTTCCTCTAAGAAAATCCGCCAACCACCGAAATCGTAATGATTATTTTTTTCCACACGGACGTTGAGGTTATAGACTCCGGGCGCTGGAGCAAGGACAATCATGGTGCGGTCGCGCAATGCCACGAAACCCCGCATCACATCTGCTTTTGTGCCAACTTCCGCCTCGACAAGCGCTAAAATCCTATCAACGGCATCAAAACTGAGCGTAAGACCAAAACGGCGCTGTACCGTGTGCCGGACAAGTTCACTTTGCAAAAAGCGCTTTTGTACGCGGAGCGCCGTAATGTTCAGCCCAATATACGGCTGAAACTCCTCTTCGACCAGCAATGACGGCAAGATGCGCTCGACAGTTTCACGCACCAATTCATCCGCGCCCAAAATAATTTGAGAAGTGCGATTCAAAACATCTACAATGCCTGATGAATACTCACGTTCAAGCAAAGGCAGAAGTTCATTGCGGATTTTATTACGACGAAAAACGGACTGCGAATTAGAAGAATCCTCGCGCCACGACAACCCACGCAAGGCGGCGTATTCCTGAATTTCTGCTTTTTTCATGCTCAAAAGCGGACGCACAAGTTTAGTGTGATCGCCGAAAGCACGTTGCGCCGGAATCCCTGAAAGCCCCGTCAACCCTGAACCGCGAAGCATATTCATCAGCACTGTTTCGACCGAATCATTCAGCGTGTGTGCCGTCAAAACAGCGTCCGCACGGCGTTTGTAGGCAACAAATTCTAAAAATTTATAGCGCAATTCGCGCCCCGCCTGCTCCAAGGACATACTCTGAATCTCGGCAAACCGCCCTACGTCTGCCCATGCGATATAGCACGGAATATCGTAGCGTTTGCAGGTTTCGCGGACAAAGTTTGCGTCCTGTTCCGATTCTACGCCGCGCAGACGGTGGTTGAAATGCACCACCGCAATCGAAAGTGAGCGTTTCCCTTGCGCTTCCGACGTTGTTTGGCGCGAAATACACATCAGCATATCCAACAGCACCAGCGAATCCACGCCACCACTGACGGCAACGACAATCTCTGTTGCAAGCGGCAATTCAGCTTCATACCGTAAAATATTTTGTAAACGCTGATGGAAAGCCGTTGTTGCCGTAGGCATAGTGTCAAACACCGCATCAAGTGGCACTGCGGCTGGATAGACACGCTCCGGGCGTTGCTGGGAACGGCGATGGCGCGATTCGTAACGCACTGGCGAGGGTTGCGCAGATTGCGCGGGTTTATGCGGATTGGGCGAATACAATTTGAAGCCAATAGCGGGATGCAAGTCCACACCAGGCGGACGCGGCTTTTCCGACGATTTTGGTAATGGCACGTAGCGTCCGCCATTGCGGGCGATAAGGACTTCCTGCATTGTTTCAATCACATCACCAAATGGACTTTTCACATCTGCCGGCTCATCAATCGGTTGCGGACGTTTGACGGGTTTTGGCGGTGTTTGTGCATCGGGCGTGGAAGTGCCGTCACCTTCTTGCAGACGCTTTGACCTTGGTTTTGCAGCTATCTCTTTTGTTTTTATCGGTAATTCTGCCGCTTTTTCAGGCGCGAACTTTTCAAGGACAAAGCCGCTTGGAATAAGGCTTACGGCTTGGCGCTCCGCCAAATGGAGCATCAAAGCTTGTTCTTGACGAACAGCACGCAAAGCATCATCTTCGAGCGGATTCAAAAACAAATGTTCATTTTCCAACGCGGCAAACGACGCGGGGAATTGCGGAACAAAAAGAGTGCCTATCGTTGCACTATCGCGGGCTGTTGCCATTGACGGCGACGGCACACGCGCTGCAATGATGGTCTCGGCACGTTCTTCGCTCCGTTTTTCAGCACGTTGTGGTGCGCTTTGCTTGGGTGCAGAGCGCGGCGAAGGTCGGGAAGAATGGTGTGGCTTGCTGCCACGACCGGAGGAGCGCCCGCCACCACGAGAAAAATCCCCATGCGAAGCGTCATTTGGCGGGAAGCCGCCATGCTGAAAGTTATCACGGGGAAAATTATCGCGTTGGGAGTCGTCTCGTTGAAACCCACCACGCTGGAAACCGTCACGCGGCGCACTACTACGGGAATGAGGACGGCGTGAGGAATTATGCTGTTGCGGAGGAACGCTATTGCCGCCGGGGTTCGGCGAATCAAAGCGTGAACGCCCCGATGAGGGATTTGCCTCGTTGGGGCGGGAGGGTCGTCGTGCCATTATCTCTGTGGTTATGTGGCAGTTTGCGCGAAACCTTGTTGCCGAAAAGCATGATTACTTGGTTTATCAGCGCAGTTTATACTGCCATCGCGTGTTCTTCGTATTCTGTTAATTCTGCTGAATAGTGTTCAGCGTTGCCACGTTCCAAAAGCTGTGCGTGGTAGAGCCAAAGCCGCTCTTCTACCTGTGCAAAACTGTCGTAGCGCATAATATCTCGGCGGACACTGGAGGCATCGTACAAGCCCTTCAGGTAACCGCTATAAAACTTCCGAAACTCCCGCACAGCAAGCCCTTCGCCTTTGAATGCTACCGAATGGCGCAAATGCTGTAAGCAAAGGTCAATGCGCTCTTGAAGGCTTGGCGAGGCTTCTGCTTCGCCCGTGCGGAGATAGGTTTTTGCCTGACGAAAAATGAAGGGATTGGTGATTGCGGCGCGTCCTATCATCACGGCATCGCAGCCTGTCATATCAAAGGCGCGGCGACAATCTTCGGGCGTATTTACGTCGCCATTCAAAATAATGGGAATATTCACTGCTTGCTTGACTTTTTCCACCCATGACCAGTCCGCAGCACCTTCGTGTCCCATGTCTCTGGTGCGGCAGTGAATCGCCAACGCAGCTATGCCCGCTTCCTGCTCCAAGCGTTTTGCTAAATCAACGATAATGATGGAATTTTTATCCCAACCAAGGCGCGTTTTGACCGTTACGGGTAATTTTACGGCATCAACAAGCGTTTTTGCCATCGTGACCATCGTATCGGGTTCTTTGAGCAAGGCGGCACCGGCACTGCGGGCAACGACATTTTTGACCCAACAGCCGCAGTTAATATCCAAAAAATCAGGCTCAGAAGCCTCGGCGATGAGTGCAGCTTCTTTCATCACGTCCAAATTACCACCGAAAATTTGAATTGCTACGGGGTGTTCGTCTTCGTGTAGGGTAAGTTTTTTGACCGAACGCCAGGCATCCCGCACCAAACCTTCAGAGGAAATAAATTCGGTATAGACAATATCCGCACCGAGATTACGGCACAAGACGCGAAAGGGCAAATCGCTGACTTCTTCCATTGGCGCAAGAAATACGCCTTGTTCGACTTCGATAGTTCCTATTTTCATGGTTTTTTTTGCGCAAGACTTTTTGAATGCAGATTCAAACATAGTTGCCGACGGGCGGCGGAATGGAAGGCTTTTCAGAAAGAACTATCTCACTCATCTGATTCAAAAACAAACAATCAACGCTTTTACAACGCTTCGATTTGATAATTTTTGGTAAATTTGAACAAACCGTAAAGATACGAAAACTTTATGTCCCAAGGAAGCATGATAAATAATTCTGCAATAAAACCCCTCGCGGTCGTTCTTCTGAGCGGCGGAATGGACTCGGCGGTCTGCGCCGCTATTGCTCACGCCGAAGGGTATGAAATAGCAGCATTGCACTTGAATTACGGACAGCGCACCCAAGAGCGCGAATTGAAGGCATTTCACGACGTAGCCGATTTTTATCATGTTCAAAAGCGCCTTGTGGTGGATGTTTCCCATTTTGCTACGATTGGCGGGAGCAGTCTGACCGATGCGACGATAGACGTTTCCGATGCAGACTTGGTGAATACTGCCATACCGACCAGTTATGTACCGTTTCGCAATGCGAATATTCTCGCTATTGCGGTAAGTTGGGCAGAGGTTTTGGGCGCTAAGGCGCTCTACATCGGGGCTGTGGAGGAAGATGGCAGTGGCTATCCCGATTGCCGACGCGAATTTTACGAGGCATTTCAAAATGTCATTGACACAGGGACGAAGCCCGAAACCCGCATTACTCTCCACACCCCGGTTATTACCTTTTCTAAAAAAGACATTGCCCAAAAAGGCGCAGCGCTTGGCGCTCCTTTGCATTTGACATGGAGTTGCTACAAGCGCAATGATTTTGCGTGCGGAGAATGTGATTCATGCGCTCTGCGTTTGCGCGGCTTCCGCTTGGCGGGCTTGGAAGATCCAATTTTATACGTGAAACGCCCGGTGTACGAGTAAAATTTTTCGGAAAACAACGTAGATAATTATTTTTTTTCACAAATTCAGGAATAACAATGATTTGGCGCTGTGATTTAGTTCCCCAATACGAAGCATACAAACCCGAAATTGATGCCGCAATCCAGCAAGTACTCATGTCTGGACGATATGTTCTGGCTGAGAATGTTGCTGCATTTGAACAAGAATTTTCCGACTATGTTGGCGTAAAGCATAGCGTTGGCGTGAATAGCGGCACGGACGCTTTGATGATGCCACTTTGGATGTGCGGCATTGAGCGCGGTGATGAAGTCATTACCACGCCGTTTACCGCCATTCCAACGTTTTCTGCTATACGGCATATTGGCGCAAAACCGATATTTCTCGACCTTGAGCCGGATACATTTTTGATGAATCTCGACCAACTCAAAAGTAAAATTACCGAGCGCACCAAAGCTATCGTTCCGGTGCATCTTTTCGGCAATGCGGTGGATGTGGAACAGATTCGGGATATTGTCGGCAAGGATATGTTTATCGTCGAGGATTGCGCTCAATCGCATGGCGCAAAGGTGCGCGGTAAGATGACAGGCTCAATGGGCAATTTTGCGGCGTTTAGCTTCTATCCGACAAAAAATCTTGGCGCTTACGGCGACGGCGGCTTAGTTGCAACGAACGACAAGGACGCAGCCGACTTGATGAAAAAACGCCGTATGTACGGTATGATTAGCAAAGATGAATTTGTTACCGACGGCATTAACACGCGCTTGGATGAACTTCAAGCCGCAATTTTGCGCGTAAAATTGCGCCATCTGGACGCAATGAACAAGCGCCGCCAAGAGCTTGCGGCTATTTATGCGGATTTGCTGCCGAAAGAACACATCAAGCCTCAGGCTGTCCGCGAAGGTATGGAATCAGTCTGGCACGTGTACAGTGCTACGGTGAGCGGTCGCCGCGATGAACTCTTGCAATTCCTCGAAAGCCGCAATATTCAAGCAAATGTCTATTATCCAATGCCAACAACCAAGCAAAAAGGTTATATTGCAGCATTTGGCGAGGGTGCGCCCGCGCTGCCCGTGACGGAGCATCTTTCCAAGCACATTATCGCCCTGCCATTTTACCCCGAAATGGACGTAAAAATCATGGAAACCGTTGCAAAAGCAATTCGTGAGTTTTATGGCGTGTAAAGAATTATTTGCGTGAGAAGCGCATCATTTCCCCTAGACGAATGCAATTACAAACATTATCCGAATGGAATACTGGCGTGGAAGTCCTGCACAATAGCGACTTCCACGCTTTGACGTTTGACGTGCGAAATCTTCTGCCTCAAACACTCACCTACTGCGGCAATGCCGTGTATTTAGCGCGAAGCCTCGCATTAGAGCGGGTTTCGGCGATATTGACCACGCGCACAGCGTTAGATGAATTGGTGAAAACAGCTTCCATTCCTGTGGGAAAGGGTATTGCTATTTCAAACGCGCCTAAAAATGATTTTTTTGCGTTTCATAATTATCTTGCCGCCAAGACTGATTTTTACACTCGTCCCGACAACACGAGTATTGGTGCGGGCTGCACGATTGGAAAGTTTGCCAGCATTGATGCGCATAATGTGGTGATTGGCGACGGTGTCGTCATCGAAGACTTTGTGCGCATTGGCGCAAATACGGTCATTGGCAATGGCGCAATTATTCGTTCCGGCACAGCCATTGGCGGGGATGGTTTCCAATTTATGCGTTTCCCCAACACAATCGGAAAAGTTGCTCATGCCGGAGGCGTGAGTATTGGAGCGGGCGTAGAGATGCAAGCGCATTGCATGATTGACAAACACATCTTCGGTGGCGATACCATTATTGGCAATGATACGAAACTTGCCGACGACGCTCACATTGCGCATTGTGCAAAAGTCGGAGAACGCTGTTTGGTTGCCGCAGGAGCAATTATCTTGGGCAGCACGGTTGTTGGGAATGATGTTTGGGTTGGTCCGGGAGCAATCGTATCGAACGAATTGGATATTGGCGACAAAGCATTTATCACGCTAGGCGCAGTTGTCACGCGGGATGTGGGCGTGGGTGAGAAAGTCAGTGGTAATTTTGCCGTTCCACACGACCGCTTTTTAGAACATTTGCGGGAAATTCGTTGACGATATTTTCACGAAGTTTCCGTATCTTTGCAGTCTTTGACAAAATTTTCACTTCATCTATCTGTCAAACTCTTGACTTTCCTGCTCTTGCAATGAATACAACCGATTACTCTCTGTCCATTATTGTTCCGGTCTATAACGAAGTAGAATTGCTTGCTCCGGCGATACGCCAGATTGATGCTTTCGTCAAACCACATTTCACAAAGCATGAAATCGTAATTATCGAAAGCGGCAGCACCGATGGTACGGGCGAACTTTGTGACCGATTGGCAGATGAACTTCCCAGTGTCCGTGTAGTGCATGAGGGCGGGCGTAATGGCTTTGGGTCGGCACTGAAACGCGGATACAGGGAAGCCGCGAATGATTGGGTCTGGTTTGTTACCGCCGATACGCCATTTCCCTTGGAATCTATCGTGGAAGCAAAAAAACTTTTCCCACAATACGATTGTGTTCTGAGCTATCGTTCCGAAGACACGCGCAAAAGTTTCTTTCGCAAGATTCAATCGGTCGTGTACAATACTCTCGTCAAAACCACGCTGGGACTGCGTGTCAAACACGTCAATTCTGCCTTCAAAGTCTTTAAGCGCGAGGTCATTCAATCGCTGCCACTGATTTCCAACGGTTGGTTTATTGATGCTGAAACGCTCTACTGGCTCACCCAACGCAACGTCCGCTACACCGAAATCCCCGTGCCGCTTATAGACCGCACGGGCGGTCATTCCACGATTACGCTTTCTACACCACTGACGTTGCTTAAAGAATTACGGCGTTTTTTGCAGGAGCGCAAAAAATTTCAATAAGTTTCTGATTCCACCTCTGCTATGCGTATTCTCACGGTACTTTCTCGCATCCCGTATCCTCTCACGGATGGTGGAGCAATTCTTTCTTACAATACACTTAAATTCTTGCACCGTGCCGGACATGAACTCCACGTCGTAGCACTCAACACCAACAAACATTTCCAGCCGCCGAAGGTGCTGCACGATGTTTGCACGAGTATTCAGACGGTCGCAATCAATACCGATATTACGCCATTGGGAGCGCTTCGCAGCGCACTTCGGGGAGAATCCTATATTTCGAGCCGCTTCTATTCCGAGCCTTTTAAAAATCTACTCGTGAAAACCCTTCACACGACCCCCGTAGATATTATTCATCTTGACCACACACTCATTGCGTGGTATGCCAAGTCCATTCGCCAACATTTAGCCCAATATCCTCCTGTTGTTTTGCGGACGCATAACGTTGAGTATATGATTCAAGAGCGCCTTGGTAATCAAGAAACAATGCCGCTCCGCCGTTGGTATCGCCATTATGCCGCCGCACAAATGAAGGCATTTGAACGGCGCTATTTTTCGGAGTGCGACGGCGTAATCGCTATCACGCCCGAAGACGCGGCAGAAATCCGTACAATGGGCTACACAGGCGCTTTGGAGGTCGTTCCGGCTGGTGTGGATATGAGTATTTTTACATCGAACCCAGCAATTACACCGCTTCCTCAGACGCTTTGCTATATCGGCGGAATGGATTGGATGCCCAATCGTGAGGCAATGCAGTGGTTTATGGAGAAGGTCATGCCGCTTTTGCGTGAACAACTGCCGGAAGTCGCATTCCATCTGGCGGGAAAGCGGATGTCGCCAGACGTTCTTACCTACGGCGAACAGCCGAATGTCTATGTTCATCCCGACGTGCCGTCAGCATCAGAATTTCTGCAGTCTCACGAAATATTGGTGGTTCCACTTTTAAGTGGTGGCGGTATGCGGTTAAAAATTATCGAAGCAATGGCGCTGGGAATGCCGATCATTTCAACTCGTATCGGTGCAGAGGGCATCGCAGTGCGCGACGGCGAAAGCGTTCTTTTTGCGGAAACCCCACAAGAATTTGTCCAATCTATCCAGCGTTTACTGGAAAACCCCTCACTGAAGCGGCATTTGGGAGAAAATGCGCAGCGCATTGCGCGGGAGAACTATACGTGGGAGGCGGTTGTAGCGCGGCAAGTGCGGTTTTATGAAACATTGATGCAGCAAAGTTCGTAAAAAATTGAGTAGGCAAAGAAAATAAAATATACGTTCATTCGTTTATCCGAGTAAGAGAATACAGAAACAAAAAACTCTTTGGTAAAACGCCAAGAAGTCCGTAGATTTGAAGTTTGCCTTTTCAGACTAACGACTCTTAATGTCGTGTCGGAAAGGGGCAGGGCAAGGCGTTTTATCCGCTATTCGGATTGTACAAGAAGAATCTTTAGACTTTCACAAGAACCATGCGCATAACCAAACAATATACAAACCGCGAAAGTCAGTCGCTGGATAAATATTTGCAGGAAATCGGACGAGTTGAACTCCTGACGGGCGATGAAGAAATCGAAATCGCCAAGCAAATTAAAAAAGGTGGTGATGAGGGGCAATACGCAATGGAACGCTTGACCAAAGCAAATTTGCGCTTTGTCGTTTCGGTAGCAAAGCAATATCAAAATCAAGGTCTGTCGCTTGGCGACTTGATAAATGAAGGAAATTTGGGCTTGATTAAAGCAGCAAAGCGTTTTGATGAAACACGCGGCTTTAAGTTCATTTCCTATGCCGTATGGTGGATTCGCCAATCTATTTTGCAAGCGCTTGCCGAGCAGTCGCGGATTGTTCGCCTGCCGCTTAATCGCGTTGGTGCGCTGAACAAAATTGGCAAAAAGTATAGCGAGTTGGAACAAGCATACGAGCGCGAACCAACAAGCGCAGAACTCGCCGAGCAGCTTGATATGAGCATGAGCGAAGTCACCGACACCATCAAAATTTCCGGACGACACTTGTCGGTTGATGCCCCGTTCAATGATGGCGAAGATAATCGCCTTTTGGACGTACTTCCCAACGAACAACAGCCGCCACCGGATCATGGGTTGATGGCAGAATCTCTCCGCGTCGAGGTACGACGCGCTCTTTCAACGCTGTCCGAGCGCGAAGCAGAAGTTGTCCGGCTGTATTTCGGGCTTGATAACGAGCATTCACTAACGCTGGAAGAAATTGGAGAACGCTTTAATTTGACCCGTGAACGTGTCCGCCAAATCAAGGAAAAAGCTATCCGCCGTTTACGCCACGCATCGCGTTCAAAAGCGCTTCGGGCGTACCTTGGATAATGCGGAATTATTGCCAATTTGGGTTTGACAGAAGCATGATTTCATGCGCTGCTGTCCCAATGTTCCCTTACTTCATTACTTAGGTATCATCCTACTTGCAGACCCGAAAACAAGACATTCTCTTGATTTTCGGGTTTTTCTTGTTTGGCTGCACTATTCAATTTTTATCCTTTTTTCAAGATTATGGCACTCTTCGACAAATTCAAAGAAAAAGTCAGCTCCGCCAAAGAAAAGATGTCCGACAAAATGGCGGAAACACGAGAAAAAGTCAGCACTGCCGTAAGCAATACCAAAGAAAAGCTGAAATTTACTCGCCTCCGCGAAGGACTGACCAAAACACGCACCAATCTTGTGAACCGCTTGGCAGGTGCGCTTCTGCCCGGACGCAAGATTGATGAGGCGCTCATTCAGGAAATCGAAGAAATTCTCATTACCGCCGATATTGGCGTGAAAACGACCACCGCAATTATTGCATCCGTCCGTACCCGTGTCCGCAAAGAAGGTTTGGATAATGCTGCCGAACTCTATGATTTTATCAAACAAGAGATTCTTGGCATTCTGCAACAAGGGCGCGACAAAATCAAGTCTATGGCGGACAACAAACCCTTTGTGATCATGGTCGTCGGTGTCAATGGTGTTGGCAAAACAACCAGTATCGGGAAACTCGCGCTAAATTTCAAAGATGATGGAAAAAGCGTCCTCATTGGTGCTGCCGATACATTTCGCGCTGCTGCCAGCGAACAGCTTGAAGTCTGGGCGGAACGCGCCGATGTGCCAATCATCAAGCAAAAACAAGGTGCAGACCCAGCCGCCGTTGCTTTCGATACGCTTCAAGCCGCTATTGCTCGTGATGCCGACCTCATTATGATTGACACCGCAGGACGATTACACAACAAAACGGGGCTTATGGCGGAATTGGAAAAAATCAGTCGTGTGATGAAGAAACTCAAGCCGGAAGCACCCGACGAGGTGTTTTTGGTATTGGACGCAACGACAGGACAAAACGCGATTCAACAAGCAAAAGAATTCACCAAAGTTGCTCCTGTCACAGGATTGATACTCACCAAATTGGACGGTACGGCAAAAGGCGGCGTGGTGATTGCTATTGCGAATGAGTTCAAAATTCCGGTGCGGTATATCGGTGTTGGTGAGAAAATTGGCGACCTTCAAGAATTTGATCCTGCTGAATTTGTCAATGCACTTTTTGAGACAGAAGAATCGCATAGTAACGCGGACGCGGCTGCGCAATAATACCAAGCCTGATGTACCCTTTTCAACACTGCCCATGAACACCGCACAAAACCTTGATGAACGCGATATTTTTCTTCGCGGAAAAACAATCATGTTGAAAGCATTGAGTGAACACGATGTGCTGGCAAGCGGTTGGTATGGCTGGTTCAATAGCGAGGATGCAACAGAATTTGTCCAGCAGCGATATTTTCCAAACACCTTGCAAAAACAACTCGAATTTTACCGCTCCGGCATTGCTAATTCTTCTACCAAAATTCAATTAGGCATTGTTCCAAACGGCATGAACACGATTGTTGGTGTCGTTAGTTTGAGCAATATTGATTTTCTCAATCGCAAAGCCGAGTTTGGTATTATGATTGGCGACAAAGACGCACGGGGCAAGGGCTACGGCACGGAAGCCTGTGCGCTTATCGTGAAGCACGGCTTTGAGCGCTTGAGTCTAAATAAAATTTATCTCGGCGTTCATGCGAATCATAAAGCCGCCATTCGCAGTTATGAAAAAGCGGGCTTCAGGCAAGAAGGACTCTTGCGTGAAGAGGTCTTGATGAACGGCATATACACCGATTCCGTCATTATGAGCATTCTCGCCAGTGAATTTCGCGCACAACAACAAGCATAACCACTATGACCACTCAACACCGCATCGTTGCTAGTATCGAAGCCCGCATGACGAGTTCCCGTTTGCCGGGCAAAGTCCTCATGGAAGCGGGCGGGAAGTCGCTTTTGCAAATACTTATCGAACGCCTCCGAAAATCACGCTTTATTCAGGATATTGTTGTTGCCACCACGATTAACGCCCAAGATGAGCCTATTATCGCGCTTTGCGACCGCCTTGGCGTGAAATCGTTTCGTGGGAGCGAACTAAATGTACTGGAGCGGGTTTGCGGAGCGGCAAAATCGGTCAATGCCGAAGTTTTAGTCGAAATCACCGGTGATTGCCCGCTTATTGACGTGAATTTGGTGGATGGCGTTATCGAAACATTTCTCCAGCACTTCCCCGAACGGCGCTATTTCTCAAATACGGGGGCAAATATTTCCATGCCTTGGGGTTTCGATGCGCAGGTGTTTTTGGCGCAAGACCTCTACGATATTAACGAAAATAATCCCGATAAGGACGACCAAGAACACGTTTCCTACCGTTTTTATCGCAAAGAAAGCGGTGAGCGCTATAAACCGCATTTCATCACCTACACAGGCGAACTGAATCGCCCTGAATTGCGCGTTACGCTGGATTACCGCGAAGATTACGAACTTATCAAAGCCGCCTACGAAGCGCTCTATCGGCACAACCCCGATTTTACGGCGGTGGATGTCATTCGCTGGCTTGACCGCAATCCTGCGCTGCGCGATGCCGCACTCCGCGTTCGAGCTGAGCGCGAGAAATAATTTTCGCCTTTTACCAACTCAGAATTCAATACTCATTACACAACATTTTCTTCAGCTATGATTACTGTCGCCAATTTAACGAAATCGTTCGGTAGCAAACTTCTCTTCGAGGACGTAACAGTAACGTTTTCGTCGGGTAATCGTTATGGTTTGACCGGTCCGAACGGAGCAGGAAAATCTACCTTTCTCAAAATTGTCCAAGGCGAGGAAGAGGCTTCGGGCGGAACCGTATCGCTCCCCAAACGCACGGGCATTTTGAAGCAGAACCAATTTGCCTACGACGAAAATCGCATTATTGACACCGTGCTTATGGGCAATACGATTCTCTGGGATGCGATGCAAGAGCGCGAAACGCTTTGGAGCGCCACCGATTTTACCGATGAAATGGGCATTCGCCTAGGCGAACTCGAAGGTATTATCGGGGACGAAAACGGCTACGAGGCTGAAACAGAAGCCGAGCAGCTTTTGGAAGGTATCGGCGTACCGTCCGAGAAACACAACGACCTGATGAAAACGCTTCCAACCGACCTCAAATTCCGTGTTCTTGTTGCCCAAGCACTGTTCGGAACACCTGATGCACTCTTGTTGGACGAGCCGACGAACTATCTGGACTTGTCGTCGGTACAATGGCTGGAAGAGAAACTTATGGCGTACAAAGGGACGCTCATTGTGATTTCCCACGACCGCCACTTCCTGAATGCCGTTTGTACGCACATTGCGGATATTGACTACGATACGGTCATTATTTATCCGGGAAATTATGACGATATGGTCGATATGAAAATACAAGCGCGGTCGAAAATTGAATCAGAAAATCGTGAAAAATCAAAGAAAGTGGCGCAATTACAGGATTTCGTCTCCCGCTTCGGCGCAGGAACACGTGCAAGTCAGGTACAGTCCCGCAAAAAAGAAATTGAGCGTTTGGAAGCAACGGAGTTAAAAAAATCCAATATTCAACGTCCATACATCCGCTTCGATGTGAAAAAACAATCAGGACGCGAAACACTCACTGCCCAGAAACTGCATAAATCCTACGTTCAGCCAGACGGCTCGACCTTGCACGTTATCAAGGGTTTGGACTTGTCTATTGGACGCGGCGACCGTATTGCGGTTATTGGCAATAACGGTGTGGGCAAAACCTCGCTCTTACGAATGCTTGCAGGCGATCTCGCGCCGGATAGCGGCACGGTGGTCTATGGACATGAAACCAGTGTGGGCTATTTCCCGCAAGACTACAAAGAGGGTATTCAGCGCGGCATGACGGCATACAAATGGCTGGAAGGCTTTGGCACGCCGGAAGACGGCAACGAGGTTTTAAGCGGCTTGTTGGGGCGTATGCTTTTTAGCGGAGAAGCCCGATTGAAAATGACGGATAATCTTTCCGGCGGCGAATCTGCTCGATTGATTATTGCCAAACTCATGCTTCAGCAAAACAATCTTCTTATTCTCGACGAACCTACAAACCACCTTGATTTGGAGTCGGTGAGTGCTTTGGCAGAAAGTTTAGAAAAGTTTCAAGGTACTGCCATTGTCGTCAGCCATGACCGTGACCTTGTGAGCCGCTTTGCTACTCGCGTTATTGAGATGTCTCATACCGAAGTGCTGGATTATAGCGGCACGTTTGAAGAGTTTGTCGAATGGAAACAGCGCACACGTGGGGAGAAAAAATAGCCCGAGTTATTGAGCATCTCAAATCTTACCCATAACCCATGCTGGAAAGCCATTCTTCGGTCATTCCGCCGCTCTGCGGTGAATGTGTCGGCGGTTGTGCTTTAGTGCTGCCATAGAGCAGCAAACGCTCAACGTATTTTCCGATAATATCAAACTCAAGATTGACGCTGCTTCCGACGGCAAGTTCATTCAGTGTCGTATATCGCCACGTGTGTGGAATCACCGCAACGGTCAGCCGATCTGCCTCTACACGAGCGGTCGTGAGGCTCACACCGTTGATGCAGATTGAACCAACGGGAACAACATATCGTGCGAAATCTGTTGGAAAATTCACGCTCAGAAGCCAGCTTGTTTGCTGCTCTTGAATAGCGTGTACACTGCCGCGTGTGTCCACGTGCCCCTGGACAAGATGCCCACCCAAACGTGCGCCTAGCTGCAATGCCCGTTCAAGATTGACGCGCTTTCCGGGTTGTAGGCTGCCGAGTGTTGTTTTGAGAATGGTTTCCTCGACAGCTTCCACGTCGAACGACGCGCCGTCACAACGTACAACGGTCTGGCAAGCACCGTTGATGCTGACAGAATCATCAATCTTGAGATCGTTAAGAATAGTTTTTGCGCTAATGCTGATGCGAAATCCCTGCCCTTGCGGACGCATGGAGCGAACCGTGCCGATTTCTTCAATGAGTCCGGTAAACATGGGAAGCGGGAAGAGTGGTAGCGAAGAGTTTTTGTGGACGGAATCCTATCTTTAACCAATTAAGCGCAGGAATCAATCACGAGTATTACTGGTCGGAGTATTTAATTTCCGTATTGGGAAGGAGTTTGATGAGAAGCCCAATATCGTTCTTCGAGACTTTTGTCTCCAAAATATCTAATTTTTTTAGACGCGACAAGCGCAGCATATCGGGAAGGCGCGTCAGTTCTTTGTTGCGGGCAAGATTGATCTCTTGCAAATCGGTCAACTCTGACAACGCACCCGGCAATGATGTTAGTTTATTGTCGGCAATCAGAAACTTTTGCAAACCAGCAAGTTTGCCCATATCATTGGGCAGCGAAGCGATTTGGTTGCGCGTCGCGTTGAGCATCTGTAAATTCACCACTTTGCCTAATTCTGGTGGCAGCGCCGTAAGGCGATTGTTACTGATGTTCAGGCTTTGCAATTTGGTCAAATTTCCAATATCGCTGGGCAGCGATGTGATTTGGTTGCCATTCAGCGTAAGACGTTGTAAATTTACAAGTTTGCCAATTTCCGGTGGCATTTTCGTTAATTGATTCCCATTCAAAGCCAATTTCTCCAAACGCCCCAAATTACCGAGCGTTGCCGGTACTTCGGTGAGTTTGCAACTGCCGAGTTCGAGTGTTTGCAGATTCACCAAATTCCCGATTTCATTCGGAAGTGCCGTCAATCCGTTGCTATTCAAATCTAATTGCATAAGGCTTGTCAACTTGCCAATATCGGTTGGCAATGCTGTAAGCGCATTTCCGACTAAACGAAGCACCTGCAACTGTGTTAAAGCACCGATTTCCGCCCCCAGAACCTCAATCTGATTTGTGCTGAGTTCGAGACGTTGCAATTTTACCAATTTCGCTATTTCTGGCGGCAGCGCTTTAATTTGGTTGCCTTCCAGTGCCAATACTTTTAAATTCACCCATGAACCAAGTTCCGCGCCCAGAATCGTAATGCGATTCCGACTGGCATCCACATATTCTAGTGCCACCGCTTGACCAAGTTCGGTAGGGAGGGACGAGAGTTGATTATTACTCACATCAAGATGCGTGAGTTTGACGAGTTTGCCCAATTCGATAGGAAGCGATGTGAGGGTATTACTTTGCAAATTCAGCACTTGCAGCTCTGTCAATAGCCCCAAATCAGTTGGCAGTGCGGGTATTTGATTTTGTCCCAGATTCAAGGTTTGCAACGAAGTTAGTTTGGTAACTTCGCGGGGAAATATTTCCAGCAAATTCGATTTAACGCTGAGAATTTGCAGTTTTGTCAGTTTATTGATAATCGGCGGGATAGTCTTGATGCGGTTTGCGTCCATAAGCAGAACGCGCAGATTAACCAATTTGTCAAGTTTGGTGGGAAATTCTTCCATCTGCAAACCGCTCAAGTCGAGTTTCTGAACTTTGTCGGCATTTTTAATAGCATCGTCCAGCGAGGTAAAAGTCTGCAACGCATTGAGTTGTGCGGTGTCCAGAAGTTGCGCGTTTGCAGAATTGGGCAAAAACAGCCCGCCTGCCGTGAGCAGACACAAGCATATAAGCCACATTGCAGCAATTGTATTCATGGTTTTTTGTTCAATCGTAGGACGATACCGCATACCAAGGACGCTTTGAAGAATAATCGGTAGTACATTTGCCCTGTTTTTGCCATTCTTAAGAGGTTGGAAAAATGGCAACACTGAAGCGCAAGCGTGTAAAATAGTAAATTACTGCAAATCCAGAAGCACAAATTTCAGTAACGAAAGCAGATGTTTCGGCATCAACAGCAAAATCATCTCATCGGCGGCGTAAAATCTTGCTTTGCAACGCCAAGAGCCGCTATGTTTTTTCATCGCTATTCGTCGTTTTCTGCTCCAACAAGCCCTGCCGGGACGTGAGGTCGCACCATAAGAACCTCCTCGCGCTCCAGAACTACCGCGCCGACGGCAGCGCCTTTGGGTTTGCGAATGTATTTCTTCTGTGTATATGCCACCGGCGACATTTTTGCATTGCGTGCTTTGGAAAAATATGCAGCAATTGCCGCCGCTTGTTCGATGATATTTTTCGGCGGCTTTTTGTCTTTCGAGGGTGAACGCAAGACAGCGTGAGAGCCGGGAACACCTCTGGCATGAAACCAATAATCATTCGGCTTGGCAAACCGTAACGTGAGTTCGTCGTTATCAGCAGCCGTTTTTCCGACGTAGAGTGTATGCTCGTCATCAAGTGGAAACTCACGGAAGCGTGTTGTTTTCTGGTGTTGAGCCGTGTTTGCGTCGTAATTCATGCGTATTTTCCCGTCTTTTTGTCCAATACTGTGCATATATTTTTCTAATTCTCGTTCGGTCGTGATGCTGCCGAGCCGCACCAATGCTTCGTTTGTGCGATAAATAATCTGCTCTTGCTGCCCAAAGCGCTGTTCGCGTTTTTTGACGGTCAAGCGGGCTGCGGCGGCTTTGTGAAAATACTCCTCAGCGTTTTCGCGTAGTGACAATGCGGGGTTGAGGCGAATGGCGACGTTTTCGCCATCCCAATTTTGCAGCAAAATCGTCTCCAAACCCTTCTGCTGAATATTCGGCTGCGAAAGCAGAAGTTCAGCCCACAACTGGCGTTCTTGCGAGCGTTTTGCGCCCTCGCTGTCGCGTCCGATTGCTTCCAAAGCGCGTTTTGCTTTTGCCAAGACCGCTTGTAATCGTGCTTCTGCCGATGCCTTTAGCGTTGAAAAGCGCTCCTCGCGGTGGCGCATTTGGATCGTTTGCCTGAGAGCCTCACTAACGGAAGCATACTCGCCTTCAATTTTTACTGCGCTGTCACTAGGACGAAGAAGCGAAAACAAAAGTTTATTGCGCTCGTCGCGCAGCACGAAAAAGGTCGTTGCGCCAAGACACATCTCAGACACGCTCCGTCCTTGATTTTCCACAATCTGCATATTTTTTTGTACCGCCGCAGAAGCCATCGTCTCTGTGCCATTCAAGCCGATTTCGCTGGGAATACGCGCTATTGCTTCGCGGGCATACACACTGCCCAAGCCGATGTCGCAGGTGGCAAGCGCTTTTTCCAATATTGCTTCGCCCGGAAAATCCTGAAACGTTATGCGCGAATGATGTTTCAAGCGAAGAGGCGTTCCGACAAGGTGCTGTGGTGACCGAAACGCCGCAATGATGCGGGATGCCGGCTCTTCCGGGGGATGTTGTATGAGAGATTCCTGCACCGTCGGAGATTCTGAGGCAATAGGAAGCGTCAGCAGGGCATTCACGGGAGCGCTTGCGCCGGAATCATCATCGTTCCATCCGGCGAAGAAGGTCAAGTACAGCGTATAAGGCGGAAAATGCAGACGAATAATCCGCTCCTGTGGCATCACTTCTGCACGTGTGAGTGTCCGCCCAATAAGTTCGGAGAAGAGGTCAAGCGTGTTTTTGCGGGCGCGGTGAAATTCGGGGCGAAGGAATATTGCTCCATGCCGACTGTCCAAATGCACCTCCAATACTCGCGTTTCGCGCCCTCGCTCGAAAACACAATGAATCGTATTGCGCTCTTGCGTGAAACATTCGGTCAAAAATGCCCCCGACAGCGTCTCAATTTCACGAGCAACATGGCAGAGCGTGTAGTAATGAAGCAGCATTGGTGAAGCCTTGGTAGTTTGGTCATTAGTCGTTATGTTCGGGCGAAGCCTCTGAGAAGCCGTATTCTCGAAGTTTTCTGTACAATGTTCGCTCGCTAATGCCGAGTGCGTCGGCAACTTGACGGCGATTGCCGTCGAAACGGTTCAGCGCAGCGCTGATAAGCCGCTTTTCCACCTCGTGCATTGTCAGTGGGGCGTGAGCATCCGAGTGCTTGTCATCATCGGCTGTGTCTCGCGTGAAGGCGTTTGGGGAATCCTGCTCAACGCGCTGCATTGTCGCACCATTTGGGGAGTTTTGCGCAGAATCTTTTGTGTCGTGATGGTGGGAAAAAACGGCATCTTTGAGGTCGGCAACCTCACCACGCAAAAGTGCCACTTCTCGTACCAAATCAACCAATGCCTTGTACATCAATTCACGTTCAATCTGCTCCGGCATTTTCCCCGAAACCCGCATGAGTGCTGATGAAGCGGGAAGCAAGTGCTGACGCTGCGCATCGGGCAAAAATGCCATGATACCGACGGGATCACTTTTGACGGTATCGGCAACAACGTTTGCGGGTGGCAAAGCGGGATATGGCAGAGGTATCGGCACGGTATCGGGCTGTTTCAAGGCTCGCGGTAAATACGGACGCAGGGATTCCAGCGTGATTTGATGCCCTTTGCCGAGTGTCGTGACCGTTTCGATTAAGTTGCGCAATTCTCGAATATTTCCCGCCCAAGGCAGATTCATCAAAAGACGGAGCGCCTCGTGCGATATTCCTTCGTAGTCCGCACCAATTTTACGAGCCGTTCGTTCAGCAAAATACTGAACAAGTTCAGGAATGTCCTCGGGGTGTTCGCGGAGCGGCGGAATCTCGATTTGTACCGTGTTGAGGCGATAAAATAAGTCTTGCCGGAACCGTCCTTCGGCAACTTCGTCCTCCAAACGCCGATTGGTAGCGGCAAGCACACGAACATCGGTGCGAATCACATCCGGCGACCCCAAGCGCGAAAATTCTCCCGTTTCCAGCACTCGCAGGAGTTTAACTTGCGTTCCAAGTGGCATTTCGCCGAGTTCATCCAAAAAAATCGTCCCTTTGTCTGCTGCTTCAAAAAAGCCCTTGCGCTGCTCGGTTGCGCCTGTATAAGCACCTTTTTCACTGCCAAAAAGCTCCGATTCCAAGAGTGTTTCGGGAATAGCGCCGCAATTCAGGCTCACCATGCGCTCTTTGCGGCGTTTGCTGAGGCTGTGAAGCGTCCGCGCAAACACTTCTTTGCCCGTGCCGGACTCGCCCGTAATTAGCACACATAGATCGGTCGGCGCAACCTGTTCGACACGCGCAATCACTTCGCGCATCGGTTCCGAAGATCCGATAATTCCGATGGTATGATGGTTGGGAGTGTTCACGGACGGAAGGAAAAAATAATAATTCTAGCGTTCAAGAGTCTCGCAGAAACAAGCATTGATGCCCTTGCGCACGCCATTGCCTTCTTCATGCAGGTCTTGTTTCGTAAAGCCGATAGTGATATGCGGATAGAAATGAAGCGGGTCCCAGAGCGATGCTTCTCCGCCCTTGGCAACATAGCGGTCAAAAATCGCACGGCGAATATTCACAAGGTCTTCCGAGCGCACGACGACAAAATACGATTGCTCCGGCTTTCCTTCAAGGCTGACTTGAGCGCGTCCGAGGCATAAGGGCGTAAAACGGGCGTTTTGAATAGCCATGTTCGTCGCAATTTCGTTGATTTCCTTCATCGTCAATACTTTTCCCAAGACTTGCGAAAATTCCGGTGGCGAAATTACGGTAATATGCGCCTCACCTCTATTTTTGAGCGTCAGATTTACCTGTTTTTCCAATGCCTTCCACAGCGCTTCGGCGGGTGCAAAAGGAAGATTCATGCTGAGGTAATTGTCAAATGCTCCAGTGCCTTCGTGTGCCAGAAACGGCGCGGGTGCGTGGATGGCACTGCTGAGTGTGAGCGATATTGCCGAAGGAAAACGTCCTTTTTCAGGCGTTTGTGCTGAGAGAATTATCGGCGCAATGAAGCAAAAAAACGCTATACAAGCAATGGGGAATCGTGAAGTGAGCATAATTATTTGTTCCTTGTTCCTTGAAATATGTTTCTTGAACGGAGGCGAATATACAGATTTTTTGCGATTTGGGCGCATACCAAGCGCGAGACTGCTCTCTGGAAACATCAGGATTCGCGTTGGTTAGTTGCTTGAAAGTGCGTACATTTGCAGGATATTTTCATGGCTTTCGCTTCATTTTATCACTATTGACCGACGTTTTCATGGAATCACTGCAATCGCTCATTGATATTTTTCTGCATCTCGACAAGCATCTTGGCGAAATTATTAGTCAATATGGAACAACGACATACGCAATTCTTTTCACAATCATTTTTGCCGAAACTGGGCTTATCATCGCGCCCTTTTTGCCGGGCGATTCGCTCCTTTTTGCTGCCGGAGCGCTTGCTGCCGCGACTGGCGTACTCGACCCGCTCACGCTTGTCTTGCTTCTCAGTGTGGCGGCGATTGCTGGCGACACTGTAAATTATTGGGTTGGCAAAACGTATGGTTTGAAGGTATTGCAAAAATTCCCTTTTATCAAAAAAGAGCACATCGAATACACCGAAAAATTTTACGAAAAACACGGCGGAAAAACAATTATCCTCGCACGGTTTTTGCCGATTGTACGGACGTTTGCGCCATTTGTTGCCGGAATCGGAACGATGAATTATTCGCGTTTTATCCTTTACAACATCGTCGGCGGCATCGCATGGGTGGCATCGTTTATTTATCTCGGGTATTTTTTTGGTAATCTTCCCGTCATCAAACGGAATTTTTCACTGATTATTCTTGGTATTCTCATCGTGTCGGTATTGCCGGGCGTGATAGAGTTTGTGCGACATCGGTTGAAAAAAGCGTAATGCCGTATGACGATTTGTGACGTGATTTCCCCTTTCCACTGTTTTTATCTATTTCTACGCACCATGTTCGATTTACCTGTTCTCAACGCATCAGAAACCAGCTTGGAATCTGGACTGCTGTCCGCAACGCTCCATGATAATGTTCTGCAAAGCAGCACCAAGTCACATTCTTCGCCGAATGCTCGTAAACTCTACGTTGAAACCTACGGTTGCCAGATGAACGTCAGCGATTCGGAAATTGTCAAAAGCGTGATGAATCAAAGCGGCTATGCTATGACGGACAAGCCCGACGATGCCGATGTGATTTTGCTCAATACCTGTGCTATACGAGAGAATGCCGAGCGAAAAATTCACGAGCGGCTCATGCACTTGAAATTTTACAAAAAGCGCCGTCGAAACCTTGTTGTCGGCGTTCTGGGCTGCATGGCAGAGCGGATGCGGGACGAACTCATGGAAACGAAGCAAATCGTTGATGTCGTCGTCGGACCGGACGAATATCGCAAACTACCGGAGATTGTTGCCCGCGCCGAAGCAGGTGAAAAGGGCATCGCCGTCAAACTTTCTCGCGTCGAAACCTACGATGATATTGAGCCACTTCGTACCGAAGGGGTGAGTGCGTGGACTTCGATTATGCGGGGCTGCGACAAATTTTGTACGTTTTGCGTTGTGCCGTTCACACGTGGACGCGAGCGTTCACGCGGTTTACCGCTCATTGTTGCTGAAGCGCAGCAGTTGTGGGACGCGGGGTTTAAGGAAATCACTCTTTTGGGGCAAAACGTCAACAGCTACCGTGACGAAGCCACCGATACGGACTTCGCCGACTTGCTCAAAGCCACAGCCCGCGCCGTTCCTCAGATGCGGATTCGTTACAGCACTTCGCACCCTTACGATATGAGCGATAAGTTGATTGCGACGATGGCGGAATACGACAATATTTGCAAGTATATTCATTTGCCCGTTCAGTCCGGCTCTGACCGCGTGTTGGAGGCAATGAACCGCCATTACACCGTTGCGCATTACAAAGAGCGCCTTCGTACAATCCGCGATTTTATGCCGCATTGCGCTCTTTCGACGGATATTATTGTTGGCTTTCCAACGGAAACTGCGGATGAACACCGCATGACGGCTGATTTGATGGCAGAAGTACGCTTCGATGGGGCGTTTATGTTTCTCTATTCGCCCAGAGAAGGCACCAAAGCGTGGAAAATGGAAGACGACGTGCCACACGACGAGAAAGTACGCCGTTTGAATGAAATTATCGCCCAGCAACAGGATATTTCCAACGAAATCAATCAACGCTCACTCGGCACGACGGAGCGTGTTTTGGTCGAAGGTCCCAGCCGCCGCAACCCCGAAACGGCATGGTTCGGGCGTACCGATACGAATAAAATCGTAGTCTTCCCGCACGTGACCAATCAGGAAGCAAGTGTTGCTGCGGGCTACGTGATTGGCGACACAATAAACATCCGTATTACCAAGGCTTCGCCCGCCATGCTCACTGGTGTTGTGGAGACAATTTCTTGATATACTGCAAAACGTAACTGGTCAGTTTTGTTGTCAGCAATGTCCACAGATCACACGAATTGACACGAATAAAGAGCATTTTTTTGAACGGTAATCCGTTAAAATCTCTTTATTCGTGTCAATCCGTATGGTTCGTGGACAGTTTTTCGATACCCCATAGACATTTTGTGCCTAGAATCTTATCTCGCTCTGTGCTGCCGGACTGTCCACAGTTCAATGCCAATCACTCCAAAAACAATAGCTATTTCCCCCAGAAAATACGCCACACCGAGCATTGTCAACAACGAAAAATCTATCACCACGAGCGTAAAAGTAAGGCAGCAATAGAGAAAATTCGCCAGTGCAATCACTCGCATAAATGGTTTCCACGCTTGCGGGTTAAGGGCGAAGCATCCTAGCGAATACGCTGCAAAGCCAAAGGCGGGATACGAAAGTTTAACCGCAATGTCGTGCGGCATACCGAAGATGGTTTCCAATGGAGCAATCAGAAACACCAGCAACAGTGCCGAAAGCATTGCCCCCAAGCCGTCTAGCAAAAAGACGTTGCGCGGCTTGGATGTGAGTATTTGTGCGATTTGTGAGGTGTTTTTTGTCATAGAAATTTCACAAGTGCTTGATAACAACATTTCCTTTTTTATGCCCCAAATCCACGTATCTGTGCGCTTCGACAAGCTGCCCAAATGGATACACCTTGTCAATAACGGGCTTGAGCTTGCCGTCTGCAATCATTCCGTGCAGTGTTTCCAAATGCTCGCGCTTTTCCGACGTTGGGGACATAATTGAGGCGAATTTCCCTTCTTGACGCAGAAGTCGCTTCCGTATTGCTGTCTCCAGTTTTCCAACAGCATCGAAAACAATATCAAACTTCTCGGTACACTCAGTGAAGTCTTGTTTGGTGTAATCCAAAACATTCTCAGCGCCCAAAGATCCCACCAAATCTACGTTTTTCCCGCTACACACGCCCGTAACATTTGCGCCGAAAGCACGGGCAATCTGTACCGCAAACGTCCCAACGCTGCCGGAAGCCCCGTAAACAAGTACCTTTGGGGCTTGTTGGATATTTGCTTTCAAGAGTAAATCCAATGCCGTCATGCCGCCAATGGGAAGAGTTGCGGCTTCTTCAAACGTGAGATTCTGCGGTTTCGGGGCGATAACGTTTTGTTTGCCCATCTCCGGAATGCAGACATAATCAGCGTATGCCCCTTGTTTCAAGCCTGTTGTCGTGCCATAGACGGCATCGCCTTTTTTCCACGATTGCACATCGTTGCCAGCATCTTCTACAATGCCCGAAAATTCATTACCCAAAATGGGATTGCGCGGCTTTGTTATGCCGAAGAGCAAGCGAATAAAGAGCGTGTAAAAGGCAGATCCGGGGTATATTCCTTTGCGAATCCAGAGAGAACCCGCAGAAACGCTGGATGCGTGGACTTTGACAAGGATCTCGTTGGGCTTTGGAACAGGTTTCGGAACGTCGGCAAGGCGCAGTACATCAGGTGCGCCGTATTCGGTGTAGATAAAGGCTTTCATAGTATTCATTATGCTTGTCCTTTCCAATTCCACGCAGTCCAAATAGTCAGTACATTGAAAATCAAACCCACGCCGAGCAAGTATCTGTCATACATTGAGGGATAGGTGTGAATGCTGGAAATATTCATCACGAAAAATAATCCTGCAATGATAATGTTCGTCCAACGGCTCACGGGCTGGCTGAGAGCAAGAGAAAGGTACACCATAAAAATTTGAATGGACATAAGGACAGCGATAAAAAGCCACTGCACTTGCGTAAAATTCTGAGTTTCACCCATACGAGCAACGTCGCCGGTCATCAGGCGCAGTACGTCGCCGAAAAGATTGGTGAGCATCAGCGCAATCCACAGAGCGGAAAGGTGGATTCTGACAATATCTATCTGGATAGTGTTCATGCGGTTTCTCCGTTATTGTTGCAAAATATTTTTGACAAAATTACGGAGGGCGTATGCCAAAAAGCGTTCACTTTAGGTAATAAATGCAAGGGCAAGAAAAAAATTACGCTTTTACTTCTTCGGCAATACGTTTGCGAATGCGGCTCAGGGATTGTGGCGTGATGCCAAGATAGCTTGCAAGCTGGTGTTGCGGGACACGCTGCGCCAAATCAGGGCGGGCGCGAAGGAGATTCAAATAGCGCTGTTCGGGGCTGGAGGTCTTGAAATCATCCAGTGTGGCTTGGTTTTTTGCAAGAAGGTCTTCAGAAAGCAAGAGGCAGAGCCTTTGGAAGCGGGGAAACTTCTCGAAAATTTCTGCTTCCATCGAAACCTTTGAGACAATCAGTGTCGAATCTTCCACACAGGCAACGTAATACTTCGAGGGTTCTTTTGTAATGACGCACTGCGGCGAAAGAGATTCAAACTCGGTGTAAAACGCCGTCGTTTTTTCTTCGCCGTCAATCACGTAATATCTTCTGAGGCAGCCCCGCATCACGAAATATTCCGCTTCGGAGCGCTCACCTTCCGAAAGAAGAATCGCTCCTTTTTTGAACGAGTGAAAAATATCAAGGTCAATAATCGTGCGTTTTTCCTCGTCCGAAAGCGTCAAGTATTGGGCGAGAAAAGCGAAAAGTTCGGTAGCCATTGGGTTAAGGGAAAAAGTTTCACAGCGAGCAAAAAACCGTTTCTTACAATTAAATAGTTCAAAAGTTCCCTAAAAATAACAATAATAATTTCAAAATTGCACCATCATCATACAATTTGTCTAAAAAAAGTGCGTCTAAAATAGTATCTTGCCAATGCACCACACTATGGCTTGCAGGGGCATCACCCAGCTCCTTTCTTTTACGTCTTTTACGTGTAGCCGTAGAGTCACCATCCTCATTGCGGTATTGACGTTACAACGATGTAATGCGGCATTTAGCGCTCCCCCTTTTTGCAATACATGGTATGAATTATCATTTACCACGAACGATGAGAATTATGAACAAAGCCCTTACTCCTTCGGCAGAACCTGGCGTAGCGCCGGGTATATCATCTGGTACAACGCTCAAATTTATGGAGCCATTTGTACGACCACCATTTGTTGGAATCGTATCACTCCCCCAGCATATCAGCAGTCATTCAAGCACCGTCAGCATACTTCCCGAGGATTTTACCCGCCGCTACGCCGAATACAAAGCGGCAGTCGAAGCTACGCTTCAAACGGCGCTCAAGCAAGCAGAACCGAAAAATCTTCTTGAGCCTATGAAGCACGTGCTGACGAATGGCGGCAAACGTGTACGCCCGATTTTGACGATGCTGGCTTGTGGTGCTGTCGGTGGAAACCCATTTTATGCGGCTATGGGTGGTGTCATTATTGAAATTTTGCACAATTTTACGCTTGTCCATGACGATATTATGGATGAAGCCCAGTTGCGGCGCGGTTTGCCAACCATTCATACGAAATGGAACACCAACATCGCCATTTTAAGCGGCGACGCGATGATGGCATTTGCATATCAACTTCTGCTGAAACACTATGCCCTTTCACAGCGCTTTGTCGAGTGCGCCGACCTTGTCACCCGCGCCATACTTGAGGTCTGCGAAGGTCAGGTTTCCGATATGGAATTTCAAGACCGCGTCGATATTTCTATGCCGGAATATATCCAAATGATTGAGAAAAAAACAGCACGAATGCTTGAGCTTTGCGCCGCATTGGGGACAGTCTTGGGAAATGGCTCGGCGCGAGATTTAGCGGCATTGCGCACATTTGCTTGCTCTGTAGGCATTGCGTTCCAGATTTTAGATGATATTTTAGATGTGACCGCCACCAGCACGGAATTTGGCAAAACGCTCGGCGGGGATATTATCGAAGGTAAAAAAACATTCCTTATCACTCATGCTCTTGAACACCGTGATGCCATGAACACAAGCGACAATGAGCTTCTGGACGAATTTCTTTGCAACGGCGGTTTGCCACTGGAGCGTGTTGGCTTGATGACGATGCTTTTTGAGCGCAATGGTACGTTGGAAGCGGCTCGTCTGGCTGTTGCGGATCATACAGAACACGCCCGCAAAGCTCTAGAACACTTGCCGCAAAGCGAATATCGCACCATGCTTCACCATTTCTCAACAATGCTGTTGGAACGGTGTTTCTAAAATCAAATCACACTCATAAAAAAAGCCGCTATAAACGGGAATCGTTTGTAGCGGCTTCTTTTTGGAGATAGTGCGCCCCTCCGCGCACATTTTCGTAGCATTGTCTTGACCAAATCACGGTTCTTGTTCAGATTCTCGCTTCTTGTCCAAGCCTCAGCACGAATGAATGATGAGGGGTTCGATAGGGGTTTTTCGTGTCTTCTCTTGCTTACAGCACCGCATTCAAGGCGGATTCACTATCCAAAAGAACCGCTCTGCCTTTGCTGCCGTCCATAGCGCCGATAATTCCTGCATCTTCAAGCTGGTCAACAATCCGCGCTGCTCTGCCGTAGCCAATTTTCATGCGGCGTTGCAGAAGCGATGTTGAGCATTGTTGATGCCGCACCACCAGACGCGCTGCCTCTTCAAACAAGTCATCGCGGCTATCATCTGAGCCGGAGGAACCGCCACGCTGAGTTTTTTCACTCACCGAAGGCAGCATATAGGGCTGCGAGAAGCCTTGTTGGTCGGAAATATGCTCACAAATGCGCTCTACTTCGTCGGTCGAAAGATACGAATTTTGCAGACGCATCGGCTTTCCAGCACCGCCTGGCGTAAAGAGCATATCGCCATTGCCCAAAAGATGCTCCGCACCGCTTGAATCCAAGATAGTACGGGAATCAATTTTTGAAGCCACTTGATACGCCATTCTCGCGGGGAAATTCGCTTTAATCAAGCCCGTCACCACGTCCACCGATGGGCGCTGCGTTGCAACAATCAAGTGAATACCGACTGCCCGCGCAAGCTGCGCCAATCGGCAAATCGGCTCTTCCACATCCCGCGAAGCCGTCATCATCAAATCTGCAAGTTCGTCCACAATGACAACGATATACGGCATTTCGTGATGAATGTAATCGGTGGTGTCTTTGTATTTGCCATCGCGTATTTTTTGGTTGTAATCCACGATATTACGCTGTCCGACCTTTTGCAAAACCTCGTAACGGCGCGTCATTTCAGCAACAACCGATTTGAGCGCGATAACAGCATTTTGCGGGTCGGTAATAATCTTTTCGTCAATGTCTGGGCAAACAGCAAGGAAATGATTCGCTAAGGCGCGGTACTGCGTCATTTCCACACGTTTCGGGTCAATAATCACAAATTTCAAATTGCGTGGATGCATTTTGTAAAGCAGCGATGCGATAATGGAGTTGATACCAACGCTTTTGCCTGAACCCGTTGCTCCGGCAATAAGCAAATGCGGCATTTTTGCAAGGTCAGCCGTGAAAACGTCGCCATGAATCGTTTTGCCAAGTGCAAGCGGAAGGCGTAATTGCGAGTCCTCGAACTCCGCCGAATCCACGATACTGCTGAATCGGACTGCTGTTGCGCGAGCATTCGGGATTTCCACTGCCACCGTGCCGCGTCCCGGAACAGGAGCAATGATGCGGATTCCACGCGCCTTGAGTGCCAGAGCCATGTCGTCGGATAAATTTTCAATTTGTGATACCTTCACGCCCGATGCCGGAACAAATTCATACTGCGTAACCACAGGTCCCGGCGTAACTTGCAGGTTCTCAATTTCAATACGAAATGTCTTGAGTTTTTCCTGCAAAATTCGTGCGTTGTTTTGCAATTCTTCCTCGCTCACATCATCGCTAATTTCTTGCGGAACAAGCAAATCCAGTGTTGGCGGCGTGTAGTGAATATCTTCGCGCAAAATCTCGTCATTTTGCGGCATGAACATTGGCTTCGGAATGACGCTTTGCGCATTGGTGCGAATCGTGATCGGAATACTCGGAACGATGGATGGTGTCGCCGCAAGTATGGGTGCGCTTTCCAGAGCTAACTCATCCTCAAAAGAACGTTCATCGGTGATGAAATTTTCCAGCGATTTCATGCTCGCCAAAGCAGCAGCGTTATCACCTGTAGCTTGCTTTGAAGCGGCTTGCAGCAAGGTGGCTTCTTCTAATGCCAGTTTCTCGACGGCAAGTTTTTCCAATGCTGCTTTTTCCATGACCTCTTGCACGATGCGCCCGGCGACTTCGGTTGCGATTTGTGTAGCAATTTCCTCTGCCACTTGTCCGGCGACTAAACCCGCCAAATGCTCAGTATTGCGGCGATGGACGGTTAATTCTTCTTCGCTAAAAGCAAGACTTGGTGCGGCTTGCGGACTGGTAATGGTTTCGGCGGAAAAAGATTCCTGCTTGGGAAGCCCGTAGAATGGCGTTTCCGGTGCATTTTCCTTCAGTTCATCGTTTTTTTTTGAGAGGTCGTTTTCTGCTTTTGGTGTTTCGACAAACGTGATAGATGCTTGCGCCGGATAGGAAAACCCTTGCGCAAAAACCGTTGTTTGTGGTGTACTGACGCTCATGCTGGGCGTATTGGAAATGCCGATATTCACGCGCTTTTCCATCGGAGCAGGTGCAGTTGGAGCAGAGGCAACCGAAGCAGGCGTAGTGCTGGGTGCAGCAACAATCGGTGATGCAACAACAGGCGTAGCGGTAGCAGGAGCAGGTGCAACGGAAACATCCTCAATCGGAGCCGCAGCAGCGCTCAAAACACTTGTTTCTTCGGCAAGTGAGGGATGGAAAGCGCTCTGGACGGTATTTGTTTCAGCGAGAGTATTGCCATCGGCATATTTGCTAATAAGGTCGCGGCGAAGCGAGGAAACATCGGGGCTTTGGGCAGCGCGGCGCATGATTCGTGCGGGTTCGTCGGCATCGGCAAAAGTGCTTTGTCGGTTGATATTTTGTACACGGGCGCTTAAAACCTCATCGTCAGCAACGGTTGTCTGTGGAGATTTTCCGGGTTCACTGGCGCTTGGCATATCTACATGATAATCATCGTAATCTTTTGCAGAAAGAATTTCTTCGGTGAATTTTTCAGCCATAGAAGCCGCATCATTACTTGTATTGTCGGCTTTGTTGGTGAATGCTTGTTCTTCCTGAACGGCATCGGTGATATGGGATTTCGTCGTTGTTTTCAGTTTGGAAAGCCGCGCCTTTTCTGCTTTGAAGCGGGTAATACTTTTTTCAATATTCAAATCCAGTGCCACAAAAATCGTCGCAACAAGACCTATCGTCAGAACAATAAACGCGCCGACCGTACCAATAATTTGCCACAACATTCGTGCGATAAACTGCCCAACTGAGCCGCTCCATTCCGGACGCATCGGCGGCATCCATGGTACAAGCTGCAAGACACCGGCAAAGCTGGCAATCAAGGCAGCACCCACCAAAACAAGTGATGTACCTAGTAATAAGCGGTCAGAAATTTTTTCACGCAAAAGCGCCACCGCCCAAACGAGCATCATTGCGGGAAACAGCAAGGCAGCATAACCAACGGTATAGTTGTAGATTACGTGTGCAACCGTCGCACCGACGTAGCCAAGCCAGTTCTGTACGACATACTCTGCCTGCGCGTCTGTGCCTTGCGGTGTTGTAGCTGGGGCAGTGCGCGAGGTTGTTTGCGGCGTGGCAACGGTTTGGGATTGTTCGGAAGAAAGCGAAACGTGAGCATTAGCGCGGTCTGCGGGATTGTACGATACCAATGCCAGCAACAGGGCAATACCGCACAGCGCTAAGACCGCAGCACCGATTTCACGGCGATAGGTGCGGCAAAATGCGAGGACAGCGTGAATTTGTTCGCTAGAAAGAGGTGATTTCTGCGGTGTTTTCCCGGAGGATTTTGGCGAAGACGCTTGTTTTGGAGCGCTTTTGGGCGCATCGCTGGAGGGCTTTGCCTTCTGCTGTTTCTCCTGCGGTTTTTTTGCGGCTGGAGCGCCTGAATTTGCACCATGTTGTGGCGTGAATCCAAGCGGAAGCCCCGTATTTCCATTGCGGGATACGGTGTTTGTACCAAATGAGTCGCGTGATGTAATGTTCATTGATAGCCTCTATTATGCTGGAAGTTTGCTCCAAAATCAGAGAGAATAATTACTTGGAAGCAAATTGCTCGAAAAGAAGATACTTCATTGAGTAAGTAAAAAGAGAAGAAGCAAATAGTGTGCCAGTGTTTTTGCCAGCGACGAAACGTGAAAGCCCAAATAACGAAGCAAGGGTTAATATCACCAATCGGAAACTCTCAACACGAAATAAGTTTCTGTGTGTAACTTTTTCTTGCTCGTGTCGTACAATTATGCTAATTTGGAAACTCAATAAACATTTTTCGTTTCCCACTGACAAAACACCGCCACTGTGGAAGTAGAAGTAAAATCCAAGATCGTCAATGCCTCACGCGAACTCTTCTTTGAATTTGGACCTTCGCGGGTAAAGATGGAAGAAATCGCTGAAAAATTGGCAATGAGCAAAAAAACGCTCTACAAACATTTTGATAGCAAGGACGACGTTTTGTCTGCAGTGCTGAACGATACGCATTGCCGAATCGAAGACCTTATGCAAGGGTTTAAGCACTCTATGACGGCTTCGACCGATGAAGGATTTTTGCAGAACCTCTCTGATGCGGGCAAGCAAATGGCTGACCATCTCAACACGGTCTGGCAATCGCCCTTCCTGAAGGATATTCAACGCTCGTACCCCGAATATTGGCAGGAGTTTACCGTGCGCCGCCGCAACTCAATTTTGGGAATGTTTCAGATTATTTGCGAAGAGGGAAAAAAACGCGGTGTCCTCAGAAGCGAACTCAATTACGAACTCTTTACGCTGATGTATCTCGCTTGCATCGAAAACGTCATGCACCCAACCGTTATGAATGACCTGCAAATGAGCGGTGGAGCGGTTTTTCAGATGATGATGGCAATCATTTTTGGTGGCGTGATGACCGACAAAGGGCGCGAAATAAGCACACAATTCGATCACTATTGGCTGGCGGGAAGCCAAATGACGAACCTCTATCCAAACGGTTCACGGGCGCATTTGCCCAATTAAGACTCAATTTTTCCCGTTTCGCCGAATCAAAATTTTTTACGCACGGGATTCCTCCCAATTTGCATCAACGACGATATTCTTTCCTTTTTTTACTCTTTGTTATGAAAACGATTTTTGTTTCTTTTGTTCTCGTTGCGGCTGCCGCTATATGCCCATTAAACCTTGCCTCGCAGACCTCAACAACCCCCGTCAATGCCAACAGTCAATCCGCCGCCAAACTCCGCCTGACACTTGAAGAAGCCGTCAAAATGGGCATGGGATACAGCAAAATGCTTCACTCCTCGCAAATGAAAGTCCAAGTTGCCGAAGCAAAAGTTGGCGAATCCAATGCAGCAATGCTCCCGTCGCTTGGCGTTTCGGCAAGCTATGCACGATTGAGTGATATTCCTGCTGACCGCCAATTTCGCTTTCAACTTGATGCTTCTTCATTCTTTGACTTTACAAAAGTTGACCCCGCTATTGCTGCTGATCCTACTGTACGCAGGGTTTTTCAAGCTATCGGCCAAGCAACCGCACCAACGCCGCCTGTTCCGGGCGAAACGCCACCACCTGCGTTCCCAATTGTCCTGGACAATTATTCTTTCCAAGCAAACGTCACTTATCCTGTTTTCACGGGTTTCCGTCTGGAAGCTGCAAAAGCTGCGGCTGAATATAATGCGCAAGCTGCTTCGCAAGACCTTGTGAAAGACCGCATTGAAACAGAGTTTTCGATTAAAAATGCATATTGGTCACTCTACAAAGTGCGCCAACTGCAAAAACTGACCGCAGAGACGATTGAGCAAGTAACAGCAAGGCTTGGCGATGCGCAAAATCTTCTCAAAAGTGGGCTTTTGACCACCAATGATGTGCTGCGTTTGCAACTGCAATTATCAAATGCAAAAATTACGAATATTGATGCAAACAACGCCGTCCGCCTCAGTGCTGTCGCACTTAACAACACGCTTGGTCTGCCGCTTGGCACAGAAATCGAACTTGCTTCTGCGATTGACTACAAACCCACGGACGTTCCCGATTATGAAAAAGCGATTCAGCGCTCGTTGGATACTCGTGCAGAGGTGAGTGGTACGCTCCTCCGTATCAAAGCTGGTGAAGAGGGTGTCAGGGCAGCGCGAGGCGGGTATTTGCCAACGGTCGCCATTTCCGGTAGCGCACTTGAAGCGAATCCCAATCAGCGTTTTGTTGGTCGTCCGGCAGAATTTAACTTCTCATGGCAACTCGCTGCACAGCTTTCATGGACGGTCTGGAACTGGAACACCACTGGCTATCAAGTCGCACAAGCCGAGGCGCAAGTCGCACAAGCCGAAGATGCACTTTCGATGCTCAAAGACGGCATCAAACTTGAGGTCACGCAAAACTATCTTACGCTTCAACAAGCCCGTGAAAAGGTCGCTGTGGCGCAACAAGGCGTAGAACAAGCAAATGAAAATTACCGTATTACCAACGAAAAATTCAAAAAAGGTCTCGCGCTTACGTCGGATTTGACCGATGCGGAAACCTTTCAACTGCAAGCAAAAGTGAATTACGTTTCGTCGGTTGTTGACTACGAAATCTCGCAAGCCCGCTTGCTCAAAAGCATTGGCGACACGCCCGCAATGACGGGAAAGTAAAAGAAATGTAAACGCATTGTCATCAAGGAAACTATTATGCAAACCGCATATCCACACATTGTTCGCACCGAAGGCACTTGCGGCGGCAGACCGCGTATAGACGGGTCGCGCATTGAGGTTCGTCATATTGCGGAACTGCTGCAACAAGGCGGTGAAATTGCGGATATGGCAGCCGCATACCCGCATATTCAACCTGTCAAAATCTATGCTGCTTTGGCGTATTATTTTGACAATAAAGCAGAAATTGACGAATACATTGAAGCGGAAAATCGCGCTTGGGAGGAAGGATATGCAGCCGAACAGGAACGAAATAAGCAAGCCCAACTGGAAATGATTGCATGAGGACAAAATTACTTATGGACGAACACGTCCAGTCTGCCGTCACCTCAGGTTTACGCTTACTTGGGTTCGATGTTATAACGGCTCAGGAGATTGGGCTGACAAGTCAGGATGACGACATCGTTTTAGAATATGCCGCAAAGCATAACCGCGCAGTATTTACAGTGAATAAGCGAGATTTTATCGTTTTACACAACGAATATATTCTGACAGGTCGCACACATGGGGGCATTCTCGTCATGAAAAGTTGCGACACACGAGAAACTATCCGACGCATCCGCATTTTTGCAGCACAGCATCAGTTCGATGATCTATCAAATCAACTTTGTCACTTATAAATATTTATCACTCATCGTAATCTTTTAAGGAAAACCGCCATGAAAGGCAAAATTATTGGTACCGCCCTCACAGTCGTAGCACTGGGCTTGATTGTCATGACGCTGATGAACAATAAAGCGAAAAGCGACGCAAAAGCGCAACAAAGCGAACTTTCGACGACACTGCCCGTAACGGTGCAGGCAGTCGGCTATACACAATTACAAGAAGACCTGACGCTTGTCGGGACGGTGCTTGCTAATAACGATGTAACGGTGATTTCCGAAACATCGGGGCGCATCAAATCGGTCAATGTCAAGATTGGCGACAACGTGAGCGCTGGAACCGTGCTGGTCGCGGTGGACGACGAACTCCGCCAAGCGGGTTTGCTTTCGGCACAAGCAAATTACGACAAATCCAAAGCCGAATTTGACCGTATCGAAGCACTGGTGAAAGAAAATGCTGTCACGGCAGCACAAATGGACGGTGTTCGTTTGGGCTTGAAATCTGCCGAGGCGCAGCTTATCACGGCTCGCCGCCAAGCAAAAGACACCCGCGTAACCTCGCCAATTTCGGGGCAAGTAACGGCGCGCCCGGTGGACTTGGGCGCACAGTTGAATGTTGGCTCACCAGTGGCAACGATTGTGGATATTTCTAAATTAAAGGTCAAAGTGAATGTTGCTGAAGCAGAAGTTTTCAAAATGAAAAACGGCGACAAAGTGAACATCACGACCGAGGTATATCCAAACACCATCTTTGAAGGGCGTGTCAGCTCTATTTCCGCGAAAGGCGACGAAGCGCACACCTATCCTGTCGAAATCGCATTGGCAAATAGTAAAACCACCCCGCTCCGCGCAGGAATGTTTGCCCGTGCGACGTTTGTTTCTGTCAAGCGTGATAAGTTTTTGGCAATTCCCCGCGAAGCACTCGTCGGCAGCGTGAAAGATGCTCATGTGTACGTCGTGGAAAACGGCTCTACGGCTCGTTTGCGCACGGTCAGCGTTGGTGCGGAGGCGGATGGCAAATTGGCGATTGTGCAGGGCTTGAAAGACGGCGAAAGTATTGTTGTTAATGGGCAGAATAACTTGAAAGATGGCGCAAGCGTGGCTGTTGTGAAGTAATGAATTTTCAAGAACATGACACCGTTGTCTTGCTAAAAGACACCCTTACAACCCGATACGGAACATCGGAAGAAATTGTGCTACAACGTGGTTCGCTGGGTACAATCGTTGCGCCGATTTTTAACGGAAGCCATGCACTTGTTGAGTTTGCTGACCGTAGTGGAAAACCCTACGCGATGCCCGAACTGCCTTTAGCAGATATACTTCGCGTCATTGATGAATTAGAATTTGCAGCATAGATTGGAATGGAATGATACCTGAACTCCTCGCAAAATCTCAAGAAAACCTCAAGTCCGCAGAACTTTCGTTTGAGGGCGAATGTTACAATGCTTCAGCGAATCGTGCGTATTATGCCGCGATTCATGCAGCCGCCGCAGCGATATTTCATGCGGGATTGAATGTAGAGATTGACCATCGGAAAATAAAATCGGTGTTCTCGGCGACACTGGTTAATGCTCGTAAATCGTATCCTTCTCGGATGAAAGACGATCTTAATCAATTCCAACAACTTCGCAATACCGCTGATTACAAAATCATTCATGTCGGCAAAAAGAAAGCAGCAGAACAGCTCTCGCATGCAAAAAAATTTGTTTCCATTATCGCTGAAAGGATACAACCATGAGCAGAAAAATAAGCACACGTCGCCAACAGCTTGCAAACGAGATATTCTCGGCACTTCAGGCGCAATACCCCGAAATTTCTTTGATTCAAATTCGGCGAAGCCCTGAGCATCCCGATGATACCTGGATTGACGTTCTTGCCCCTATGGACGAAGACCGCGAAATGGCTATGAATGCTTACGCTGCGCAACTTGAGAGCAACATTCTTGTCGAGTATAATTATCATTTTTCTACATTGTCGCAAAATCCCACACTTGTAGAAGTATAAAAATTCCCAAACCCGCATAAAATCTACCACTCAAACTTCACCCCTTCAAAGAGGAAATCGTCATGACAATGACAGAACTCGCTATTAAACGCCCCACGCTCGTCGTGGTGTTTTTTTCGATATTCGGCGTTTTGGGTATTATGGGCTACATCCAGCTCAAATACGATCTTTTGCCGAAAATCAGCCCGCCCGTTGTCGTTATTACGACGATTTATCCGGGCGCAAGTCCGACGGAAGTCGAAACGAACGTCTCGAAAATTATTGAGGACGCGGTTTCTGGTATGGACAAAGTGTCCACAATCCGCTCCACATCAAGCGAAGGGCGTTCCTCCGTTATCATCGAACTTGCGCAATCAGCAAACCTTGATTTTTCGCTGCAAGAAGCGCAACGCAAGGTGAGCCAAGTCTCGAACTTTTTGCCTAAAGATGCTCGCACACCGATCGTAGCGCGTGTTGCACTGGACGAGATTCCCGTGATTCGGATGGGCGTTACGTCCAATTTACCAAACCGTGAGTTTTACCAATTCATCAAAGACCAGCTTTTACCGCGTTTCTCGAAGCTCTCCGGTGTGGCACAAATCACGCCCGTTGGTGGCGAAGAGCGTCAAATAAAAATCAACCTGAATGCCGATAAAGTCAAGTCGTTTGGGCTTTCGATTCCTCAAGTTGCGGGTATTATCAAGGCTTCCAATCTCGACTTCCCAACAGGCAAAGTCAAAGGCTCGGAAACGCAATACGTGGTGCGCCTTGCAGGGAAATTTACCTCGCTGGAAGAAATTAAAAATATCGTTCTTTCCCGCACCCGCACGGGCGGTGAAATTCGCCTTGTGGACATTGCCGAAGTACAAGATGGCGCGAAAGAAGCCGTGAGTATTAGCCGTGTAAGCGGCACTACGTCTGTTGGTTTGCTGGTGAATAAACAATCCGATGCAAACTCGGTCGAAGTGAGCAAACTTGTACGCAAGGAAATCACAAGCATCGAAAAAGATTTTGCCGCAAAAAACCTCAAGTTTACCATTTCACAAGACGGTTCGCTCTTCACGATTGACGCGGCAGACGCAGTGAAACACGACTTGTTGATAGCTGTTGTGTTGGTGGCATTTGTAATGATGCTCTTCTTGCACTCGCTTCGTTCCTCGCTTATCGTGATGGTTGCCATACCCACCTCGCTTATTTCCACGGTTGCGGGAATGTGGGCATTTGGATTTTCGCTGAACTTGATGACGCTCTTAGCCATGTCGTTGGTGATTGGTATTCTCGTGGACGACTCGATTGTGGTTTTGGAGAATATCTATCGCCACCTCGAAATGGGCAAAGACAAGCGCAAAGCCTCACTCGAAGGGCGAAATGAAATCGGTTTTGCCGCGCTGTCGATTACGATGGTGGACGTGGTGGTGTTTGTGCCACTCGCGCTTTTGCCGGGTATTGTTGGCAATATTTTGCGCGAATTTGCTGTTGTTGTCGCTATTTCCACGCTCTTCAGCTTGATAGTATCCTTCACCGTTACGCCCGTTCTTGCGTCGCGCTTCGCTAAACACGAGCATTTAAGCGGTGATACGCTGATGGGACGTTTCGCGCTCTGGTTTGAAGGCATTTTTGACAGGTTTACGCTCTGGTACAAAGGCGTTTTGGTCTGGGCATTGCATCACCGCAAAACGACGGTGTTGATTGTGGTGATGATGCTTGTAGCTTCGATTGCACTTATTCCACTGGGTTTTATCGGGTCGGAGTTTATTACGCAAGCCGATAGGGGCGAATTTTCTATTCAAATCGAACTTCCACCCGGAGCGACGTTTGAGCAGACAAACCAAAATACGCTCATGGTGGAAAAAATTGTTTCCAAAATTCCTGAAGTGCAGCGCACGTTTGTCAACGTTGGTGCTGCCGCATCAGGTTTCATTGGGGTTTTTGCCAACAACACGGCGGAAATTAACGTAACGCTGTTTCCAATGGCGGAGCGCAAACGCTCGACTGACGATGTGATGTACGACATCAAAAAACTCACCGCCGGTATTCCGGGCGTGAAGGTGCGTGCCAGCCCAATCGGTATTTTTGGGAGCGCGAATGAGGCTCCGATTCAGATGGTGATAAACGGCACAAGCTACGAAGAGGTTGCCAAGGCAGCCAAGCTGATACGCGATGTGGCAGCAGACGTTCCCGGAACAGCCGATGTACGCTTGTCTTCGGAAGACGGCAAGCCCGAAACCCGCATCGAAGTTGACCGCGCAAAGATGGCAACCTTCGGACTCACGATTAACGATGTCGGTAGTGCGCTTCGTATTGCGCTTGCGGGCGATGACGACACAAAATTCCGCGATGGCAGCACGGAATATTCCATCTTGATTTCGCTTGACCAATTTGACCGCTCCAAGCCGGAAAGTCTGGGTTCGCTGACGTTTGTGAATCCACGTGGGCAAGTTGTGGAATTGCAACAATTCGCAACAATTTTCCAAGCCGTTGGTCCGACGCAACTTCAGCGCGAAAACCGCAATAGCGCGATTACGCTCTTCTCGCAAGTAGCAGGTCGCCCGTCGGGAACAGTGGTGCAAGATATTGACAAAGCACTCATTGGCAAAATTCCTGCGGGCATCACGTATAGCTACGCCGGCAATCAAAAAAATATGCAGGATTCGTTCCAAAGTATGGGCATTGCGATTGCGATTGCGATTTTGTTCGTGTATTTCGTGATGGTGGCGTTGTATGATTCCTATATTTACCCATTTGTAGTGATGTTTTCGGTGCCAGTGGCGATTGTCGGCGCACTGCTCGCACTCGCGCTTGCAAACAAGGCATTGGGCATTTTCACGATGTTGGGTATGATTATGCTTATCGGCTTGGTAACGAAAAACGCTATTTTGATTGTTGACCGCACTAATCAAGTGAAGGAAGAACAGGGGCTTTCCGCCTACGACGCGCTTTTGGAGGCGGGGCAGTTGCGATTGCGTCCGATTGTGATGACGACAGTGGCGATGATTGTGGGGATGCTCCCGATTGCGATAGGTGGAGGTGCGGGCGGTGAGTGGAAATCCGGTTTAGGCTGGGCGCTTATTGGCGGCTTGACAAGTTCGATGTTTCTGACGCTTGTTCTTGTTCCGGTTGTCTATATCAAATTCGACCACTGGCGCACGAGTGTTCCGGCATTCTTGCGTCGCGTATTCCGTATCAAATCGGAGCAGGAAGAATATCCTACGGCAAAAGATTTGCAGCCCGAAGGGTACACTGGCGGCTTCGAGGGCGCACCAGCGCTCCGCTCTGCGGTGCAGGACAAAGATGCACAGTAAGGCTAATCTGTATAATAAAACTCAACCAAGCAACGGTAAAAGTTTTCATAACAGAGCTTTGCAGCATATTTTTCAGCAAAGCAAGGTTTTATGCGGATAAAATATTTTCATGCGATTGCCCTCAGTATCATAAGAAAGGCGAACAAGTTTGGTCTTGTTCGCCTTTCTTATTCTTACTGCTCTTATCCCTCTATAATTTCCGCCTTTGCTCGTCTTTGATGAGCAGCTCAAGTCTCAAGGATTATACCGTTTTGATAATAATTTCGTTATTTTGCAGAGTCAAACCAACAATCTTTATCGTATTGATTCGGTTCTAAATGATTTCAGTTAGAAAACACATCCAATTGGCTGGTAAAACATCACTCCGTCATGCCGACGCAGGTCGGCATCCATTAGAAGCGCATAGAACCACACTTTTCGATATAGATACCGACCTGCGTCGGTATGACAGAATGGTACTTTTACCATTTTCAAGAGATGTTTTCCAACTAAAATCATGCTGAACCCCAAAAAAATGCAAGCTATCGAAAATTAAATCAAAAAGGTATAACAAAATGAGTCGTACCCAAAGGCATACTCTTTTGCGGCAAACGCTCTGGCTTGGAGGCATACAATCCGATTGCGGGATATCCACTTTTTTTATCGTATTGTTGGTTCTTCTCTCTGCCACAGATGCGATTGTGGCACAAATTGACACCATCATTGTCAGCGCAAACCACGACACCCTTCAGATTCGCCAAACGTCCTCCCAATGGCGATTTGGTGCTTCGGCAAGCGCAGGGTTCGGAGCAAGTAGTGGTGCGCTTTTTCTACGCGGGGATGTGAATAACCAGAGTATTCGCAAGGAATTTACGGGGAAGAGTTTTGGTGATGCGGGCGCATGGAATCTTGTTCTTGAGTCATCGTGGCAGCCAATATCTGATGCGGTGCGCTTTGGCGGGCGCTTCGGTTTTCATCGGCAAAGCGCATGGCTGCATCACACGCCCGATAACAATTCTTTACCAAGCATCATGTCCCTCGACAACACGCAATATCAGGCGTTGCGTAGTGCCGTTACTGCGGAATCGCTTGAAACGGGGTTTTTCGTGCAATCTTCCGACATATTTGCCGCTATTTCGTCACGTCTGAGCGCTTTTGCGCGGCTTGATGCACTCTGGAATCTTCGTGCTGAAGCCCAAACTCTTTACGTTCCCGCATCGGCAAGTAATATTGCCGTCACACCCGCCCCGCCTGTTGAAGCAGTGTCAATGCCGATAGTAGCGTTGGGCATGAGCGTTGGCGTTGGTCATACCTTGCGTCTGAGTCAAAGTGCTTTTGCTACAAACCAGATTACGCCATTTTTCGCGCTCCATTGGCAGCCCCTGTTGTCGCTTGCCCATAATTCTTCATGGGGAGTTTTTGGTCTGCGCTTGGGAATTTCTTGCGCCATTGAGCCTTTTCGTGCTGATACACTTGCGGTGCAGCCGCTCATCCGCCCCATACCGATTGCTCTTCTTCCCCAAACACCGCTTTCGGACGTGATTCGAGAGGACGGAGCCGTTACAGGGCGCATCGCTACGCCACGCGAAGGCAAAGATGCTATTTTGGAAGAGCGTATCGTGATTTATCGCCCCGATGATTCTGCGCTGGTCGCTACTATTCCCCGTGAAGGTCTTGAAATTATTCGCCAAGCGATTCCACTTCTGCGCTCTGGAGCGCATTGTCGCTTGGTTGTCATTCTTCCGGCAAGTGTGAGCGCTGCGCAACGCACGGAGGCAGAAATGATGCTGCGTATCTTGGGCGATTATTGTTTGCAACGAGGCGTGGAGAATAGCAGTATTGAAGCGGGTCTTGGGGAGAATCGTTATCAATCGGGAGAAGCGTGGCAGTTGCGTATTCGTATTGAGCGAAAAGTGCGTTAATGCCAGAGACAGGTGCGATGTTCACGTAATCGCTACCCTGCAATCACCTTCTTTACTGCTCCACTTCAGCAAACTTCAAGAATGCGGATACTGCCAGCACCATCACAAACGCAATGATAATGCCCCACATTGCTTGTGAGAGCAGTTTTTTGTCCTGTCCCGCATATTCGGGGTTGCCGACACGCCGAAAGAGCAGAAATGACCGTGCAACGAGTGTGCCGCCAACAATGGCAACAAAGAGTATAGACCACATGATACATTCCTCCGATGAGTATGGAAATAGTAATACTGTTGCGCGTCAATCGTCGTCGCGCTTGTTTTTGCTGCGAAAGAGAAAAGAAATGGGAATGCCCGTTAAATCAAGATGTTCGCGGAGTTTGTTTTCCAGAAAACGCTTGTAGGCTTCGGGAATGGATTCCGGGAAATTGGAGAAAAAGATAAAAAGCGGCGGCTCGGTTCCGGTTTGCGTGATGTAGTTAATGCGCAAATCGTGTCCTTTGACCGATGGCGGCGGTGTGCGAGAAATATCTTCCAATAGTTTGTCGTTCAACTGTCCTGTGCTGATGCGCTGTTTGCGGCGCAACTGAATGTCTTTCGCCATTTCGGGGACTTTGGTAATGCGCTGTTTGGAAAGCGCAGAAATAAAGAGTGTTGGCGCATAATCCACTGTTTTCATCTCGCTGTGAATCTGTTTGGTGAGATTTTCTGCGGTCTTGTGGTCTTTTTCGACAGCATCCCATTTGTTGATGGCAATAATAATCCCTTTTCGTGCGTCAACCACATCATTGATGATGCGTTTGTCCTGCATATCCAAGCCCTGCACGGCATCCACGACAACAACAGCAACGTCGCAGCGCTCAATAGCGCGTTGGGTGCGGAAGGTGCTGAACATCTCCACATTTTCCTTAATGCGACTGTGACGGCGCAGACCCGCCGTGTCAATCAGAACAATTTCCTCGCCGTAATACCGCAAAATACTGTCAATCGCGTCCCGTGTCGTGCCGGCAATCGGCGTAACAATCGTGCGTTCATGACCCAAAAGCGCATTACACAAGCTGGATTTGCCAACATTCGGGCGACCAACAATAGCAATTTTCAAGCGCTCATCCTCGATCTCTTCTTGATTAGCTGCAAAAGGCTCAATCGCGCTATCCAACATCTCGCCAATGCTTCGCCCCGAAAGCGCGGAAAACCCGAAGGGTTCGCCCAAGCCCAACGATGCAAATTCGTAAGCACTCATATCATGCTTGGGGTCGTCCATTTTATTGACCGCCATAGTGATATGCTTGCCGGAACGCAAGAGCAGTCGTGCTATTTCCTCGTCAATCGCGGTAATGCCCGTGCGCCCGTCGCAGACAAAGACAATGGATTGCGCTTCGTCGATAGCCATTTGTGCCTGCTCGCGTATGGCAACATCGAACAAGTCTTCGCTGTCCGGCACAATGCCGCCCGTGTCAATGACGGTAAAATAGCGCCCCGCCCAATCGGCTTTTCCATAAAGGCGGTCGCGTGTAACGCCCGGCTCTTCGGCATGAATAGCCACGTCGCGCCCAAGAATACGGTTAAAAAGGGTAGATTTACCGACGTTTGGTCGTCCGACGATTGCGATAGTGTTCATGAAAGCAGAAAAGGTGAAATAGAGAAGAGCTAAAGAATAGCGTGTGTATTTTAACGAGAATATGTCTCCAGAAGCCGCACCATATCGCGCACGGCAGTTTCCAAACCGACAAATGCCGCCCGTGCGATAATCGCATGACCGATACTAATTTCTTCCATTTCGGGAATGGTGCATATTTGCTGGACGTTGACGTAGTTTAAGCCATGCCCTGCCGTTACTTTCAGCCCCAGCGAAGCCGCATATTCCGATGCCTCGCGTAATCGCTTGAGTTCATCGGCTTGCTCTTTAGCATTGCGAGCATTCGCAAACGTCCCGGTGTGAAGTTCGATAATTTCTGCCCCGGCGGTAGAAGCAGCATTGATCTGCTCTTTGGCGGGTTCGATAAAAAAACTGACGGCAATATCGTTTTGATGCATTTTCGCTACGACTTCGGTGTAGTGATGCAGATTTTTTGCCACATCCAAGCCGCCTTCGGTGGTCAGTTCTTCACGACGCTCAGGAACAAACGTCACCAAATCGGGGAGTGTATCAATCGCAATGCCGATAATTTCCGGTGTTGCCGCCATTTCGAGGTCGAGTTTAGTTTTGACGGTTTCCCGCAAAAGCCGCACATCGCGGTCGTTTACGTGCCGACGGTCTTCGCGCAAATGGCAGACAATACCGATAGCGCCGGAAAACTCAGCCAAAGCCGCCGCCGCTACGGGGTCAGGCTCAATGCCGCCTCGCGCCTCGCGCAAGGTAGCGATATGGTCAATATTGACAGCAAGTTGTATCATCGTGAAATACAGAAACAGCATGAGAACAAAACAGCGTAGAAGGCGCAAAGATACGACATTTCACACCAAAAACCTATCTTTTAGAACACGACCAACTCAGGCAACCTCTAGGCAATGCTCGCACTAAACCGATGTAATTCGTTATTGTCGCTGTTTTCAATCAATTTGTGGTACGTTCGTCCGAGACTTTTTCCTAATTTAGGGTCTTCCATAACAAAATTTCTCAGAATCTTTGACGATTAGCCCATGAAACCGACCGCTATTATCACTGCCGCTTCCAAAGGGATGGGTGCTGCAACCGCAAAGGAACTCGCTTCGCGGGGCTACAATCTTGTTGTAATGAGCCGTTCTGATGATATTCACTCGTTTGCCGGATTGCTTGGTAAAAGTGAGAGAGTATGCGCTGTGCAGGGGTCAGTTACTGAAGAACAAGATTTGAAGCGGCTTGTGGAAACCGCTTTGGAAAAATTCGGACGCATTGATGCTGTTGTGAATAACACCGGACATCCGCCCAAAGGCAAGGCTCTTGCGCTCTTGGACGAGGATTGGCACACGGGGTTTGATCTCATTTTCCTCAGCGTTATTCGCCTTATGCGCCTTGTTACGCCAATCATGGAGCAGCAGAGAAAAGGCGCTGTGGTGAATATTTCCTCCTTTGCAGCACTGGAGCCAAGTGTGGATCGCCCTGTTTCTTCAACAATGCGGGCTGCACTGGCAAATTTCACCAAGCTCTACGCTAGAGAATATGCTTCCTTCAATATCCGCATGAACAGTCTTCTTCCGGGCTATGTGGACAGCTACGCCGTTACGCCGGAAATCCTCGCTTCTATCCCGATGGGGCGCGTTGGTACGGTAGAAGAAGTTGCAAAAACGATTGCGTTTTTGCTTTCGGATGATGCTGCCTTTATTACGGGGCAAAATATCGTTTTTGATGGCGCGATGACGCAGAGAATGTAGCTTCAATGTAAGTATTTTTGCGCTTTAGCAAAGAGTGGTAGATTTGTAAGAAATAGTATTACTTGAATTCAAGCACGTTTATGTCTCTTGTTTACACCATGAAATATCTCTTCCTTGTTGTGCGCTCTTGCGCCGCTCGCTTCATGGCATTCTACTGCTTGGTAATTGCCTTCGGTACGGCTGCCACCGACCAACTTCACGCGCAGACAAACAATCCACCCTTTTATTGGGGTTGGCGATTTGTGACTCCAGATAGAGGTAATAATTGGCTGAAAATTGCAACGTTGCCTCAAAATCCACGCTTTATATGGCTTGTTGGCGCAATGAATCGTGTGGCTTACAGTCGTGATAGTGGGCGAACGTGGCAGGGAAGTGCTGTACCCTTTGCAGCCGGAAGAAGTAATGATAACCTTCTCGGTGTTTCCTTTGTGGATTCGCTTGTAGGCTTTGCTTCTGGGCTGGCGGGCGTATTCAAAACTGTGAACGGCGGAGCAACGTGGACGAATGTAACACCGCAGCAAACATCGCAGTTTCTCTTTGGAGGCTGCCATTTTACGAGCCGTGATACCGGTGTTGTCGTCGGCGTTGGCTTGGGTTGTAGTCAAATTCATTACTTTTTCCGAACAACAAACGGCGGAGCAACATGGGTTGGGACAACAACAGCAGGTTTTAGTGCACAACTCAATGATGTTCGCATACTCTCCTCGCGCGGTCTTGGTTATGCGGTTGGGAGCGGACATATCTGGCGAACCCTTGACGGTGGTGTGAATTGGAATGTTTTCAACCAAACAAATGCTCCTAATTCTGCCCCGGGAACAACGTTACACCGAGATTTAGAGGTATCCGGAGCATCACTGCTCATTCCGTTTGCAGGCACAGAATGCACAGGTAGCGGTGCACTCAGAGGCGGCGCACGATTTTCTTCGGATAGCGGTAAAACATGGCGAGAGTTTAACGCAGGAGTTGCCTGCTCGGGAGCATCCTTACTCAATGATTCAACAGGCTGGGTATGCGGTGAAAATGGTACAACATTCTATACCCGAGACTATGGTAAAACATGGGCAAACCTAAATTGCGGGCTTTTGCCCAATTCTACCATCAACGACATCAAATTTGTGAATGATTCTACAGGATGGGTGTCTGCCTTTACTCTTGGTCCCGTAAGCACAGGTCTTGAAAGTAGCTGGCATCAGTTTTTGCCACCCTCCCAGCGTTTTTTTCAGATTCTTGTTAGTACACAAACGCCGATATTTGTACTGGGAAACAACAGGATTGGTGGTGTACGACCGACAGAGTTTTGTTCCGGCGACGAAGTAACGCTGACTATTCCTGAAGGATATGCTTGGAATGCATACAATACCCAATGGTCAGACGGCACAAGAGCTTTAAGAGCTATCAGAGTGAGGACAAGTGGGACATATTTTGTTGCCAAAGAAGTTCCGGGTTGTGGGATATTGCGAGATACGGTCAACATTATTTTCAATGCCGCCGTCAGTATTCAAGCCGACGGCTCCACAAGGCTTTGCGAAGGTGAGAGGCGACAGCTCAGTGTACGCAATCCGTTGCAGAATTTTTTGTATGAATGGAGGAACGGGCAAACGGTGATTGGCACCGGCGCGTCCGTTATTGTCTCGCAAGCAGGCACATACAGCGTCTGAGCGCAACGAGCCGGAAGTCTGAGTACCTGTGTTGTCAATTCCTCGCTTGCCAGCGTGCGCGTCACTGTTAGCCCGCGACCGAATACAAATATCACTGTTCTCGGAAAGACAAATTTATGTTTGGGCGATACAACCGTTCTCCAAGCACCTACGGGATTTGTACAATACAGTTGGACGCAGCAGAACAGAGGCGCTATTTTGGGGCGTTCATCACGTTTTACGACCATGACGGTAGGCAATTACAGTGTTCAGATGGTAGATACAAATGGCTGCACATGGACATCAAATACAGTTACCATTGCAACGTTTCCTTATCGCCGACAATTAGTCCTGGAACCTGCAACTATGCTGATTCGGTTGGATACAACAGGGCTAAATAGCATAACCTGTGCGACATTTGTTTTGCGTAATCAAGATTCAATCTTGTCGGCATTTATAAGTAATATCGGTGTTCGAGGTAATATAGAATTTTCGCTCCCGCAAAGCCAATTTCCACTTACGTTACCACCACTTTCCGCACAAAAACTCACTATTTGTTTTTCGCCACAAAATTTATCGCTGCGAAATGACACTATGATTGTGAATGATATATGCGGCGCGGTATCTATTCCACTGGAAGGAGTGGGTGTATTCAGCAATTTTCGTGGTACTTCGCGGTGTTCAGCAGATGTTGTGCTCCGCAGCATCAGTACAGTACTGCTTGTAGGCAATCCAATTCCTAATCCTGCTCAAGACAACCTAAGCCTGATAATAGAGCGTACTACTTCTACAAAAAATGAGCCGCTCGGAGAATTAGAAACGTGTTTGCTGTACAACATATTTGGAAGGCAGGTAGCCACGGGAATCTACACCGCACAACGTTCCAACAATGATGATAAAGGCAACAGCTATGAACAAGGTGAATTTTCCGTAGATACAGTAAATTTACCATCAGGTTTATATCTACTGGTGCTGCATAGCCCACTCAAAACAATAAGTTTTCCAGTTGTAATAAGGCACTAACAATAGCGTGCTTTACGCTATCCGTTATCTATTCTACGCAGGTAATCTTGAAAATCAATCATACATATCAATTCTAACGTTCACTCCACTATGACTAAAATCCTCCCCCAAGAAGGTTTTACCTTCGACGATCTCTTGCTTGTTCCACGCTATTCCGCAGTGCTTCCTCGCTCGCTCGGTCAGCCTTCAAAGCAAGCTCACACGCGGCATTACGCACTCTTCACCTGAGCGCATTGAAGGCAAATCGTCCACTTAGTCTTTCGGGCATCCCTTACCGCAGTGCTTTTTGCGGCACCGCTCCCGCATGAATCGTGAATCGCCCAACGGACTGTTGTAGCATTTGTGTGGCATAGCCGAGATTGGCGGAGTTTTGTGCGATATTTTTCATGCCAATAACCGTTTCATTCGTCGCTTGGCTGATAGTGTCCATGCTCTGTGCCACGTGGTTGCTTGTGGCGGCTTGCTGTTCACTGGCGGCGGCGACGTGGGAAATTAAATCCGCAACATGATTAGTTTGGTCAATAATCGTCTGTAAAGCAGATGCAGCGCGGGCAGCAGAAGTTTTGCCTTGTTCGGCGCGGTCGCGTCCGGCGTGCATGGATTCAACCGCCGAAGCCGTGTCGCCTTGAATTTTCTTCAGCATGACGGCAATTTCCTTCGTTGCTTTCTGTGTCCGCTCGGCGAGTTTCCGAACTTCATCGGCAACAACGGCAAAGCCCCGTCCTGCCTCGCCTGCACGCGCCGCTTCGATGGCTGCGTTGAGTGCTAAAAGATTTGTTTGGTCAGCGATTTCTTCAATCGTTTGCGCAATTTCTCCAATCTGTTCGCTGGATGTGCCAAGCGTCTCAATAATCTGCGCCGATGCAATCACCGATGCGGCAATCGTATTCATGCCGGAGATGGTTTCCTGCACAATCTCCCCGCCACGACGCGCTTCATCACTGGCTTCGGCGGCTTCGTGGGCGGCACGTGAAGAGCTTTGCGTATTTTCCTCAATCGTCCGCGCCATTTCCTCAATTGCAGAAGAAATCTGCTGCGTTTGTGTGGCTTGATGCTGCATAGCAGTCATCACGCGCTCGGTACTGGTGCCGATTTCTGTGCTGACTTCGCTTGTTACCGTTACCGATTCATACACATTTTCAACGGTCGCATGGATGTTGCCGAGAGCTTCATTGATTTGCGCGGCAAGCTGCCCGATAGCACCCAAATCGGTGGTTTTTATGGCAACGGTTAAATCCCCTTCCGCCACGCGCCGCATCTCTGCTAAGATAGCATCAATGCTGTTTGCAAGGTACGTGCGCTGTTCGTCAATGCGTTTTGAAGAATCCTCCGCAATGCGCTTTTGTGCGTCGAGGTCGGCAATGAGAGATTCCATGAGCTTTGCAGAGGCTTCTGTGGCTGCTTGCGCTTGGTGAGCAGTTTGTAATGCGTAATTTTTCATATCTTCAAAAACTTTAATAATGAAATACAGCACAGTTGGAACACCAAGCAAAGACAAAAGCCGCAAATATGGATTAAACGGGCTTACTTGAGACATTGAAAAATGATAATTGATAGTTTGAAATATAACCAGAAGCGCAATGTACGCTGCCAAAGTACTTAACCAAAGCAAGGCAGATCGCTTGCCGCTCACCATAAATGCAAATGGTACAGGAACAATAATCCATGCAAGGTTGGGTGCATCAACGCCGCCGTTGAAAAAGGACATGAGAATAATACAAATTGTTGCCGCGCCGGAAATAATATTACCAGCAATGCCAATACGCCCCTGATAGCGGACATAATACAGTGCTATGCAGGAGCAGATACATATCACGAGTAACAGTGCTGCTAAAATTGGGCGTTTAAGAATAAATAATTGAAGCAGAAAAAAAGCTAATGCAATACATAAGGTAAGAAACCCAGTAGTGACACAAATACGCGCTCTGCGCATTAAATCAGGATGTTCGTACAATTCCGGGAAAATCCATTTGTCGAGCCAAGTAATCATAATGGCACCTCACAATAACAAGAATAAGCGTGAAAGTAATGCGTAAAATGAGGCAACAATCTACGCAGGAACGAGGATTTGTCCTAAAAAATTTGTAAAGTTGTTCTCTGGGGCTTGACAGCTCTTCCGGCAGGAGTCACGGGGCGAAAAGTCCGTACTGATATTTATGGCAACGCCGACACGCTGGATGCTGCGCAAATACAGTTCCCGCTTGGTACAAACCCGATTATCCTGGAAAACGTACCAACGGCAAGCTCGGTGTGGGATATAAAACCAATAGAATCGCTGCGTGTTTCCCCCCAATCCCGCACAAAACCTCGTGCGCGTGTCGGGCTACATGAAAGAGCCGTCATTACTGAGTATTACCATCGTTAATATTTTGGGGCAAGAAATGATGAGGTTTCCGGCGGAGTGGACGGCAGCCGGGGAATTCTCACGAGAGATGAATGTGGCGAATTTGTCACAAGGAGCGTATTTGTTGCAGGTAAGAACGCCTCTTCACGCAATAACCAGAATCATACAAATCACACCCTAAGCGATTACTAAACCCGATTCTGAGCGAAAAAATCCTCGAAATAGTGTGTTAAATTCCTTGCATCTATACGGATTTCGCGGTATATTTTCCTTCCTATGATTTGCAATAGTGATTTCCCAAACCATTTTTTTCATTCATTCCAAAGGTATCGCAGATGAAACGATTGTTTCTCGGTTTCGTTTTGGCGGTGTTTGTTCTGGCAAGTGTTACGGCGTTTGCGCAGAAGACCGTTTCCGGTCGCATCACCTCCGCAGACGATGGCGCACCCTTACGTGGGGCGCGAGTGGTCGTCAAAGGCACTAAAGCAGGAGCATTTTCGGATGCTCGTGGTCAGTATAAAATTGTTTTGCCCGAAGGCTCGACAACGCTTGTTTTTAACTCTGTTGGTTATGTATCGCGTGAAATCACGGTGGAAGACCGCGCAACGATTGATGTCCGCCTTGACCTTGATGCCAAAGCACTTGATGATGTCGTCGTTACGGCATTTGGCGTGAAGCAGGAGAAAAAGGCGCTTGGCTATTCGGTTCAAGAAATCGGATCGCAGGAAATCAAAAGCACCAATCAACCCAATATCGTTGCGGGTTTACAAGGGCGCGTGGCTGGTGTTACGATTACCGGCTCAGGCGGTGGTGTTGGTGCGGGTTCGCAGATTATTATTCGTGGTATTTCCTCGCTTTCGCCTGGCGCAAACAACCAGCCGCTTTTTGTTGTGGACGGTATTCCGATTAGCAACGATACGCAAGCCGGCAACGTGCTTCCCAGCACGGGCAGCAACTCACCCAGCAGCGCAGAGCAGTTTGCTTTTACCAACCGTGCGGCGGATATTAACCCCGACGACATTGAATCTATCAATATTCTCAAAGGTCCGGCTGCAACTGCGCTCTACGGCTTGCGTGCAGCTAATGGTGTGGTGACTATTACCACCAAAAAAGGTTTAACAGGAAAAACGCAAATCAATTTTAGTTCCAACGCTACCTTTGATGAAGTCGGTATGACTCCGCTTGTCCAGCGTAAATGGGGACAAGGCGGCGGTGCGGATACATCGGATAACCGCACAAATTTCTGGGCATTTGGTCTGCCCCGCTCCTTGACTGGCGGCAATGACCCATTTTTTGATAACTACCGTAATTTCTTCCGCTTAGGACAACGTTACGACCAGAATTTGAGCATTTCTGGCGGCACAGCAAACACCAAATACTTTATGTCTCTTTCGCGGATGGATCAAGTAGGTATCGTACCAGGAACAGATTTTCAACGTACAACGGTTAGTCTTCGTGCATCGAATGATTTTGACGAAAAACTCAGTTTTAGTGGCTCGGTGAATTATTCTAATTCAGGTGGTAATCGCCCTTCCGGTGGCGATCGTTCTATCTTTAGTGCGCTTAACTTCTGGATCCCTTCTTACGATATTAACGATGCTGCTATTGCGGCTCCACCCGTTGGACAGCGTATTACAGAGCCGTACCGCCCAGTTCGCACCCCCGACGGGCGCATCACCAATATCAATTTTACCGACGGTGTTATTGACAGTCCTCTATTTTATGCGCTTCGCAGCCCACTTACGGACAATGTAAACCGCGTTTTTGGGGATGTAAAAATTGATTACAAACCCTTTGAATGGCTTACAGCAGTATATCAATTCACGATGGACTATTACAACGATGCCCGCCGTCGTATTGCTCCGCCCGAAGTTGGTCCGGCGCAAGCATTGAATGGCTTTATCACCGAACAAAACATCAATCGCCGCGAAATCAATTCGCAATTATTGGTTACAGCAGCGCAGAAATTCGATGATTTGGATGTTTCTCTCACACTCGGCAACGCTATCACCGATATCGAAACAAGTGGCATTTTCGCACGTGGTGAGCGTTTAGGCATCAGCGGCTTTTTGGATGTGAGCAACACCATCAACCGCTTCAATACACGCGAGTTTGCTATTCAGCGTTTGGTCGGCGTTTTTGCTGATGCTCGTCTCAGCTACAAAGATTTTCTCTTCTTGAATTTGACTGCCCGCAATGACTGGTCTTCCACGCTTCCTTCACAAAATCGTTCATTCTTCTACCCTTCGGCAAGTTTGGGCTTTGTCTTTAGCGAACTCTTCAAAGGCGATGCAAGTATGGATTGGTTTAGTTTCGGTAAACTTCGTGCATCATGGGCAGAAGTCGGTAAAGACGGTATTGGTCCTTATCGCATTGGTGAGTACTACGACGTAGCAACGGGTTTCCCCTTCAATAACCCGCAAACGAATACATTCTTGCTTGGCTACCGCGTTTCGCCGAATGCAGGCAGCACCAATCTTCGCCCTGAGCGTACAACGGGCTTGGAGTTTGGCTTGGAAGCAAAATTCTTTGAGCGTCGTTTGGGCTTAGATGTGGCATACTTTATCCAAGATGTCCGCGACCAAATCGTGAACCTACCTGTTTCGCAATCAAGCGGGTACAACACTTTCCTCATAAACGGCGGCAGCATTCGCAATACCGGTATCGAAGTCTTATTAACGGCAACGCCGATTTTAACCAATGAGTTTTCATGGGATATTACCCTGAACTGGTCGCGTCTGCGCGGCGCGGTAACAAGCATCGCCGAAGGTATCAATGAAATTGTATTCTTCGATAACGTTGGCGTGGCAATTTCCAAAGCAACCCGCCCAACACCTGAAGTACCCGATCCGGCAGTAGGTGATTTATACGGTTTGGATTTTCGCCGTGATGCTCAAGGACGTGTGATTGTTGGCGCAGACGGCTTCCCTACGGTCAATGTTGGTCGCCAAGTACGTGTCGGTAACGCACTTCCTGATTGGCAAGGCGGCATTACCAATACGTTCTCGTGGAATGGACTTTCGCTTTCATTCTTGCTGGAGTTCCGTCAAGGCGGCATCGTGCATGACATGGCAGAGCGTAATCGCTTCCGCAACGGCATCAGTGCTTGGACGGAGCCACGTTTCCAAAACATGGTCTTTCGTGGTGTGAACGAAGCAGGTGAAACAAATACAACGCCTGTACTCTGGACACAAACCGGTATCAATACGACAAATCTGCTCTATCGCAGCTTTGGGCGCGTGATTGATGCGTACCCGTTCAACTTCCAAGACGCTTCATGGATTCGTCTGCGCAACGTTTCGCTGACCTATAATTTTCCTCGCGCTCTTCTTGGCGACGATAGCTTTATCAAAGCCTTCCGCGTAACCTTGACAGGCAATAACCTTTGGGTAACAACACCGTTCTACGGTTTTGATCCCGACAACCTTGCATTTGGCGCGGGCAGTAACAACGTGGGTTTTGTTGGTCGTAATACTCCCGCAACCCGCAGTTATGCGTTTGGTATCAGCTTGACCTTCTAAGGTCGGCTTCACAGCTACTTTTGTTTATCATTCAAATTTTGTAAAATCTCATGAATACGTTCAAACGTTCTTTTCTTGCTTCTGGCATCGTTGGCTTTGGTTGGCGAAAAGCGGCAATGGCTCTCCGAGCAGTAGCTCTGGGAGCAGTCGTGAGCATGACGTTCAGTGCTTGCGAAAGCTACGTCGGCGGCAATGTGAATGTCGATCCCACGCGCCCCGCGCCCTCGCAAGTTACGATTCAGTCACTCCTTCCGAGTACGATTCTTTTTACGGCAAACAGTCAATATCGTGTCGCATTTCTGGCAAGCCAATGGTCGCAGCAGACCGCTTGGCAACAGGCAGGTGGCGTTGATTCGCACATCACAAGCGGCGACGGCTCTAATTCTGCATGGTCAAGTATTTATCTTGATGCACTCACAACGCTTTCTCGCGCTTCGCTTCTTGCGCGTGATACCGTCGTTCAAGCACCGCACTATCGAGCTATTTTCAATATTTTGCAAGCCGTCAATCTTAGCTACGCAACCGATTTTTGGGAAAATGCTCCATTTTCGCAAGCATTTCAAGGGCAAGCAAATTTCACACCTTCCTACGATACGCAACAGCAACTGTACGCACGTATGGACGCGCTTTTGCGTGAGGCGGTAACGCTTTTGGAAGGCAATCCGCGCCCTGTACCGATAAGCCCTGTTCCTGGTAATGATGATCTCGTTTTTCGGGGCGGCACGGTAGGTTCCGACCGTTGGCGCAGAGTGGCAAACACACTACTTGCGCGAAATGCAATCCATCTGACGGCAAAAGGCTCTCGCCAAGCGGCAACGAATGCGTTGACGGCGCTCCGCGCTGGTTCTTTGCGGAGTAATGCAGATGATTTCGATGTTCCATTTGCGGCGGCTGCTGTTCCCAGTTTGCTGTTGCAAAATGCGAACGAGACCGTGCAAGGACGCATTTTCACCATTTTGTTCTCGGATTATTATCTGTCATCAATGGTTGCTATGAACGACCCGCGTTTGCCGCTCATCGCACGTGGAACTCCCAGTACGAACAGCGACCAGCTTTTGACGACCTTTATCGGTGCGGTCAATGGCAACGGGACGACCACTATGGGCAGAACGGCAAATGCGTATATCACACCGCTGTCGTGGTATCCCTCCAACCCGCTTCAAATCTTGACGTTTGCTGAATCGAAATTTATCGAAGCAGAAGCGCTCTTTTTGGAAGCGGGCGGTACTCCGACATCGCTTGGCGCTCCAGCAACAGCACGGGCGGCACTTGTGGACGGTATTCGGGCAAACATGACAAAAATGGGCGTTCCAGTGGCAACGATTGACACGTATTTGCGTCAAATCCCGCCTGCCGACAGTGTGCGTCTCAGTACGATTATGATGGAAAAATTCAAAACTATCTTCCTGAATCCTGAAGTTTGGGTAGATATGCGCCGCTATGACAACAGCCCGAATGTTTTCCCGAACTTGCGTTTGCCTCTGGGACATAACCCCGATTTGCAAGGACGCTGGATTCAACGGGCAATTTATCCGACAAGCGAGCAGACACGCAATGCTCAGGCCTTCCGTGCGAATTGGACAGGCACAAATGCTGCCTATGCTGCCGAGAAGATGTGGAGAGACCGCCCGTAGTATTCGGTTCGCATCGGTATTTTCAATTACCATTTTTTGAATTTCTCTTGTATTCTAATAACCATGAAACGTTTTTCAAATCTTTTTATCGTCGGTGTGTTTAGCTTGATTGTCGGCTCTACGCTGCTCAATTCTTGTTATGCACCGAATAATCCTTGGAATGGCGTGGTCGATATTGGCGGTCCGGTGGCGATTGTACGGACATTCAACGTCGTGAACCCCGCAACCAACGCGCTGGCAAGCGCTGTAACCGTAGCGGCGGGAACACAACTGACCTTTACAACCGTCTATTCCACGTTAGAAGCCCCTGTTACGGCGGTGAATTTGTACACACAAGTTGGCTCAACACGTACACGAGTTGCGAATGCCGCCGTAAACGTCAGCCCGTCGCCAAACCGTGTTACGCAAAACCTCACCTATACTATCCCGGCGACAGCAGCCGTCGGCTCACGGATAGTGCTGGTAAGTGGCGTTGTCACCGCAGGCGGTGAATCATGGTCGGGAACAGGCATATCGGCAAGTGGTACGCCACCAGCCGGGACCGTTGCTATTACGGTTCGCTAAATAGCGTCGCATGGCAAAAACAGAACCGCCGCTTGAAACCAAGATTTCAAGCGGCGGTTTGCGTTTTGTATTGTTCTTGTAGCCGTTATTCGTATTTTGAGCATGAAATTCTTGGTTCTAAATGATTTTATACCAAATTGAGTTAATCATTGTGCATAACATTGGGCTGAAGTGCCTTGTTTACTCAATTATCATGCACAATGCTCGACTTAAATTGGTATTAGTTGGAAAAGTTTGTCATGCTGGGGCGCAGGTCGGCATCCATTAGAAGCGCATAGAACCACACTTTTCGATATAGATACCGACCTGCGTCGGTATGACAGAATGGTACTTTTACCATTTTCAAGAGCTGTTTTCCAACTAAAATCATGTTGAACCTCTCAATTCCTCTTCACTGTCTGACTCGAATACGTGCTTTCAAAGATTTTATCGGCGTTGGCAGCCTCGAATCCTTCGCGGCGCTGTTCGCGCTTGAGTTGCGGGTAGGGGATATGCGAAAATTCATCCAACGGTCGGCGCTCGGCAAATTCCACGTAGGAGCCGGAAATGGTCTGCTTCTCGCCCCCAGCAAATTCCACTTCAATCATTTCCGCGACGGTCGAACTTTGAATGAGTTTCCCGTCTGGACTTGCTTTTGCTTTCCCGCCGGAATCATTCAATTTGAAACCGCTCCGTTCCAAAAACGCATTAAAATCCTGAATGGTATTGTAACCATCGGGCAGATTGTGTATGGTCACAGTGAAATGGTTCAGGTAATAGCGGTTGTAAACCACCCATGCCGCATACTCACTTTCTTCGGCAAGCCTCTTGTAATCAGCATACGAAGGAGTGCGCCAAAGCGGGCGGTGCAAGAATGCATCTATCTCTGCACCATTGTCAAGGTCAATATCATCAACGGGGTCGGATTTCACTTCGTCGGTATAAGACGTAATGATACGCTGCGCTTCATCTGATAAATCCTTGATGCGCAATTCACTCACGAAAATTCGCGGATAATGTGGCTCCGGCGGCGCATACCAATAAGCGTCCAATTTCTTGGCAGCGAAGAAAAATGGGTCGCGTTTTTGGTAGCCTAAATGCAGAAATATTTTCTCAAACGATTTGATACCAAGCTGCGGAACACCCATTGTGCGAAAAGCAATGTGGTCGTTTTCTATCTCATCGCTACTTTTGATGAGACCTTCTTTTATCATTGCGTTTGTCACGCCTTGCACGTCGGGTACGCGCTCTTGATAGCGGCGCATCAACCCTGAAAGCATAATATCCAGCGTTGTTGTGGCAGTTGTTGAAGTCATAATGGTTGGTCAAAAATATTGTTAAAAGTGGAATGAAGGATTGAGCTGTCAATGAGGAAAAACAATGATTGTCGAAAGTGCGGCTCCGTCGGGCGGCTTCTTCGCCGTCCGGCGGATTCTCGGATACTTCTCGCGGTTGGCAATGTAGACCGACGCGGAACCCGCCCGACGGCAGCGTACTCGCACTCCTCAGCCGCCGGACGGGAAGAGTTCGGACTTCTTCAAGTATCACTTTTCCATCGGACTATTCCACGCCCGAATCCAGGCATCATCCGGCAAAAAATACGTCACAATGCCGAGTGTCGGCAACGAACAGCATAATATCATCATTGAATGAATTCCGATTTTATCGGCTAACCAACCAAGGGCAATGGAACCAAGAGCCGCCAAACCGAATGCCAGACCGAACATTAAGCCCGATACCATGCCCGTTCTGCCAGGCATAAGGTCGAACATATAAATCAAGGCAACCGTGAAGCCCGTTAAAATAGCAAAACCCGACCCCGCAACCAAAATATATGAAATTATGCCGTTCTGAGCAGCGCTGGTAAAGGGTAAAAATAGCGCAAAGGGCGCACAGCCAAGCGTGGAGAATGCCAGAGTATTTTTCTTGCCAAAGCGATCCGCAAAAAAGCCCCCAAACAGCGTCCCGACTGCCCCAGCGAAGAGAAAAACAAATGTATGAGCCTGTGCAATTCCCAGCGACGCGCCAAAATGCTGTATTTGAAACAACGAGTAAAAATTACCCATCCCCGCCACAAACCACGCCCGAAGAAATGCGAGAAAAAATACCAGCACAGCGGCAATGCGAATGATACGGGCTTGCGCGGCAGTGCGCCGTACTCGTGCTGCAAGCGTCCGCTTTCGCAACGTGGGAATATGCGCCTTATACCATGATGCAATCCTGAACAGCACAATAAGTGCCACCGCCGCCACGCCGACAAACCACACCGCACCAAACTGACCCATCGGGGCAAATATCAATACCGTCATAAGCGGCGCGAAGGACGTTCCCATATTCCCGCCAACTTGAAAGAGCGACTGCCCCAAGCCCTGCCGCGTCCCCGAAGCAAGCAAGACAATACGCGATGCCTCGGGATGAAATACCGCCGAACCAAGCCCGACCAACATTACGGCAAGAATAATCATCCCAAATGCTGACGAGACCGCCAATAACCCCATTCCAGCCAACGTACAACTCATACCCACAAGGAGTAAGTATGGTTGAGGCTTGCGATCGGTATACCACCCCACAAGCGGCTGCATTACTGATGCCGTCATGCTGTTTGCGAAAGCAATAAAACCAAGTTCGGTATAGCTAAGGTGTAAAGACTGCTGTACAATAGGGAACATAGCAGGAACAACAGCCTGCATAATATCATTCAGCAAATGAACAATACTAATCCCCAATAAAATTGGAATAACAATTAAAGATGCCGACGGTGAGGAGGTATCAGAGACAATGGGCTGGTGAGATGAAGGTTTCATACAAGCGCAAAAAAGCTCATTGCTGAGTTATAGCCGTTGCCATCCTAAGCGTTCGGCAACGGCAATTTTGGTACTTTCATGTGGGAAATATACTTTATTGATTTCCCCTGAAGCAGCGCGAAACGCTACATAATTTTCAAAGGCAATATGTGGATCATTGTAAGCAACCTCCGCTTGAATGATAGGGCGAAAGCGGGCAATAGATTTTTGTGCTCCTTGAAGAACAGCCGTTTCCGCACCTTCAACATCAATTTTCATGTAATCCAGCCTTTCCACACCTTCCCAACGCAAGAGATCATCAATCGCCACAACCAGCACCGTTAGGCTATCTGCGGAGTTATCATGCCGGAGAAGGCTGAATGTATGAGGCGTTCCGGCATTAAGCCAAAAGGAAGCTGTGCCAGTTTCCGCGCCAGCACAGACGTTCCGAAGCCGCACATTGTGGAACGTATTTGCCCGAATGCTATGATAGAGCGTTGCCAACACATCGGGAAACGGCTCTAATGCAATAACGAAGCCTTTTCCTTGGCTGTAATGCTTTGCGGCTTTGAGGCTGTAAATTCCCGTGTTTGCGCCAATGTCCAGAAATACACCGTCAGTATCTAAAAACTGCTCTAAATGCGTAAACTCCGGTTCAATTTCTTCCCGCAAAACATAGATGCCACGCCCGCCAAAACCAGTACGATTTTTTCCATAGATCACTGCGCCATTCGCCAATGTCGTTTTGAGAAGAGACTCGCGTGGAGACAGTGCCACACGGACTTTGCGGAGAAATTGCATCATAATGTTTCATCATAAACTGACAGGGCAGCCCGTCACCACTATTTTGAGACGTTACACTCGTGGATTAGACATGACAAGGACAGACATCCAAGCAAAACGGCGCGTAAACGGAAGTATTTTAAATAGTATTTTATCAATACCTTCGGCTACACTGAGCATTTTGGGAAATACTTTCCAACGTCGAAATGGTGTCAGTGCCAACGGTAAAAACGTAAAATATTCCACAGCGACATTGCGAAAAATATTGTTTGCCAATGCAATGTCACGCATCACAAACGGGTGTTCATCGGGAGTACGCAGACTCGGTGTCATGCGTCGATAGATATTGATAAGGGGATTCATACCCAATGGCTCTCGAAAGACCGCAATCCCATCCGGGCGGAGAATGCGTGCGATTTGCCGATATGCCTGCTCGGTATCAAGATGGTGCAAAATGGCATTTCCATAGCAAACGTCAAAACTCTTCGGTGGAAAGGTGAGATCTTCAGCGTTCATCACATAATATTCGGTTAATTTCTCAGCATGATGCTCCGAAGCAACCTCTTTAGCTTTACGAATGGCGGTGTCGGAAAGATCAATGCCTGTGACGTGCGCAGCGCCATTTGCGAGTGTTGTCAATGTCCAGCCGCTCGGACCACATCCATATTCTAACGCTTTTTTTCCTTGGCAAACACGAGAAAGGATAGTATGAAAATATTCCTCACTTGCGCGAGCGGTATCATAATACTTTAATACTACTTGCCGCTCATTTTCATCATAATCTTTTTCAAAAATATGATCGTGAAATGCCTTCTCGCGTTGAAGAATCTCATCTCGGTTGTTCTGATTAGTATGCATAGGGTATAATCGTGAAAAGAGTGCCTTAACTTTAGCCATTCAAACGATCTTGCAGAATTTGTGTGACCACTTTCGGATTTGCCTTACCTTTGGTTTCTTTGAGTGCTTGCCCAACGAAAAAGCCCATGAGATTGGTTTTGCCGCTTCGGTAGCGCGTTACTTCGTCGGGGTTTTCGCTCAAAATACGTTCAACAATCTCGACAATCAACGATGTATCGGAAACCTGCGCCAAGCCCTTTTCCTCCACAACCTTCTTTGGTGCTTTGCCAGCAAGAATATCGGGGAAAATTTCTTTGGCAATTTTAGAACTGATAGCGTCCGAAGCAAATAAATCCACCAACTCCGCGATATGCTGCGGTGCAAGATTCAATTCTTGGATCGTGATTTTACGCTCGCCTAAAATCCGCATTACTTCGGTCATCACCCAATTACTCACCAATTTATAGCGGTCTTTTGAGCGCTCCGACAGATGGGAACACGCATCCTCGAAAAATTGCGCCAAGGCTTGCTCTTGCGTTAGTACGCTTGCATCATAGCCGGGAAGCCCATACTCTGCAACAAAACGGCGTTTTCGGTCGAAAGCAAGTTCGGGAAGCGATGCACGAACAGACTCCAACCATGCGGAACTCACGCGAATCGGTGGCAAATCAGGTTCGGGGAAATAGCGATAATCATGCGCCAGTTCTTTGCTGCGCTGCGATTTTGTCGTTTGGGAATTAGCATCCCAGCCGCGTGTTTCCTGCACAATCACGCCACCTGCCTCGACAACTTCAATTTGGCGCTTAATTTCATATTCAATAGCTTTTTCGACATTGCGGAAGCTATTCATATTTTTTACTTCGGTCTTTGTTCCAAGTTTTGTTTCACCGACAGGACGAATGGAAATATTCGCGTCGCATCGTAAGGATCCTTCCTCCATATTGCCGTCACAAATTCCCAAGTACAGAAGGATTTGGCGAATTTGCATAAGGTATGCTGCTGCTTCCTGTGCCGAACGGATGTCTGGCTCACTCACAATCTCAATAAGCGGAACACCAGCGCGATTAAGGTCAACAAGCGTATCAATATCAAGGTCGTGAATAGATTTTCCGGCATCTTCTTCGATGTGGATGCGGGTGATACCAATGCGTTTTGTGACAGTTCCGTCGCCCTTGGGGTCAAGTTCCACATCCAAAAAGCCTTCGTAGCAAATTGGTTCATCGAACTGCGAAATTTGATACCCTTTCGGAAGGTCGGGGTAAAAATAATGCTTCCGTGCAAACAGCGATACAGGACGAATCTTTGAATGCGTTGCCAAGCCCATTTTTAGCGTGTATTCCACTACTTGCTTGTTCAGCACAGGAAGTACGCCCGGATGCCCCAAGGAAACGGGTGAAATGTTGGTATTCGGCGGCTCCCCAAACGTCGTCGGGTCAGCACAAAAAATCTTGCTTTGGGTCAAAAGTTGCGCATGAACTTCAAGACCGATAACGGCTTCGTACTGTGTAGGCATGAGTCTTGGATTGATTGGTCAGTGGTTGATTGGTCATTCGTTATTTTGGCAGCGTGAACCAGAAGGTCGAACCCACATTGATTTGGCTCTCTACACCCATAACGCCATTATGTTTTTCAACAATTTCTTTGATGAAAGCAAGTCCCAATCCCGTGCCGATGTGTTGGCGTACCCGCTCATCATCGGTGGCACGGAAGAACTTCGTAAAGAGTTTTTCTTTTGCTGATTCGGAAATGCCATATCCTTGGTCTTGAACGCTCACACGCATTTCTGTTGCGCCTTCCTGAACTTCAATATGGACGGTTTTACCAGGGTCGGAATATTTGACGGCGTTAGTGAACAGATTCAAAAAGACTTGCCCAATCAAATCAGGGTCGCCAACGATAGGCGTTGTCGAAAGCGGGCTTTCAACGTTGACGGTCATTTGCTTTGCCTCGGCAAGTGGCATATTAACGCGAACCACACCGTCAACAACCTCGTGAATACGGAATGGAATCTTCCGCAAGTCCGTCCGCCCTGATTCAATACGATTGATGTCGAGGAACTTCGTAATGACACCATTCAAACGGTCGGCTTCTGAGGTAATAATGGAAGCAAATTCTTTTGTCTCATCCTCCTCTAAACCCTTGCCAATCAAATCACTAAAGCCACGAATCGTATTGAGCGGAGAGCGTAATTCGTGGGCAACAATCGAAACCAACTCTGTTTTCATACGGTCAACAGCAACTTCGCGGGTAACGTCGCGTAATACCCCCATAATCGCGGTGAGCGTGTTATCGCTCATTACGCGCACAAATGTACCTTTGACAACTGTTTCATTTGCTTCACCAACCAGTTGTAGTGTAAATTGAACAGGAATATGCGTTTCTTCGCCCGTAAAAGCGTCCATGATGGTCTTTTTCATTTCGTAATCCGGTATCGCGTCCAAGAAGGAACGTCCTTCCGCATTAGCCGTATCCACTCCAAACCAATGGGCAAATACATCATTCATCACGAAAATTGCACGATTTGGCTCGATCACAATAAAACCATCACTGGCTTGCCGCACAACGCTTTCGAGTTTGTTTCTTGTGCCAACAATTTTATTCAAGTTCATTTGCTCATACCGCGCCAACTCCCCCGCAACACGGTTGTTTCCACGAAAGAGAATACCAAATTCATCATTGCGCGATTCATCCAAACGGTAGTCAAAATCCTGTTCCGCAATGCGGTCAGATGCCTCCAGGAGTTGATTGATTGGGCGACTTAACTGACGCGCAACAGCAAAGCTAATCACAATAGCCGCCGTCCCAACCGCCACCAATGCAAACAAGACACTTTTGCGCATCTCATTCACGGAACGATAGACAAACGAAGCCGGCTGTTCAATTACCAATGCAGACTGAATTTCGGGAATGGAAATGTACGTTCCGACCATTTGTTCGCCACCCAAACCGACGTATTCTTTCGACGCAACAGCATCGCGGTTGAAGGAGACTTGATTGACATTTTTAACCTCTTTGAAAATCCCTTTGCCAAGCAGTGTTGATTGTTTCCGCAAAGCAACCGTATCGTAGGAAGCCAATAGGCGTAGAGAATCATCAACGATATACATACGGTCTTGTTTGCCGGAAAATGATTCTTGGGAAGCGCGAGTAATAAAGGCGGAAAGCTCCTCGCCATCCAAAGCACACGCCAGAATCCCTCGTGTTCCGTCTCCACGCACGTAACCCATCGCAATCGGAATAATCGGAGCCTGCCCTTCGGCAATGCGTGTTGAATGCCAGCGAATAACCTTATCAGGAACAGCACGAATAGAGTCAACAAGCGCTGCTGGAAGTGGGCGCGGGAGATTGTTTTCGGAGGTCGTTGCAAAAGCATCCACGAAATTTCCTTCGACATCATACACCCCCAACGCTGTTACGCTAGTATTCCGTTGCAATGCCGAAGAAATAAAGCTATATGCGGTTTGGCTGGTCAATTCAGGATTTGCCAAGACCTCACGTGCTTCCAGCAGCAAAATAGCGGTATTACGATTTTTTTCTTCTAAGCGTGACTTTACGTCGTGTGCAACAACATCGTAGAAGCTACGGGCATTTTGGCTCAATTCGTCCAAACTAATAGACGAGAGCCAGTACCCAATAATACCTACCGACACCAGAGCCGTAGCACTGAGGATAAGCGCAAATTTTGTCGCAAAATTAAAACCTCTCATTGCATTTGTCTCAGAACGACCATTGTGGTCTTAAACCGTAGAAGAAACCTCTGCTCTCCGGCATTGTCAGCGCTGAACTGCCCTTAGAAGCAAGAAAGGAGGATGAAGGGATGAGATAACTATTCAGGTATCACGGAACTTTTACTCATTCGCCCCCTTTATCAAGGGGGTAAATACGATAGCGTTCTGTGTATCCGACCAATTATGAAATGGATTGCTATGCCCGTTTATGAAGCCTTCCAGAACTGCAAATATTCATTTTTCCTACCAACTAACCAAAAAAATATCGTTGAAGAGTGTGAAAGGTGGAAATGAAACGCGAAGAAGGCACAAATTTTGTTTATTGCGCCAGCCGCACAATCTCTCCGATTGCCCACTGATACACCACCCAAGCACGGTGATAGTCCGCCCGCGCCGATACGACACGAATACGCGCCTCAGCAGCAGCACGTTCCCGCAGATTCACGATAAGCAGTGAAGTCTCCCCAGCAAAAAACCGCCGACGCTCTCCTTCCTCCATTTGCTGTGCGTAGCGTGACTCTTTTTCCGCCGCTTCGTAGCGCTCTAATGTGCGCTGCAATGCCGAAACAGCGTTATCAATGTCGGCATTGATAAACCGCGAAGTCTGGGCAATTTGCAATCGCGTCCGTTCCAGCGAAATGCTGAATAATTCGGCTTGTGCATTGGCGGTACGGAAGAAAACAGGCATAGCAAAATCAAAGCCAAGTTTGACATTATCCGCCGAGGCGCGGTCGGGATAATAGAGCCATTGCGTCTTGGCTTCGATAAATGGCTTCTGGCTTTCGCGGGCAAGATTGAGGTCAAGCGTCGTGCTTTGTTGGTTAAAGTCCAAACGCTGCATTTCCGGGCGCATTGTTAGTGCGCGGTCGCGGTCGGTACGGGCTTGGAGAGAGTCCAAATTTGGCAGCACAGGGAGGCGCTGTGGCGGCTGCACCAAAGCACGTGGCAATCCCGTTTCCGCCCATAAAAACACCGACGCATCAATGCTGGTCTGCTCTACGCTTCGGCGGGCGCGAAAAACATCCCCACGACGGCGCTCTACTTCTTGCAATGCTTCAATGCTATCCAATGCAGCTACCTCGCCACGACGCGCACGGGCAGCGATAAAATCTGCTCGTTGAAGGGCAATCGTCAAGACATTTTCGGCAATCTTTAACTGTTCACCTGCTTCCGACCACGACCAATACTGAATCGCTGCCGAGCGCAAGAGGTTGTTTTGCTCAAATCGGCGATTAGCATCTGCCAAAAGCGGGCGAATACGCGCTTTTTCAAACGTTGTCCGTCGGCGATCGGTGTTCACACCGCTCCAAAGCGGCAAGGAAACGCCTGCCGTTATCTGCCCGCCAAGCCCCGTCCGCTCTTCGGGATTCATACTCGAACCGATTGCACGGTCGAAACCCGCAAAAACTTTGGGTCCAAACAAGGTATTGAGCGGCATCTCAACATTTGCCGAAAAATTGTTAATACGGTCGGGCGTGGACTGAGAAGCCTCGTATTTTAGGTCATAATGGCTGCGAAGCATGGGGTCGAAACTGCCTAAAGCGCTCTGCATCTCGGCATCGGCGATATTGCGCTCAAATGCTGCCGATTGCAGCGCCGGATGCGTAGCAAGAATTTGCTGTAAAAACTGCTTGAGACTAAGCGTGTCAAGGCTTTGCGCACGTGTGGGTATGGCAGCGCAAATGCCGATAATGACAAAATAACGGAAGAAACAAAACGAGTGTTTGAGCATAGAAACTATCAATGTCATGGCATTTACGAAACTTGCAAAAACGAAGAGCGAACTCTGTTCGCACTCCTGTTGGACGACGTTTGATGGGGTGGTGCGACGTTTTTCGTCAAACTTATTTCTTTTTCTCACCTTTATCGCTCTTGCCCCCAGCAGCGACTTTATGCGGCAAGACTGGCGGGAAGCCGTTGAGTTGTCGCCAAATCTCGAAGCCGATAGGTACTTCATTGAGCATAATCCATGAATTTGTTGGTGTGCCTTGGCGAAGGTATTGCGAGGACGGCCATTTGCCTTGTTTTTGCGTGGAATCCGGTACAATCAACACGCGGTAGTAGCCGCTTCCATCATCAACGGCATCCACCACCGCCACACGCCCACCAAAGGTATTGAACGTGAAATTATCCCAGCCCGGATTGAAAACGAATGCCGGAAAACCAGAAAACTGCACCCGCACCGGACGACCAACATCCACAATCGCTGCATCACGGCTGCTGATAAAGGCTTCGACGGCTTGGTCTTGCGCTCCGGCAGTCGGCACAAGCATCGCCAGCATTTCACCTTCTTTGACGGTCTGCCCAGCGCCAACTTCGGCAATCCGCACCAAATAGCCGCTAATCGGAGCCGTAATCACACTCGCACCGCCACGCTGTCGTGCATTAGCGACGCGGAGTTCAATTTCGGCAATAAGCGCATCGGCTTGCTGGATAACTCTATTTTCCTCATTTTTTGCCGCTTCCACATCGCGCTTTGCTGATTCCAAAACGGTTTCCGAGCGGATAGAATCGGCTTGTGATTTTTGGAGGTTCAACAGCGCCGTTTCCATTTCGCGCTGCGAAGCAAGCCCTTCTTTGGTAAGATCTTCTGCCCGTTTGTAACGAATGCGCGAGGTCTGAATTTCTATCAGAGCATTCGCCAAGGCTGCTTTTCCTGCCAGTTCGCGCTGTTCGGCTTGAATAGTGCGCTGGCGGGCTGTTTGCACTGCCATATCTTGAGCAGAAACAGTACGCTCTCGCACCCGTTCAATTTTTTCCATGAAATCGCTATCCATGAAATTCACATTCAGGTCTTGCAGAATAGCAATCGTATCGCCCGCTTTGACCGCCATGCCTTCATTCACAAACCACCGCACAATGCGCCCTGTAATTTGCGCATCAATCGTCTGCGGGCGCACACCCGGCACAAACGACGTGATTTTGCCGCTTCCAGTGATATTTTGTTGCCAAGGAACAAAAATGAGAAAAAGAATCATCAACGCAATAATACCGAGTATCACTAGCGAAGTTCGCTGCAACCAACGCGGTGTTCGTGCGCGTTCCAGCGAATGGATTTCCGTAAGGATTTCAACCCTATCCGGTGAAAATATGCTGTATATGCGATCTAAGTGGCGAGAAGGAATATCAGCGCTCGGAAGTGGCGATACGACACTGGGAACGATGGTTGCCGCCCCTTCCAGCGCCTTCGGATGCGCCGATGGTGATTGCCCATTAGCAACAATCATTTCAGGGGAAGGTGTTTTAACGTTGCTCATAAAGTTTGGCAAGAACAAAAATATTCAACAAAGCGCACTGCTTGGTATAGCTTGTTTGGTGGTACGTTTACTCATCTCATTTGACGAATAGACCGCTCAAACATTGTACCCTCACGTGCCGATTTAATGCCGCAAAGCATTTTTAACTGCTTGATTCTGAAAAACATAGCCGCCCGTGATTTTTCGGCGAAAGCCCCTCGCATTGGTATTGGGAAACACGCCAATTCGCCGTACTTCCAGCAAATCTTCATGCAAAAAAGCCGAGCCGGAATCCGAGGCAATACCGAATTGATAACCGGAGTCACCAACAAGGCGCTTCACTTCTGGATTTAGTGAACCGTAAGGATAGCAAAAACTCATCACGGCTTGTCCCAAGCGGTCTTCCAGAATATGTTTGGATGTACTGATTTCTGCTTGTGCTTGCAAAAGGTCAAGCGAAGCAAGGCGCGGATGCGTCATCGAATGCGAGCCGAAATCAATGCCGTAACGCTGCATCTCCTGTATTTGTGCGATATTCAAGAGTGGCAGACGCTCTGCGCCCGGAATACCTTTGTCCCAATCATTATGCGTCATACCAGCAACAAGGAAAATCGTTGCCGTGAAGCCATAACGCTGCAATATCGGAAAAAGCAACGAATAATTATCCTCATAGCCATCATCAAATGTGAGCAATATGGGCTTCCAATCAGGATTAAAGCGCTCTCCCAGTGTTGGCAATGCTGCTAAATCGTTCACCGTCAGCGTCGTGAAGCCGCCACGTTTCAATATCTGCAAATGCTCCTCGAACTGGGATTCCGTCACCCAAATCGGCAGAGAACCGCCTTCCGCCTTGTTCCGCACGATGCGGTGATAGGTCAGTATTGGCACTTCGTAACGGCGTTTTTCCGACCATGTGCGTTGGTAGATAGCATCCATGCGGTGCAGAAGGCGTTCGATGCTAAATTCCTCTGCGGTGCGATTTTTTAATTGCTGTGCCGCACGTGGTTCTTTGGATGCAACAAGATGTAAAGCATCTTCCACACTCTTTCGGCAAAAATCACCATGAAAATCTTGTTTTGCCGCAATATCACCAAAATTCGTGAAAAGCGCATCAGCAAAGGTTTCCGGCGTAAGAAGCCCATGCAAACGGGCTTCCCCGACAGCAATCGTCGGCTTTTCGAGCAATAGTGCTTCAATCGCCGAGCGTCCCGCGCCAATGACCACATCCGAAGCCGCTAAATAATCCGGCGCATTGCTCACAAAGCCAGTAAATTCGACTTTCGGGCGAAAATGGTCGAAGCGGGTGGGAATACCATTTTTGTCACCGCCGACGACGCGCAAATGAACATTATCGCCCAGAAGCGGTATGAGTTCTTGCACGATGCGGTATGCTAATTCACCTTTTTCTTTGGAAAGTCGCCCCAGCAAGGTAATAAGCGGTTTTTCTGTGCGAAGCGCATCGGCACTGCTCTTGTTGACTATCGGCTCGGCAACGCCGTTGCGCAAAACCTCCACCATGCTTGATTGTACGCCAAGTTCTGCAACAAGATTCTCACGAATTGCCTCGCAAATTGGCAATATTTTATCGCCAAAAGCATGAAACACTTTACGCGAAAAATGTATCGGCTGCCGCCCATGAACCGTCGTAATAAGCGGTACATTGCACCACCACGCGGCAAAATACGCGCACCAACCAGCAGCCCGCGAATGGGCGTGAATGGCGTGAATACGATGTTCCCGCACGAGTCGAATCATTTCCCGAATATTGCGTATGCGCTGGGGAAGACGACGTTTATTGAAAGGAATCGGTGTAAATGCAGCCTTTGTGGGCAAGGTGAGCGTATCCGACACAATCACAATGCGATACCCCAAGCCAATCAGTTTGTCGGCGAGCGTTGTTGCAAATGCCTCCGCACCAGTTACTTCGAGTTGAGACAATGCCATGAGAATATTCATGCTGTGCGGGAAAAAGTCAAAAATTATTGTTTCTTCAACGTGCCGTCCGCTCCGATAATAAGCGGTGTTGCGGGAAAATCTTCTCTCGTGAGGTCGCGCACAAGCGTGATTGCTTGCTTTTCAGCATCATAAACCGGAATGCCCGGTGCAAGTTGCACAACGGGAATAATTTTTCCACCAAGAAACTTGCCGGAAGTCTCATCAATACTTGCTTCCAAGACACACGTAACGCCGCTTACGCCTTTAACGTTAATATTGCCGTAGGTGAGAAAATTTCCCAGCGAGTAGGCAATAAGGCGGTCTTGGTAGAGTTCCATCGCACGAAGAACGTGCGGTCCATGCCCAATTACCATATCAGCACCTGCATCAATAGCGGCGTGAGCGAAGCGCACGAGATTTCCGCGATTTTCACCATAAAACATTTCGGTTCTGTCTTTGACGTGCATCGCATTTTTGCCTTCCGCGCCGCCGTGAAACGATACCAACACACGGTCGAAGCGCTTTTTGACATCGCGTATGACGCTTTGCGTTGTGGCAATATCGGAGATATTGTAGGACGTTTCCGAAAAACCGAAGGCGACAATCGCACAGCGTTTATTTTTGACCGTAAGTTCGGCAAAACCCTTTTTGGGTGCGGGTTGTATGCCTTGCTCACGAATGGTTTGTTTGGTTAATTCGGCGGCTTGTGCGCCGTAATCGTCGGCATGGTTGTTGTCAACGCTCATCACCGTAAAACCAAGATTTTTCAGTGTGGGCGCAAGCGTAAGCGGTACGCCAAATTCAAAGCAAACGCCCTTTTTGCGGGATGCTTCGGCACATTTTTGTGGTTTCATTCCTTCGCGGACAAAGGCAGCTTCAAAATTGCCGAATGTAATGTCTGCGCCACGCAGATACGCGCCAATCGAATCCACAAAGATTTGCCCTTGCTGTGGCGGAATGAATGTCTGTGGTGTCAAGGAGCCAAGCAGAACGTCGCCGACAGCCTTGATGCGAATTTGTGCGGTCAAAGGCAAAAAAGTACAAAGAAGAAGAGTTAGTGCGCTCAGGGTACGTTTTGTCATAATGTGTTGAAATTGAGGTGATGAATTCATTTGACCGATTCGGACTTCGACGCAGGGACGGCGTTATTTTTCACTGGCTCAAGAGGCAAGACCATCACAAACTTCGAGCCAACACCCACTTCAGACTCACACCAAATCGTGCCTTGCATACTTTCGACCAGCTTTTTAACAATGGATAATCCCAAGCCCGTCGAGTCTTCATCGGCAGTTGGGCGTGTGGAAAGTCGTGAAAATTTTCCGAAGAGTCGCGGCATTTCCTCTGGCGGGATTCCCTGCCCTTCGTCTTGAACGATAATCACCGCAAGCGGTTCACTGCGAAATTCCGCCACCTGTTTTACACCAAAGCGTTGGGCGGTATCACGAGAATCTGTCGCATCTGCCGCCGTCGTCGGTGATTGATAGGTATCCACCGTAATATGAACCGCTTTTCCGCGAGGCGAGTATTTAACAGCATTGGACACAAGATTGTCAGCCACTTGCATCATCATTTGCTCATCGGCAATCGCAAATACGGGATTATCATTGTAGAAAAACAAGCGAATGTCTTTCTGCGCGGCACGGTTTTGATAATTGCTGATGGTCTGCCCCATCACAAAACTCACATCCAACACGCCAAGAGCCGGGATCACGCCGCCACGCTCAATCGCATTGACATCCAGCAAATTGCGAACAAGACGGTTCATTCGGTCAGCATTTTGGACAATAAGGCGTATCATCGCAGCGCGTCGGTCTTCCGGCACGGTGCTGTCAGTACTCAAAATTTCTGCCAGCCCTTGAATTGAAGCAATTGGATTCTTCAAATCATGGGAGACAATGCCCAGAAGCTCGCTTCGTTCCTCGCTCAAAATACGTAATTCATTATTCCGTTCTTGCAATTCCGTATTGAGCATTTCCGTTTCGACAGTCTGTTCCTCAAGAAGATACTGCTGGCGGAGAAGTTCTGCATTCATGGCTTGAAGTTCGTAATTCGCGGATTCAATGGCTTTTTGCTTTTCCTCTACTGCCTTTTTTTGTTCGGAGATGGACTCATTGGCGAACAACAGTTCTCGGTGCGCGACTTCTAAGACGAGTTTTTGATAGGATAGTTCGTCGTGCTGTCCCGAAATTTCTTGGTTTCGGCGCATCACTTCGGCATGAGATCGCTCAAGTTCTTGATTACGGCGCTCTGCATCGCGTGTCTGCTCTTCTAAAAGGTGTTGCTGTGCAATGAGTGATTCATTCACTTGTTGTAATTCCAAATTCGCCGATTCGATAAAAAGTGTTTGGTCTTCCAGAAGGAGCTTTTGTGCGGCAATTTCACTATTGGCGCGTTGTAACTCTTCATTCTTTTCATGCTCTGCCAGGCTCTCCTGCTCAATACGACGAGCGTTCTCCGATTCTCGCATGAGGTTGTTTTGAAGCAAACGAATACGGTCAGCAAGGGCAAACGAGAACAAGAGCAACTGCAACACAAATCCCACGGCCGTTCCATAATATGCGCCATAGCCGAGTGTTATCACGTTCAAATTCGCAAGCATTTTCACGACCATACTCGCCAAAAATATGAACGTAGCAGCCAAGAAATATCGCCCGGCGACCTCTTTTTGTCGGATGCTTTGCACTGCACTCATCGTAATAACGCCCGTTGCTGCCAATCCCACAACGCCCGAAATCGGAAAAATTACTGCTCCCAAAGATTCCGCCCAAAAGCCTGCTCCGAGGGCAATCCCACCCAAAGCAATACTGAGAAACGCCAAGCCAGTGTTGATGCGCCAAAGACGAGGCTGAGAGGTTTTGAGCAGCAGAAACTCTGATGTAAAGAATGCCAAATATGCTCCGGCAATATTGGGCAGAATCATTACAGAAAGCGGGGGAATGCGGGGTGCTACATTGGGAAAAATTTCATAATACAGCAGGGAATCGAATACTAGCGCATGGATACTAAAAAAAAGGATATAGAGCAGGTAAAACCCTGTCGCTTGGTCGCGTAAACGCAAATACAAAAAGAAATTATAGAGGCTGAGTGCAAGCACGATTCCAACAAATATCCCGTAAATAAATTTTTCTTTCTGGATATGAAATTGTATTTGCGTCTCAGTCATAATTGCAGGCTCGTTCGAGAAAATCCATTTTCCTGAAAACCGCATTAAAACAAGTGTTTCTGTGCCAACAGGTAAACGAAATGCTGCCGAACGCCACGCTATATCACGCGCCCCTATTGGAACGCCATTCCCCGATACTGAGTGCCGCCACTCGCCGCTTGGCATTTGCACAAAGCACTCGACCGAATCGGTGTATGATGTTGGCAGAAACAGAAGAAACCACTTCCGCGCAAGACTATCCTGCAAATGAAAACGCATCCAGTAGGCAGACGATGTAAAACCAAAGTTTATACGATTCGTTTGGAGTTGTTTCATCGAAAAGAAGTTTTTTTGTTCGCCCAGAATATCGTTCAACGAGCGTTGTCCCGTGCTGTCGCAGAAAATCTCAATGCCAGAGGCAATGCGCTGAAACGTCTTTTCGGTTGAGACATACCGAAGGCTTGTCCACGCCGGATTTTGTGCTTCAGCACTTTGAAGACCGAGAAAAATAAGGGCAAGCACTATGAATCCATAACGCCAAACGATGGACAAACTTCGGTGGGAAGAGTCCGCTATTGCTGCCCAAACTTGCTTTAACGACATTGCGACAGGATTGTGAGAAACATACTTGCAGTTATTTCAATCGTGGGAGAGAAAAGGCATGGAAGTTACACAATTTTACCGAAATCCACGAATATTTTGGGCAAGTGTATTTTCGTTCAAGTCTTACGACTACGCTTGAATTGAGGCGCTCCACAAGAACCGTCGTGGGTGTGCCGAGAACCCCGTGCCACCGCTCAGAAGCGGTAGCACGGAAGGACTATCTTTTGCACAAATTTTTTACCGCCAACCGCCCCCAAGCGCACGGTAGAGGTTCACCAGTGCGAGACGCTGACGTTTTTGCACCGTCACAAGTTCGATTTGCGATTGCAAGGAATTTTGTTGTGCCAAAAGCACTTCAAAGTAGGTCGCTTTTGCTGTTTTGTACAATTCCGTCGCAACGCCGACCGACCCTTGAAGCACTTGGACTTGCTGAGTTTTTAGGGTGTTAATTTGTTGTAGGTTTTGAATATTGGAAAGTTCGTTCACGACTTCCACATATCCATTGACAATGCTTTTTTGGTAACGATAGAGCGCTTGAAGTTGGTTCGATTTTGCCGCAGAGAACTGTGCTTCCAGTCCTTGCCAGTTGATAAAATGATTTCAGTTGGAAAGGCAACATGAGTCATCGGAGAAGCAAGGTTTAATGCGATCTTGAAATCACGGTTTTTTAACCCCATGCGTCGTTTAACGATAAGAGTAAAATGCTAAAAGCCGCTTTATTGCTTAGTTATTGCGATATTTTAGTGCCATTATCGTTTCCAACTAAAATCATTTAGAACCCACTCCAAAGCTATCCCTTCGCACCAATAAATTGAATCAAGTGCTATTTTATAGCATGACTTTTTGATGGTATGCTACCGATAGCCTCTTTTACGTCTCCATAGATGTTGAGGACGAAGATTTTCTGGACAGGATGACTTGTTGAAATAATTGCCTGTGAATGCAAATACCCAATTTGCGATTGACTGGGTATTGTTTCGGCTGTGATGGTCAGACGTTGGTGAGACTTGATTTTCCGATCTCCATGGCAACGAATAGTCATTCCCTGTTTTGCTTGCACACCCGTAATTTCAATTGCTTTATCAGTCGTATTGAGGAGCGAAATAGAGCCAGAAGCCCGCTTGCCGACAACCATTAGTGGTAGAGCAATGAAATGAGCAGATGGCTGTAATGGCTTGATAATATCGGCAATCAGTGAGACTGTTTCTGTGGATGTCGGGGCAGAATTGCTCTCAATAGTGACGGTTTTGTTCATTACACCGAACGCACCTGTACTCACAGCAAGAGTAATATTCAAATACGTTGTTTCCCCTGGTCTGAGTGCCGATTTCTCAATCGGTGCACTCGTACAGCCACAGGCGGGGCGAACTGCGTGAATGAGTAATTGCTGATTTCCCGCGTTTTTGATGCCAATTTTTGCGGTCAATGTTGTATCGGTTTGGTGAATTCTTCCCCAATCATAACGATTGCCGCCGACAACGGTGAGATGCGCTTGCGCGTAGGCTTGCAAAACCTGTACAACACTCAAAGCCAGCAAAAGCAGGGCAATTTGGAAGTATTTCATGGTTGCTATGGTCGTAGTGTGAAAATGTATCGTCATTGCAAGTGCTTAAAAGAAGAGCGCGAAGGTTTTTCGCGCTCTTTGAGTGTATTGATTGATACGGAACAGCACGGGGCTTTATGTAGATTAAAATAGGCGAATACCTGTGCGCAGCTGCACAACGGCACCTGCAGCACTACTGACTGTGCTATTTACATCGGTGGGCATCAAAAAATTATGCTGATATCCGCCACGCAAACCAAGCATAATACGGCTTTCAGGAATAAATGCCTCGCCGCCAATCCCAAGCATGACCTGCGCATTGGTTGTGCCGCCTCCGGTAGCAACGTGAAAATTATATGAGCCAAATCCGATTGCGGGTGAAATTCTGAAAATCTCATTGTCGAAAATAGAATAGCCAAACCAAAACTGCATACCGATTGTTTTCAAACTACTCCTTTGATTTGATAAGGAAGTCACAAAGGGCGAAACAGTAAATTGAATCTCACACGAGAGATGATTCCAATAGTTGTACCAGCCTAGATTAAGACTTCCCAGTATTTCGGGAGCATTGAAAAACCTTCCCCCCTTCTCAATGTCTGGGCTTACCAAATGCCCACTTGATATATCGCCGTTGATAGAGATAAACGAGCCTCGTTGAGTATTCTGCGCAAAGCTGTAATTTGAAACAACACTGACCAGAATGATGATAGCAAGCAAAAGGTTCTTGTTGATGTTATATGTTATGCGCATATCGAAGTTTTGAAAAAGTGAAAAATTATAGATTTTTTGTACCTCATTTTTTGTGCGTAGTTGCTGATGAATCGGCATAGCGGATTGCTGTGCCAACAGCAGTACGTGTGTGCGGTTGATAAGTGATTCGTATCACGGCATTGGCATTAATCTCTTGAGCTTTCTTTTGCAACTCCTCATGAATATCTGCAAACGATATCCCGATTGCCCAGATAATACCAAGCTCAATGTGATTACGATTGCTTTCTCCAGTAGTGAGTTGAACAGGTAATGAGCTTGTCCAAGGCGTAAAGACTGATTTCGCTGGCGCAACACACGAAGTGATACTAAACAATAATATCAAAACCGCAATACTTTTTATTGATTTATCCATAGAGAATAGAGGTCAAAATGAGAAAGAGAAGCTATTATTGACTACAATCACCGCATATACCACAATAAGCACTTGCCATGCAGCCAGCTGCCGCTGTCGCACACAGGGCTATTTGCCAAGGAGTTGCGGTTGCAAGTATGCCCAATGTAGCAACATCCAAAACACCAAAAGCAGCCAAACATAGGAAAAAACCAGAGACACAGCCAGCTTCGGCAATCACCATCAAGCCCCATTGCCACCACCAAAAACAGGCTTGGAGAGACGCTGCTTGCTTATTTAACTCTTTTCCTGTGTACATTGCTCTAAGTTCATTAACCTTTGCAGGCATCTCTGTTTTGGCAATTCTATCAAGGGTAATATCAATATTTTGTGTATTCATATCTTTACACGTTGCACAGGCAGGAAGATATTTGTCGCGTGTTTTTTGAATCAGATCTCGCTTTGAAGAAAACTTCGTCTGCCAACGCAGCATTGCAGATGCTCGCTGTTCATTCATAGTTTTAAATTCGCTATCGCTGATATTCAAAGCCTTGAGTATAGCTTTACCATCTTTGGTTTCCATAGCATACCGAAGCTCTGCGCGATTGGTCGTTGCAGCCAACTTCATCTTTACATAAATTGACCGACTACTCTCAATCAAAAATTGTGTATCTGGATCATCTGCTAATTCTGTTGCTAAAGCCTGTTCTTCAGCCGTTGGCTCTAGCTGCGAAATTTGCTGTGCGGATTTGCCTGATGTTTGATTTTCCACAGGCGCGGAGCCTGTTATTACCTGTTGTGCCGCTTCCTGACACGCTGTCAATACTATCAAACTAAACAGAAATGCTGCCATCGCCTTAAATGGGCGAGATGTGTACATTTTTTGGAGGGACATAACAATATTCCTTAAAAAAGGATAGAACAAAATGAATTGCCCCGTTCTCTCGCTTTCGGTATATTACGCCTCAGAAATGTCCCTCTTCCCGGATTGACTTTTCCTTGGGCAATCCCCGTTGCGAGTAGTGGCGGGGTTGCTTGTTTTAAGCACGTAAAAATACATTCATATCCGTATTTCCGCAACTCCTTTGGTGCGAACTGCTCGTTTTTAGTTGCAAACTGTGAAACTTTGTTGTAAACTGCCTGTTTTTAGGTATGAACTGCACCTCTTTCTGCTAAGGGTACATCTCCTCTTTTCTATCCACTATCGCTTTTTTCATGTTGCTTTCAGGAAATATCGGTTGATTTATCCATTTTTTGTAAAAGCATTTTCAAGGATGTACGCCATTTGTTAATAAACTTCATTTTTGCTCGTGAGACAATAATCGGTTTTTCTGTCGCACGGTGCGTCAAAATCATAGTGCGATTGTTTTTGCTCACTTCTTTCACAAACCTCATATTTACAATAAATGAGCGATTTGGACGAAAGAATTCTGGCTGAGGTAGAAATTTCTCGTAGCTCTGAAGAAAAATACGCACCGTCATTGGCTGACCATTGCTGCGGTAAACAATCGTGTAGTTATTAGCTGCCTCAATACATATTATCTCCCTAAGCGGCAAAAATACCAAGCCATCATCCGTAGGCAAGCTAAATACATTATCTCTTAAAATAACGTCGGTAGCCTCCGTTTTGTCAACCATTTCTTCCATCTGGGGCTTGGGCGGTAGGCTATAAACAATCGACTGAGAATGATGAACGATCATCTCATCGCCGCCTATCGGTTTGTTCAAAACACGAAGGCGCATTTTCACAACATGGTGTAGCGTTGCCTTGAGTTCTTCAGGGTCGAAAGGCTTCCAAAGCATGGCAGATGCGCCATTTGCCAATGCTTCTTGTTGTAAAGGTACGTTAAATTCTTGCGCTGTCATACAAATAACACTGAATTCTGGATTGGAAAACGCCCGCAAAACATCAACTCCATTTCCGCCTAATAGTATCATATCAAGTAGGACAATATCTGTCGGCGAGACCGAAAGTATCTGCTTTGCCTCATCTACGGAAGTACAAGTTGAAAAAGTCGCATGGGGCATGACACGGCGTAATATAGCAGCGAGAACTCGTTGGAAAGCGATATCATCTTCAACGATAAGAATACGCATAGCAAGAAGTATTTTTTGATTGCAAAATGTACAATTACTATTTGGTGGGGCAGTGTGCGGAGCGTTACTCTGCGGAGCGATGCTTCAGATCAACTAAATTAGCCACGTATCTTCTCTCTTGTATCTCTCTGACCAAATAATCCATTCTACCGCCCCCAAAGTAGGGTGAAGCGGTAGAATGGAGGGATGCTTTTTTACCGCCAACCGCCCCCAAGCGCACGGTAGAGGTTCACCAGTGCGAGACGCTGACGTTTTTGCACCGTCACAAGTTCGATTTGCGATTGTAACGAATTTTGTTGGGCAAAGAGGATTTCAAAGTAGGTCGCTTTTGCTGTTTTGTACAATTCCGTCGCAACGCCGACTGACCCTTGAAGAACTTGGACTTGCTGAGTTTTTAGGGTGTTGATTTGTTGTAGGTTTTGAATATTGGAAAGTTCGTTCACGACTTCCACATATCCATTGACAATGCTTTTTTGGTAACGATAGAGCGCTTGAAGTTGGTTCGATTTTGCAGCAGAGAACTGTGCTTCCAGTCCTTGCCAGTTGATAATCGGTGCAATCAATCCACCAAGCGCGTTGTAGGCGATGGAAGCCGGAGATAAAAACAAAAACTGAGGGTCGAATGCTTGAAATCCCACTCCTGCCGCGAGATTGAGCGAGGGAAAAAAGGCTGCTTTGGCGGCTTCCAGCTCGAATTTACTTGCTTTTACCTGCAATTCAGCTTCTCGAACGTCGGGGCGATTTTCCAAAAGTTGCGAGGGAATGCCCGATACGATGGTGGAAGGCGGTGCTGCCGACAATACCTGCTTGTCGCGTAAAATCGGCTGCGGGTAACGCCCAACAAGAAAATTGATAAAATTTTCTTTAGCGACAATTTGCTGACGAATTTCTTTTTCCATTGCCTGCATACTCAGCACTTGCGCCTCGAACTGCTGTACCGCCAATTCATTCGCTCTGCCAGCCTCCTTTTGCAAACCAATCACGCCAAGTGCCTCTTGTTGCGTCTGGATGGTACGCCGGAGGATGTCCACTTCCACATCAAGTGCAATAAGGTCGTAATAGGCTGTGGCAATTTCCCCGATAAGCGCCGTCACGATAAAGCGTGTGGCTTCGACGCTTGCCAGAAATTGTGCGAGAGCTGCTTCATTTTTATTGCGCAATTTTCCCCAAATATCCACTTCCCACGTAGTCTGTATGCCAATGCTCAAATCCGGCAAATCCACCGGAACCGTTCTGCCGGGCGTGATGTCGGTCGAGGCATTGCCAGCACCATCCATCGTGTAACGCCCGAATTTCCTCACGCCGCCGCCAACGCTACCAAAGACTTTCGGCAGCAATTCGCCTTTCGCAAATTGGACATTTGCGCCCGCGACTTCGATGCGCTGTAAGGCAATGCGAAGGTCGAAATTATTCTGAAGTGCCGTGTCAATGAGTGCCACTAAGAGCGAATCTTGAAAATACCGCCGCCATTCAAGCCGTGCAATGGTAGTCGTGTCGTCGGTGTTGCGGCGTTGAATATCGGGCTGTTGGGAAAATGATTGTGGAAGTGAGCGCGTCGGTATGGACACCGTTGTATCCAATGACCGACAAGAACTAAGCGCAAGCAGGAGGAACATACTTGCGTGAAGAGCAATGAGTGATTTTTTCATGAAGTTTTTGAGGGTGATTTGTGCTTTTTTAGAAATGTTTTCTGTTTTTTTTAGAGCGTTTCAGTGAAGGCAATTTCTTCTTTGTAGCCTTTGCTATGGCGCTTTTCTTCGATGGTGGCGAAGATGACATACAGTCCCGGGACGATGATAACGCCAAAGACTGTACCGAATATCATGCCTCCTGCGGCTGCTGAACCAATCGTGTTGTTGCCGATTTCGCCCGCTCCCGAAGCCAGCATGAGCGGAATCAAGCCCGCAATAAAGGCAAACGAGGTCATCAGAATTGGGCGCAAACGCTCGGTTGCGGCTTCTATGGCAGCATTGAGGGGAGTTGCGCCTTCACGATGTTTCATCGTAGCAAATTCGATAATCAGAATAGCGTTTTTACCCAAAATCCCGATAAGCATAATCATTGCTATCTGCGCGTAAATGTTGTTCTCCAGCCCCAGTGTCATCAGGAAAAACAATGCGCCGAAAATACCCGTTGGAAGTGAGAGAATAACGGGCATTGGCAGCAGGAAACTTTCGTATTGCGCCGACAAAAGCAGATACACAAAGACAAGGCAAATCACAAAAATAATGATAGACTGGCTGCCCGCCTGCGCTTGGTCGCGGGACGAACCCGCCCAATCATAGCCATAGCCGCGTGGGAGCTTTGCGGCAGCGACTTCTTTGATTGCTTGAATTGCCTGACCGCTTGAGTAGCCCTTTGCTGGCTGCCCGTTGACCATAGCGGAGGTGTACATATTGTAGCGCGTGATTTGCTCGGGTCCATAGACTTTTTCGATACGCAAAAACGCCGAAAATGGCACCATTTCGCCTTGGTCATTTTTAATGGTCAATTTGAGAATATCATCAGGTTTAGCGCGGTATTCGGGGAGTGCTTGCACCATAACTTTGTACATTTGCGCAAAGCGGATGAAATTTGTCGCATACTCGCTGCCAATCAAGGTTTGAAGCGTACTCATGGCGTTATCGGCGGAAACCCCTTTTTGTGCAGCTTTGTCGGTATCAATATGCAGAAGGAGCTGCGGAAAACTCGCATTGAAGGTCGTGAAGGCATTGCTGATTTCAGGGCGCTTGTTCAATTCCTCAATGAAGGCATTGGCAACATCCTGCAATTTTGCCAAATCGCCGGAACCAGTTTTGTCCAAAAGCCGCATCTCAAAACCACTGGAATTACCATAGCCCGGCACGGGTGGTGGCGTGAAAAACTCAATATCGGCATCGTTGATATTTTTCGTTTTTTCATCCAAGAGTTTCATCAAGTCTTTGTCGGATTCCTTGCGGTCTTTCCATTTTTTCAAACTGATAAGGTTCATGCCAAAAATCGAACCCGTTCCCTCAGAGAGGATGCTATAACCCGCCAAACCTGATACGGAGTTGACGGCGGGCAGACCAGAGGCAATGCGCTGTACTTCGTCCACAACCCTTTCGGTGCGCTCCAGTGTTGCTCCCGTCGGTGTCGTGATATTCGCATAAATCGCGCCTTGGTCTTCTTCAGGAATAAATCCCGTCGGCACAAACGAACCGACAAGACCCGCACCAACACTGAATGCGAGCAAGAGCGCAAACGTGATAATACGTCTCCCGGCAATCACGTTCAAAAGACGCTGGTACTGTTTGGCTAGACCGCCATAACCCGTATTGAAGGCATGAAAAAACCGTGCGAAAAACCGCGCAACTCGTGATGGATTATCCAGCGAGAACGTATGCGCTCTTTTGAGAAACAACGCGCAGAGTGCGGGCGTAAGCGTGAGTGCCGTCGTGCCGGAAAGGACGATAGCGATTGCCATTGTCAGCGAAAACTGACGATAAAAAATACCCGTCGGACCATCCAAAAACGATACCGGAATAAACACCGATGCCATGACGAGCGTAATGGCAACAATCGCTCCGCTAATCTCGCTCATGGCTTGTTCAGTAGCTTGGCGGGGGCTGATGTCCGGCGAATGTTCCATTTTTGCATGGACGGCTTCAATGACGACAATCGCGTCGTCCACCACAATTCCAATCGCCAAGACCATTGCAAAAAGGGTGATGAGATTCAGCGAGAAGCCCAAAAGTTGCATGAAGAAAAATGTACCGATAAGCGACACCGGAACAGCAATAATCGGAATCACCGTCGAGCGAACATCCTGCAAAAAGATGAACACTACGAGCGCGACGAGAATAAACGCCTCAATCAGCGTTTTGATTACTTCGTAAATCGAAGCATCTAAAAATGCCGAAACGTCGTAACTCACGGTATAATCTACGCCCGGCGGGAAGGATGAGGCTTTGATTTCCGCCATTTTTGCTTTGAGATTGCTAATTACTTCTTTTGCATTCGAGCCGGGACGCTGTTTGAGCATGATTGCCGCCGAAGGTCGCCCGTTTTCCTTAGAAACCACGCCGTAGGTTTGTGCGTCGAAATCTACATCGGCAACGTCTTTCAGGCGCAGAATATCGCCGTCTTCTTTACTGCGCAGCACAATATTTTGATATGCCTCTTCGGTCGTGAATTTTCCCGTATAACGCAACACGTATTGCAGCGATTGTGCGGTTTTGCCGGAACTTTCCCCAATTTTTCCAGGCGCAGCTTCCACGTTTTGCTTTTGCAACGCTTCAATAATCTCATTTGCCGAGAGATTGTACATCAGCATTTTGTCGGGCTTCAGCCAAACGCGCATGGCGTAATCCTTCGAGCCGACAATCTCTGCAAATCCCACGCCATCTATGCGCTTGAGTTCTTTGAGAATATTGATGTCCGTAAAATTAAAGAGGAATTTTTCGTCCAAGAGCGAATCATTGCTCAAAATATTGATGTACATGAGCATACTATTCTGCACTTTTTCGACCTGTACGCCTGATTTTATCACCTCTTGCGGCAATTCATCCAAAACCGTTGCAACGCGATTTTGTACGTTCACCGAGGCAACATCGGGGTTGGTTCCTGCTTTGAAGATAATTTGGACAATACTTGTGCCGTCGTTGCTTGACACGGAAGTCATGTACGCCATGCCCGGAACGCCGTTGATAGCGCGTTCCAGCGTCGTAACAACGGCTTTGACGCAGGTTTCGGCATTTGCTCCCGTAAACTTCGTGGTAACATTTACTTCCGGAGGAGCAATATCGGGAAATTGCGTTACGGGCAACTGCACAAGGGCAATCAATCCCAAAAGAGTGATAAAAATAGAAATGACTATCGAAAGTACGGGACGTTTGATGAACGTGGATGTCATAGTAGTAGAATAGTAATGCAAAAATTAACGGTACTTGTATAGCCTTCAAAACAAGTTGGTGTCTGGTATTGAAGGCATTTTTTCTCAAACCGCCCTTGTCGGCAAAAAACTCTGCAAGCCAGTTCTGGCAAGGTGTTCAGGGCTTTTTTGCTCAAAGGTGCGTTATTCTGTTGATAGATAAAGGGATACGTGGTTTTTGCAATAAGCGTGTTGATTAATTTGCGCCTAATGCTGCAACGATTGTTTTCGATTCTACGAACTTAGGCAGAATTTTTTTTCCGTCCTTCGCACTCTGTACGCCTTCGTAGAGGATGGTTTCGTCCTTCTTTAACCCCGATTCGACGACGTAATAATGCGGGAGTCGCATTTTCGTTACGATATTGCGCTGTTCAATGACGCTATCGTTTTTCATCACAAAAGCGTAGAGTTTATCCTGAATTTCAAATGTTGATTTTTGCGGAATAAGCATCGCATTGGCAAATTGCTCCGTAACAATAATTTTGCCACTTGCGCCATGTTTCAAGGTTTTATCAGGGTTCGGGAATCGTGCGCGGAAGGCGATATTTCCGGTGGAGCGGTCAAATTCGCTTTCAATAATTTCAATATTTCCGCGATGCTGGTAGCGTGTTTGATTTGCCAGTATGAGATTGACGTGCCGCGCTTCTTCTTTGTTGGAAGCGAGATAATTCAAATAATCGGATTCCGACAAATTGAAATACGCAAAAACTTCGCGGTTATCGGAAATAGACGTGAGCATATCGCCTTCGTTAATTAAACTGCCCAATTTATGCGTCAGGCGGTTGATAATGCCTTTGTAGGGCGCTCTGATTTTGGAAAAAGAGACATTGAGCGCGGCTTGTTCTTTGTGCGCTTCTGCCTCTTCGAGGCTTGCTTTGAGCGCATCTACCTTTGCTTCGACCATTTTGAGTTCTGCTTTGGAGACGATATTTTTCTCCACGAGTGAGCGTGTATTGGATAACTCAAGTTGGGCAGATTGGAGGTCGGCATTGGCATTTTTAACGGCGGCTTGTGCTTTTTGCAATTCGTAGCTGTAAATTTTGCTACTGATGGTAAAAAGCAACTGACCTTCCTGTACGGTCTGCCCTTCGTCCACATGAACCTGTTCGACATAGCCTTTGACGCGGCTTCGCACCTCGACATAGCGAACAGATTGTATTTCGGCAACGTATTCGTTTTGATACGTGATGTTTTGGACGATGGGTTGAATGACCTCAAAAGTATCGGGAGTTGAGGTAGTGGTTTCTTTTTGACATGATGAGGCAAAGAGGGCAGTGCAAGCACTGAACATCAAAAGAATAAACTTCATGGTGTTTGAATAAGGGTAAAAAATGTGTTTTTGAATTCACGTGAACTCACAGTGCAAGCGGAAACAGCTTTACGGCGAGAAAATATCACGAACGACAGGTTGCAACGCAAGAATGCGCCAGAACATGGAGATTACTCTTCCGTTCTGCAAAAAAACGGAAAAATATCACAAGATTCGGATATGGGAACAGAAGGAGGAGTTAGGCTTTGGGCGGAGGAGACGTAATGTCAAGCGTTGGCTGAACGAAAAAGCAATCGGAAGGAGCAAACCTTAGTCGAGAAAAGAGATGGTTGCGCCGTGAGAAATAGGCACTATGAGAAACAGGAAGACAGTCATCGGATGATTCCATCAATTCGGCTGTTTCGTGGTGATTGCTGTTCTCCGGCACGGCATCGTGGATGTGGAAGACATCTTCCAGCACAAACTCAATCAGGCTATGAATTTCATTCGATACCGCACCACCAGTAGAAAATCCCAAAGACGTGCTACCAGTATCCACACTGAGATTGAGGATATGGAGCGCCATAAAGACGCTGAAAAGCCGATGAATGATATGGTGACGGAATAGATTCATAGATCACAAAACTAGCATTTTTCTTGATTGTAAGTAATGACGTATTTAGGGGAAATCTATTTTGAGCGCTTCCGGCATATTGTGGCAAAAAAAAGCGCGAACAGTCTTGTTCGCGCTTTTGCAATAATCATTTGTGGTGTTTGTCGTGTGCTTCTTATGCTTCAACAGGATAGCCCGTTACTGCCAATACTTTCTGAGCAATAGAGCGGCGGAGCGTAATCGTGTTGACGGTTGCATGGCGCGTGAAGCGCTTGAGTGCGCCGATGAAGACCGCGATTTCCTGCTCGTTATCGGTCATACGGCAGATTGCGTCGCGTCCGGCAACCGCAGAGCGCTCGACGGCATCGTGCGTGTAAAGTTTGGTCATCTCTTCCATAACGCTTGTGTCCAAGCCACGTGCATTCAATTTGCGGGTACGCAAAATTGCGGATTCTGACGCATAAAGATTCATCAAAATATCAGCTATGCGTGCCATCAGTTCTTGTTCTGCGTCGAGTTTAGGACCGAATTTCATTGCGGCAGTCCCGGCAAGCATCAGAACAACATTTTTGAGATTGCGCACGGCACGAAGTTCTTCGCCCAGCAAGCCGCCGTCATTCTGCTCTTCAAGGCTTGCATCCATAACTTTTTGCTGAACGCCTTGCGCTGCTTGCATGAGCGGTAATTCGCCTTTCATTGCACGCTTAATAAGCATACTGGGAATGAGCATACGATTGATTTCGTTTGTGCCTTCATAAAGGCGCATGATGCGAGCATCGCGGTAAGCGCGTTCGATAGCGTATTCTGCCGAGAAGCCATAGCCACCGTGAATCTGAACGCCTTCATCGACAACATAGCTTAAAACCTCGCTACCAAGCACTTTAATCATCGAACATTCAACAGCATATTCTTCGATACACTTGAGTTTAGACGCACCGTCTTTTTTATCGCCGATAGCATCATCAATCAAGCCTGCCGTGCGGTAGATGACGGATTCGCAAGCAAAAATACGTGCTGCCATTTCGCCCAATTTCTCTTGCATCATGCCGAAATTTGCAATTGGCTGACCAAATTGCTTGCGTTCTTGAGAATATTTTGCGGCAATAGCGAGGGCATTTTTTGCACCACCCAAGCCGCCAGCGCCAAGTTTGAAGCGTCCGGTGTTCAAGATATTAAACGCGATTTTTGCGCCTTGACCGACTTCGCCAAGCAAGTTTTCAACCGGAACTTTTACTTTATCCAAAATAAGCATCCGGGTCGAGGATGACTTAATACCCATTTTATGCTCTTCTGCGCCAGTGGAAACGCCTTCGTAGCCACGCTCAACAAGGAACGCGCTGAATTTTTCTTTTTGACCATCCACACGAGCAAACACCGTGAAAAGGTCAGCAAAACCAGCGTTGGTAATCCACATTTTTGTGCCGTCCAGCGTGTAGTATTTGCCGTCGTCGGAAAGAACAGCCTTGCACTGACCGCCAAGCGCGTCCGAACCTGCATTCGGCTCAGTAAGCGCGTAAGCAGCGATAATTTCTGCGGTGTTCAGCTTCGGAAGATATTTTTCTTTTTGTGCTGCATTACCAAAATAGACCGTCGGAAGCGAGCCGATGCTTTGGTGAGCGCCGTAGGTGGTACTGAAACCGCCCAAAACAGCCATTTCTTCAGCAATAAGCATTGCTGCTGTTTTTGGAAGGTCGGTTCCGCCGTATTCTTCGGGGATTTCAATACCCAAAAGCCCGATGTCGCCAAGTTTGCGGAGGAGTTCTTCATTCAAACCGGGTTCCATTTTTTCCAATTTTGGAATATTCGGAATAACCTCATTCTCGCAAAAGTCTTTTGTTGTCTGACCAATCATTTTCAGCTCATCGCTGAAATCTTCGGGGGAAAATACGCTATCAGGCACGGTTTCTTCTAAGAGAAACGCTCCGCCTTTTTGGAGTTTTTTTACTTCGGTAGCTGTCATATCGGAACACCACGTTGATTAAGAATGAAGAAGTGAGGGATTAAGAGTCGGTAAACACTGCATTTAGGGCGATAGAGCTTTGTCTTTGTTCTAGCATACAAATCTACAAAAAAACGTTGACGTGTCAACTAAATAAAACACAATCAATAAAAAAAATGTTCCTGAGTCAAACTTCTGCAAGAAATGAGTGGAAATGTCCGCGCACTTCAATAAGTTTGTGCTTCATTCTCACTCACACTATGAAACTCAATCTCCCGAATATTTTCACACTCTCGCGGGCAGTGATAGCGCCGATATTTCTGGCACTCCTGCTCATGGGCGGGCGTGTGCAGGTTGTTTCGGCGGTGGTGCTGTTTATTGTTGCCGCGATAACGGACTACCTTGATGGCTGGTTTGCGCGAAAATACGGGCAAAGTTCGGCATGGGGAACACTTGTTGATCCACTCGCTGACAAGGTGCTGACAACAGCCGCATTTCTCGGCTTTGCAATGCTGGGACTGGTAGCGTGGTGGATGGTCGTGTTGGTGATTTTGCGAGATATTGCCACGACAGTTTTCCGCACTTTTGCTGATAGCATTGGAAAGCCGCTTATTACCTCGTGGAGCGCCAAAGTTAAGACGTTTGTGCAGATGACGTTTATTATCGTCGTGTTGGTCTTTCTTGCAGCATTGCAGCTTGATTTGCCCGCGTGGATTCATCAGCTTGCTTCGTGGATACTTTTCCCGCTTGTTGTGCAAGTAACCATGCTGCTTGTAACGGTCATTACCGTTTGGACGGGTGTGGAATATTTCCTCACCAATCGTGCTATGTTGCGCCGCCCCTGTGTGCGCCTTCTCCGCTCAAGAGCGCTTCGTCGCTTATTCAAACGCCGTGCTAACCTTGGTTAAATGCACTCAAGCCCGTTCTACACTTGCCGAAGTATAGACCGGGCTTGACGCAACAAACTCTTTTTTAATGACCGCTTCCAACGGCAGCATCATGGTCAATTCCTTGTGCTTTCAAAACGCGCTGTGTCTGGAAGGTGTAGAATATCAAGTAAGCAAAACAGACAACGGCAACCCAATACGACGCATGAATATTGACCTTATCGGCAATAAAGCCTTGCAATGGTGGAATAATTGCCCCGCCCAAAATCATCATTATCAGAAATAATGAGCCTTGTGAGGTATATTTTCCCAAACCTGCCACCGACAGTGCAAAAATACAGGGCCACATAATTGAACAGCACAACCCACCGCTAATAAAGGCGAAAATTGCCACTTTGCCCGTCGTGAACAGCCCTATCAGCATTGCCACAATCGCCAGCGATGAGAAAATAATCATCGTGCGGGCAGGTTTGTCTTGGCTGAGGAAAAAACCGATAATTTGAATGACGATACAAACCGCATACACGTAGAGATTGCTTACGTCGTTGCCATTGAGCGCATTTGCTCCCAAAATCACGGCAAAGCCCACAAAAGGAACAATGACCGTCAGAACCTGTTTCATCGTTTTCGACATATCAAAAACAGCGATTGCGCCCGTCCAACGACCAATCATCAGACTTCCCCAATACAGCGAGATATACTGCGCGATTTGCGATTCTTTATATGCACCAAATTCCGGCAATGCCAGAAGCGCTCCCATATTGCTTTGAATCGTGACTTCTACGCCGACGTAGGTAAAAATTGCGGTCATTCCCAGCACAAGTTGTGGATATTTCAAGGCGCTGCCGCCTTTTTCGATGTGTTCGTCGCCAGTCACCGTTGGCAAATTGGAAAATTGGAAAAATACTGCCACTGCCGTAAACAAGACCGCTAAACCAACATACATCTTCATCACCGAAGCCAATTCGACAACAACATTTTGAGCGCCCAGCGAACCGAAAAGAATCACGCTGACAACGATTGGTCCGACGGTCGTGCCAAAAGAATTCACGCCACCGCCGAAGTTTAGCCGATGCGAACCTGTTTCCGGCGCACCGAGCGCAACAGCAAAAGGCTGTGCGCACGTCTGTTGCAGCGAAAAACCCAGCGCAATAGCAAAAAACGAGGCGAGAATGAACGGATACGACCCCACGTTGATAGCGGCTATCATCAAAAGCGCTCCGCCGGAGGAAAAGAGCAAACCATAGATAATACCACGCTTGTAGCCGATTTTATTCAAAATGTCAACACCGGAAATTTTCTCGGCAAGATAGAGCAGTAGCGACCCCATGAAGTAGGCGAAATAAAACGCAAGGTCAATCAACTGCGATTGAAACTGCGACAACTGAAAATGCGATTTGCAAAATGGGATAAACACGCCGTTGGAAGCGGCAAGAAACCCCCAAAAGAAAAAGACCGTCACCAGCGTTAAAAACTTTGGCATATCGGTTGAAGGCTGCTTTGAAGCGGCAGTCGAGGTGGTCGCAGTGGACATAATTGCTCCTGAACTTGTTGATAGAAAGGAAGATGATTGACTATTTTGCTGAATAACACACAAAAGTCGCTGTGAGCGACGTGTAAGAATTTCCGATAGCGAATATACAAACGTTTGGTAATATTGCCCACTTAATGCTTGACGGCGGTGGAGAACATTTGTATTTTTGTGGTCTTCCTGAGACATACGAAAACCTAATTTTTTACCTTTGCTCTCGAATAATGACTATCCAAGAGACCCAAGCCGCTATTGCCCGAGACTTTGCCGATTTTACCGATTGGGAAGACAAGTACGCTCACATCATTGCACTAGGGCGAAAACTTGCACCCTTTCCCGAAGAACACCGCACTGATGACAATAAAGTACGCGGTTGTCAATCGCAAGTTTGGCTCCACGTGGAATTGCATGATGATACTCTTATTTTTTATGGCGATGCTGATGCTGCTATTGTTAAAGGCTTGGTTTCTTTGGCATTAGAAGTATATTCGGGGCGCACACCGAAGGAAATTTTGCAGACCGAACCCGATTTTATGAAAAAAATTGGTCTTGATACGCACCTTTCACCCACGAGAACGAATGGTTTTGCGTCAATGATAAAGAAAATCAAAATGTACGCTCTGGGATTTTCGATAAAACAAGAGCAGAAGCAGTAAAACAAACGCTCCACGTATCACCAAACCCTTTTTGGGCAGACGAACCACGATTCAACCAGACTATGGAAACCACTGCAACACATCTTCAATTTATTGACAACGGTACGCTTCTCAATGCGGAAGAGCAGATTATTAGCAGCATCAAAACCTGCTACGATCCTGAAATTCCCGTTGATATTTACGAACTTGGGCTTATTTACAAAATTGAAGTCAAGCCCGACAACAGCGTCTATGTCGAAATGACGCTCACTTCGCCAAACTGCCCTTCTGCTGGAACACTTCCGGGCGAAGTCGAGGAGCGCGTGAGGGCTGTTGCGGGCGTTACCGACGCTATGGTGGATGTTGTTTTTGAACCGACGTGGGAAAAATCCATGATGTCCGAAATTGCCATGCTGGAATTAGGTTTCCTGTAAATTCCGTATCTTTGCATCGCCAACGCTATTTGCTAACCAACACAATTCTTGCGCAACCCGCATAGAATCTCAACCTCAGAACCTGTAACCTCAAACCAAATGTCCCGTTCCGTTACTGTTGCCTTGTATGGCAAAAAAAGTGTTATTTCTGTTGAAGACAGCGAATCTATTCTCGAAGCCGCTATTCGCCAGAACCTTGATCCGCCTTACGCTTGTCAAATTGGCTCGTGTTGCACCTGCCGCGCAAAAAAACTTTCCGGTGAAGTCGTCATGGACGACCGCGAGGCACTCACGGATGAAGAAATCGCCGATGGCTACGTGCTGACGTGCCAATCGCACCCGACCACCGATGATGTTGTTGTGGATTATGATGCCTAAACTACTCATTGCTATTGCCATTGGCATTGCGGCGCTCGTAAGTGCTTGCGCCCCTTCCTACCGTATTGTTCAGACCGATGTGGCTCGTTCTGCTATTGGTCGTCTTAGTTGGAGCCAGTGGCAACGCGAAGCGCAATGGCAGCACTACACCGATTCGACCTATAAACCCGAAGCTGCCGTTGTGAAGAGGCTTGCAGGGCTGATTACACCTGAGGTTTCGTTCCGGCTTATCGCCGCAACGTGGTGTAGCGATAGCCGTGAGGAAATGCCGCGTTTGTTCCCGCTTTTTACTCAACTTGGTGTCAACACGGAGTCCGTCGAGCTCTGGGGTGTGAGTCTTTCCAAGCGTGACCCGCGAGAAGTTGCTGAAGCAAATGCCCTTGAATACGTCCCAACACTCGTCGTGATGCGCTCCGGCAAAGAAATAGGGCGTATTGTCGAACACCCGAAAACAAGCTGGGAAGCCGATTTAACCGCGATTCTACAACGATAGCGATATAACGATTGCAACTGTCCTTCACTCATTTTCAGTTTTTTTACTACAGGAGTTTTTTCAATGGCTTACGAATGGAAATTCAACCCGCGTCCGTATTCGGACGAAGAAGCAAAAACCTTGCTCAAAGATTTGCTCTCGCCAGAAACGACGGATTGGCACTACAACACGCACCACAAGGGCTATGTTACCTTTTTGAACAAAATCGAAGCAGGGCTCCCAACAGCCGATAAATCCGCCGCAAATGGCAATTGGTCTGACTTCGGCGAACTCAAACGTCGTCAGACGTGGAATCATGCCGGTACGGTGTTGCATGATGTTTATTGGGAAGTTTTGGGCGGCGACGGCGATGCTTCAAAAGGCGCAGAAGTAGTAGCGGCGATTGAAAAAGAATTTGGTTCGCTGGACGCATGGAAAGCAGATTTTAAGGCGACCTGTATTGCCTCGAAGCTCTCCGGCTGGGGCGTTCTAACGCTCGACCAGTTGTATAGCGGGCGCGTTTTGAATGTGCTGGTGGATGAACACCACTACGGCGCAATTTGGGGCGGTATTCCGCTTATTTCCTGCGATATGTTTGAACACGCCTACTACCACAAAGATGGTCCTGCACGGGCAAAATATCTTGATAATTTCTTTGCTAACCTTCACTGGGGGCGCATTAACGCTCGCTACACAAAGTTTGCAAAATAATTATTGAGACTAAGCGTTTATATCAGCAAGGGAACAGCAAGCAAGTGTGCGCTGTTCCCTTGTTTGTTCTCAGAAAATTGTGTAGTTTTCTTCAGATCTTCAGCGAAATATCTCGTCACTTTTTGATTGTTATGGAAAAAATCGGCTTATTCCCGCTTAATATCGTTGTTTTCCCAGACTCATCCGTACCACTGCATATTTTCGAGCCTCGCTACAAAGAATTGGTCAATACGGCACTGGAAGGGCATAGGGACTTCGGTATCAATCTCGTTGATTCGGCACGGCTCTATCAAACGGGCTGCACCGTCGAAGTAAGCGAGATTTCTCGTCGCTATCCCGATGGGCGCATGGATGTTGTCGTGACGGGCAAGCGGCGCTACACCCTGCGATCTCTGCGCGAGGGCGAGGAATCATATTACGTTGGCATTGTTGATTATTTTGGGGATGACGATGTTGATGAGTCCGTTGATGCCAGTCTCCGCGCTGAGTGTATCACATTGTACAACGAACTCGTAGAAATTGTGTATCCGGGCGCTGCCGAAGAGTATGTGCTGGATATTGTCAGTACGGTAACGGCTTCGTTTGTGATTGCGCAAAAGGCGGGGTTGGACATTCTGCGCAAACAAGAACTTCTCGAAATTCGCTCTGAAACTCGTCGCTTGGAGATTTTGCAAGATTATATCGAACGCCTTCTGCCCGACCTCCGCGAAAAACGACGTTTGCAAGATGTTGTGATGAGCGATGGGTATATTCCGAATCATAGAAAATAACCACTTACTTGTGAAGTCTCCTCAATCCTTCGCTTGGCGGCAATTCTGCAATCTTGCCTTGGTGATTATTTCTGCCTTTCTTGCCTCGTCGTGCGCCGATACCGCCAGAATACTTCCTGTGCGGCAGCGCATCGTGATTCTCAGAACAAATACCAAACTCTACCAATACCCCAACCGAGCATGGGTGCGCTTTGTGCAGCAAGGCGACACGCTTTTGTCTTTTGCCACCTGCATTGAGGCGGATGAAAGCGGCAATCGCCGTGTATTTTTAACACGCTTCAACGAGGAAACTGCATCGGTGGACAGCGATAATGGCAAAAGTGTGGCAACCGAATACGAACTGCTTACCCAGCACTGCGATACCGAATTTATTCTCCCCAGTACAATGGACAGCATAGCATGGGTGCGGGCGCTGCGTTTTGTTGAAGAAAACGCCACCGATGCCGTAGAGCGCTCAACGGCAACGCTTATTCAAACAGGCAAGCGCCTCCGCGCCGCAACGCCGCTTGGCTTCATTATTCGGAGGAAGGCAGAAAACGACGGCACTCGTTACACAATTCGCGCTAATGACCGCCTGGATGACCCAAATGCCCGGCGATGTGCTTTTTTTATGCAAACTGGTAAAACAGAACGAGAGTTTTACGAAATAGACACAATTACCCATAGTCACCACGTAAGGTAAGCCTTTAGTCGCTATTCTGTCTGCTTTTAGCCTGAGCGGTTATCGTCATTCGGAAAAAGATAGTTCGTGAAACAACGTCAATGCCGCCACGCCGCATAAGAGAGCCGTTTCTGCCCGAAGGCGTGTGGGCGCAAGTTTCCAGAGATTTGTGCGCGGGTCGTTGCGAAAAAGCTGCTGCTCATCCTGAGAAAAACCGCCTTCTGCTCCGACGCATAAACACACGGTTCTGGCGCGATAGCGATGTGGCGCAGTGCCCTCAGCATCAGCAAGAATGAGATGCGTACCAGCAGGAAGCATTTCTAACAGCGCTTTCGGAGACATCGGCGCATGAATCGTTGGAAAATGCGCTCGGTGTGCCTGTTTCAAAGCTGCGAGGGCTTTGGACTGTAATCGCTCAGGTTTCGTGCGATCTCGTTCACTATTGTCGGTCAAAAGTGGTACAAAATCACGTGCGCCGAGTTCGATTGCTTTTTCAAGGGCAAATTCCATCCGCTCGCGGTTATCCAAAATGCCGAGTGCAACGATAATGCGGAATGGGTATTCGCTATGTTCCGGCAATATCCGCACAACACCGCATACAACCTTCTCTTTTGAGATTTCCTGTACTTCCGTTTCTGCGCAAAGCCCGTGACCATTCGAGAGGAGCAGACGTTCTCCTACGCGCAAGCGTAAGGCACGAGCGTGTTGTGCCTCGTCGCCAAGAAGCAGCACCGTTGCCGCATCTATCGTCATATCAGGTGCAAACAGACATTCCATAAATTGTGTGCGCAGGGATTGATTGGCAAAATACTGGGAGAAATATTGTCCAAAAGAACAGCGCAAAATCGCACAATTCCTGTATCTATGCAAACTCGCGTTTGAAGTCCAAAGACTTTTTACGAAAAAAAAACGTGTGACTTTGCCGGAAATGGCAAGCCACACGTTGAGATTATATCGGGTACTTGTTGGTTTATCGCTGTGCAGCGCCGATGGCTGCTGCGGCTTCTGTTGGGGTCGGTGCAATGCCCAGTTTCAATTTCAGCCCCATGACGCGCTGGCGCAAGCCCGGAAGCATTTGCCGAATGAAGTCATTGTTTTGTGCTTCGTATTTCGCAACCAAGCCTTCAGCAAGTTCAAGTGCTTTTTTCAAATCACCTTTGTATTCGGCGCGTTTGATTTCTACTTCGTCAATGCGAACTTGCAGTTCTGGTGCGTTATTCATCGTGGCTTGGTACTTTTGCAAGGTTGCTATTGCCTTGTCAAATTCGCCAATGAGTTCGTAGGACTCCGTTGCCACGACATTCGGGTCGAAGGCGCGTGAATACGGGTCGAGTTCCAGCAATTTCGGATTGGCAATAAGTTTTTCCGATACCGCCGCCGCCATACGAGCATATTTTTCGGCTTGCGGCTTTGCACCTGCTTTTTCGTAGAGGAGCGCCATTTGGTAGTATTGCGGGAAGTAGAGCGGGAACTGCTCGACACTGATGTATTTGTTCATCGTGTCCAGCACTGCGCCTGCTTTTTTCGGGTTATTCCCGTCGTAGAGAAGATTGTTGGCGTAGGTGAAGTAGAGATTACGGAAATTCGCCACCGCAGGCTGGCGATTGGTCTCATCAAAAAATGCGCGTGGATTGTTCAAATTGCGCAGTTTGAAGCCATAATGCGCTTCGGTATGCGTTTCATCAAACGGCAGAACATTCATAATCGTTTTGTCCATGACTTCCGGATTCACCGACTGCCCGCTTCTATCGGTCTGCTGAACCGTAGGACAGATGCGGTACGCCAAGCCTTCCATACGGAAATATTTTTCCAAGCCACAGAAAGCATCCCCACCAACCGAACCGGAATAGTACACCGGGCGCTCAAACGCGGTCTGCGTGACAATATCTTTGACAAGTTGGTCTTGAATGCGGAAGATGTAGCGCGGTTTGCCTTCATCCTCGCCGTAAGGCATACCAATAAAGCTCATCTTGATTTTGCGGACTTTGTTGGCAACAGAATCCGGTAATTTCTCCATCGAATTAACCTGTAAGCCGCTTTGTTGCTCATATTTTCGCATAATTTCCTCACGCACCCCGATTTCTACTTCCGTTGCGCCGCCAACAGGCGTAGAAAGGGCGCGAGGGTCGTATTCATCGCTTTGCTGAATGGATTCATCCGAAAAACTGAGCGGTACTTTTTTCGCGCCCCACGGCGATTGATTTTTTAATTGGTCAACATACCAAAGCGTATTGCCAAGGCTGAGATTGACCAAACGCACATCACGGCGAATGCCCATCACGTCTTGCATATACCAAACCGAGAAAGTATCGTTATCGCCGTTGGTGAAAAGAATAGCATCTTTTTCAACGCTTTGGAGAATGTTGTAGGCGTAATCGAACGGCATATAGTTATACGAACGGTCGTGGGTACGCCATCCGCCAACAGCCATGTTCAGAGGAACAAGCACCACAGCGCCCGCCAAAATAGCAGCACTGGCGGCAGCCCGAATATTTTCCTTGAAAAGATTCTCAATCAAGCCATACACCCCAATACCAATCCACATACAGAACACCATAAACGAGCCAACGTAGAAATAATCCCGTTCGCGGGGCTGCGGATTTTGTTGATTTTGTTGAATAGCAGCCAGTACGCCCATCATCAGGAACATGATGAGATGGACAAATGCCATTTGCCGATTGCGCGAGAAATGGAAAATCATACCGAGCATACCGAAAAGAAGCGGTAACGCGAAAAATCGCACCGGATACCACGAAGAATACCCGGAATTGTAGTTGTAGGCATCCGCACCATCGTTGCTGAACCACGCGGGCGGAGCATCTTGCGTATCGCTCATTCGCCCGACAAAATTCCACAAGAAATAGCGAATGTACATTTGATAAATCTGGTACTGGAAAAGATAATTTATCTCGCCGGCAAAATTCACTTTCGTAAATTTTGGAATCGGAATAGCGCTACCATCGGCGCGTTCTGCACGCTCTACCGTTGGCGGATACCATTCGCCATATTGTTTGTATTTCTGGACGAAATAGCCTTCTTGTTGATAACGGCGGGGCCAGGTCGGTGCATCGCCATACTGCTCACGACCCAAGTAGGAAACAAGTTTGTTGAGATTCGAGGGAGCATTTTCGTTCATGGGCGGATTTGCATTGGAGCGAATGAGAATTTGCGTATAGGTGCTGTACCCAACAACCATCAGCAAAAATGCGCTACACGCCAAACCGATAACCGGATGGCTTTTCGAGCGACCATACCACACGCCGTAAGCCGCACCTCCGACAAGAAGAATAGCAAATATCAGCATAAGCGGACTGTCTTTGACGGCATATTCTTTTGCTGCGTTCCGCAATGGTAAATCTCCGCCCAAAAGTGCAGGGAAAAATTTCACAATACCCGGGTAGACCAATGCAAAAACCACTAAGCCAATAATGGTCATAATGATAAAGCTGCGAAGCGTAATCTCATATTTGCGAAAATAGACGACCATCGTAATCGAGAAAATCGTCAACACGCTCAAAAGGTGAACACCCGTCGAAAGACCAATCAGGTACGCAATCAGCAGCAAATACCGCTCGTGTCCTTGATTATCAGCTTCTTCGTTCCAGCGCATCATCAAATACACAATCAGCGCCACAAAGAGTGTCGAAGCCGCATAAACCTCCGATTCTACGCCATTGAACCAAAGCGTATCGCTAAAATTGAACGCCAGAGCGCCGACTGCCGCCGAACCAAAGACGGCAAGCGCTTCGGCAAAGGTTTCGGGGCGTTTCCCGCGAATATTGACAATCGCCATGACGGTAATAGAGTAGAGCAGCAGCACCGAAAATGCGGTAGCAACGACAGAAACAAGATTGACGCGCCAACCCGGATCGCCGAAGGGAATAAACTGGTGGAAGAGTTTGCCGACCATAAGGAAGAGCGGCGCTCCGGGTGGATGTGGTACTTGCTGATAGACTGTGGCAGCCGTAAATTCGGCACAGTCCCAAAACGGCACCGTTTTCTGCACGGTAAGCATATAGGTCGTGAGGGAAATCACGAACACTAATGCCGCAAATGCGCGGTTCAGTTGCTTTGTGTTCATAGAGTAGAAATTGTGTTAAGGGTAAAAACGTAAATTTCGTGTTTGAATGGGTTTGCCAATGATATTCAAGCGAATGATTTGGCAAAGCCTTAAAATTAGCTGTTTTTCGGAGATTGTCGAAGAAAAAATCGTTAAAGGGTGTTAAAAAAGGTGGTTATGATGTGAAAAAGCATCAAGAGAATGTTTGCTTGCCGCTTGAAATGTTGCATAAAGGATGTATATTGTGAGCCTAATTATCCAATTCCGCTACTTTTTCTGACACGCGCTATGCGAAGCCTTTATGCGCTTGCTTGCTGGATTTGCCTCGTGGCATCAGTTTCTGCCTTTGCCCAAATGTCTTCCCCGCAAACCGCAATTCCCCAATACACCGTCAAAGAGCCAGCGTCGGATGCAGCAACGGGGCAGTTTCGCTTTGTACCGTTTATTATTCAGGATGAAGATAAATTCCAAAGTTATGTCCAAAATGATGCGCTTTCTGTTTGGGTGAACGTGCCGTCGCTTCAGAAAAATGGCGATACACTAACGGCAATCGTGAAGCGTGTCATGCGCTACGACCTTGCCCATTCCTTGAACAAAGAGTTAGTGTATGTAGATGTGATGCGGTTCGACACGCGCAATGACACCTTTGCTCGCATTGCGTCGCTGGACAAAAAAACGGGCGCACTTGCCCTCAACCAAAAGCCGGAGTGGGAAAAAACAGCGCTTGACCTTGATATGACAGCGCTTTATCATTTTATTGGCTATTTGCATACCGAAAAATTGAAAAAGTAAGGACAACTCCATGAAGCAAAACGATACCACTTCCATCCCACCAGAACACTCTTTCCGCCGCGAACTCGGCGTACTTTCTTCCACGATGATTGTTGTCGGCTCTATGGTCGGCTCGGGGATTTTTATTGTCAGTGCCGATATTGCGCGGACGGTCGGTTCGCCAATGCTGCTCATGGCGGTCTGGATTGCAACAGGTCTGCTGACGCTGATTGCAGCCCTGAGCTATGGTGAACTTGCAGGAATGATGCCGGAGGCGGGCGGGCAGTACGTCTATCTCCGCGAGGCTTATAGCCCACTTGTGGGTTTTCTTTATGGCTGGACGCTCTTCCTTGTTATTCAAACAGGTATGATTGCTGCTGTTGCCGTTGCTTTTGCGAAATTTACAGCGGTGATGTTTCCTTCGCTCGGCACTGGCAATATTCTACTTTCACTCGGTGCGTTCAAGATTTCGGCGGCACAGGTGTTTGCGATTGGCAGTATCATTTTTTTGACGCTGCTGAACTCGCGGGGCGTAAAAGGCGGTACGGTCGTGCAGAACGTCTTTACAGTGGCGAAAATACTGGGCATTGCGGGATTGATTTTTGCGGGACTGACGCTCGGCGTGAATGATGAAGCGCTTGTTAGCAATTTGGCAAATCTTTGGAAACATTCCTGGACGCACGTGGAAAACGGCTCCGTCAGCCTCCAACCGCTCTCCGGGACGTGGCTCTTAGCGGCTTTTGGTGTGGCAATGGTCGGTTCGATTTTTTCGAGCGATGCCTGGAATACTATCACGTTTGCCGCCGCAGAGGTTGTTAATCCAAAACGCACCATTCCTCTGAGTTTATTTTTGGGAACGTGCTTGGTAACGATTATTTATCTTCTGGCAAATCTCGCCTACCTTGTCGCACTGCCGCTTGTCGGCGATCCGAATGGGCAAACCGTCATTCAGCGCGGCATACAATTTGCCACCGAAGACCGCGTTGGAACTGCCGTTGCATCGGTGGTTTGGGGATCGGGCGCGGCGGTGGTGATGGCGATTTTGATTATGATTTCTACCTTTGGTTGTAATAATGGGCTGATTCTCTCTGGCGCACGGGTATTTTACGCCATGAGCAAAGACGGACTGTTTTTCAAACGTGCTGGGACATTGAATAAAAACGGCGTTCCGGGCTATGCGCTTGTTATTCAGGCGGTGTGGGCGAGTTTTCTGTGCTTGTCGGGAAGTTATGGCGATTTACTGGATTACGTCGTTTTCGCTATTTTGATTTTTTACATTTTGACCATTAGCGGAATTTTTGTCCTTCGTGCAAAGCGCCCGCTTGTAGAGCGCCCGTACAAGGCATTTGGCTATCCGATATTGCCTGCACTCTACATTCTTGCGGCATTGGCAATTTGCGTCAACCTACTCATTTTTAAGCCGAAATTTACCTATCCCGGTTTGTTTATCGTTCTGTCGGGAATACCGGTGTACTTTTTTTGGAAACGAAAAATCTCCTAACTGAATATGCGCCAAGAACCCTACAACCGTCAGCAATTCAAACACTGGACGACACTTGAGGTGCGTTGGAGCGAGATTGACGGCTATGGTCATCTCAACAACATCGCCTATTTTAGCTACTTCGAGGCTGGGCGTACACGATATATCCTTGATACCTTCGGCAATGAAGCGCTCGACGGCAAGCATCCTCTGCACGTCATGGTGAACTGCACGATGAATTTCCGTAGCGAGGTGCATTTTCCGGCACAGGTGGATATTGGCATAGCAATAAGCGCCGTTGGAACAACGTCCTACACAATGTCGTGCGGAATGTTTTTGGCACAAACCGATGCCCTTGTTGCTGATGGAACGGGAGTATTGGTACTTATTGATCCCGCTTTTAAGCGACCAATGGCTGTGCCAGAAGAAATTATTCACCGATTTGAAGAACGCGAAGGACGCACCTTCGCACGACCGAAATAATGCCCAATGCCGCATTTATCCTTCATCATTCCCGCCTACAATGAAGCCTCGCGCATTGCTCCATCGTTGGAGAAAGCACGAGATTACTTCGCGGCACAGAGCTACACGACAGAAATTATTGTTGTTAATGATGGTTCAAGCGACGACACAAGTAGCTTAGTTACTGGTCTGGCAGGTGTTCGCCTTATTGAACAGCCGCGCAATATGGGCAAAGGCGCTGCCGTCCGGCGTGGGATGCTGGAAGCGACTGGCGACTATCGTATTTTTTCGGACGCTGATTTTTCTACGCCTGTCCACGAGACCGCACGGGTACTAGCGCGGCTGGAAGGCGGCGTTGATATTTGCATTGGCAGTCGAGGTGTCGATACTTCGCTTGTTAAAAAGCACCAGCCTTGGTACCGTGAGAAATTGGGCAAGATGGTGAATATTGTTGTTCAGGCAGCATTTATTCCGGGCATAACCGACACACAATGCGGTTTCAAAGGATTTCGAGCGGACGCGGCAGAGGCGGTCTTTTCACGGGCGCAACTCAATGGCTGGATGTTCGATTTGGAGGCGCTCTACGTCGCATCAAAGCTGGGGTTGCGGATTGAAGAAATCCCCGTCGAATGGTATAACGATGAGCGCTCCACCGTGAGTTTCCGCCATTCGTGGCAGATTCTGAGCGAAATTTTTTCTATTAAACGCCTTCATCGAATGTTGTAATTTCTTATGCCCTGCTCATACCTCATTTTTGCCCGCAATCCCGCTCTAGGGCGCGTCAAAACACGTCTTGCCGCGACGCTTGGGAATGAAAAAACACTCGCGCTTTATGAGGCGATGCTGGAAGATACCGTAGAGAATGTGCTGATGCGGCTTCGCGCTCCTTCAACCCAAATTTCTGCTGTCTATATTTTTGCCTATCCGCTGGAGGAGTCAACAGCACTGGCTTTGTGGCTCGCGGAGCGCAAGCTCACGCATGAGAGGCTGCACGTTCTCCCTCAAGAAGGCACAACACTTGGCGAACAGATGCTTCGTGCCTTTCGGTATGCCGAAGCGCGTGGCGCATTGCCGTCAATCATTATGGGTGCAGACAGCCCCACGCTTCCGCAAGCTATTTTTGCCGAAGCCGAAGACGCAATACTCGCCGGACAAGCAACTATCGGACGTACAGACGACGGGGGATTTTATATGATGGGCTTAGGCGAGGTGCGTGATTTGTTCTTTTTTGGCGACGATTATAGCAATGCGACGGTCTATGAGCGTAGTGTTGAAGCGTTGCGCGGACACTTTTCGCTCGTTCACGAATTGCCGACGTGGATGGATATTGACGACAGCGCCTCTTTACGTGCGCTTTTGGATTATCATGCAAAGGATTTGCCCCAAATTGCCTTCAAAACGCTTCTGCAAACAGAAGGCGCTTCAGGATTTACTCGCTGAAATCCAAGTATTCACGCCAATAGCGGTAGAGTTCCCATGTTGCGTGGACATCCCGCATACAATATTCCGCAATCTCCTTTGTGCGCCCTTCCGCATAAAATTCCGCCACATTCCCGCCGTGAACGCCTTCCGCTTTGGGCGAGGTAATTCCAAACGAGCGGGCGTAGAAATCAAAATTATACTTCCGTGCCGCACCGCTCATATTTGCGCCATAGCTATTGAAGGTGAGTTCTTTGAGCAGATCTATATGCTTCTGCACTTTGTCCCAGCTTTTATTCATATCCACAATTTTCTTCGATGGGCGCACACGACAAGCCGCAGAGCGGAGCATAAGAAAAGGCGCATCAAATTCTTTTCCGTTGAAACTGACCAAACACGCATTATCAAAATATTCTGCCAACATCTTCCAAAATGCCGATAACATCGTGCTTTCATCGGATGCCGAGCCAACAATTCCGCCCGCAAGCTCTATCCGTTTTTTCCTCCCCGGTTCCAGCGACTCATCCAGTATCAGTGCGCCCTGTCGGACGCATCTCGCTTCCGCACCGTCCGGCTGCCATTCCATGACGACAATGCCAATACAGACAACTTTTGCCGTCAGTGCTGCCAGCGAAAATTCACGTATTTTTTTTGCTCGATCTTCGTCGGTTTGTGCGCCACGAAGCAAGTATTCTTGCTGCGCATCGTCGAAATGGTCAATGGGAAAACCAACGGTCTCAATGTCGAAAACAAAATAATAGGGAAACTTCATTGCGTAGTTCCTCAATGTAATGTGGTCAAAAAAACGGCGCGAAATTTAGCTGTAACCATACAGCAATATACGGCTTTCGCGGGCTTTTGGGCAAGAAAATCACGTTGGACACTATGACTTTTTGGCATAGAAACTCGTGACGTTTTGGACTGTAACGCCGTCGCTATCATGCTGTTTTTAATAGTGTAAGGAATCGCGAACCTTCGATATTTTTTCAACTTTATTCAATCTTCTTTTTGGAGCCTTATCATGAAAACGATCTTCATTTTCCTCGCTGTTTGTGCGTTAGGTCTATCCTTTAGCAACACGGAATCCTTGGCGCAACAACGCCCTCAACGTCCGTCCACAACAGGAACGGTGCGTCCTTCGACAAACGGAACGGTGCGTCCTTCGACAAACGGGACAGTGCGTCCTTCGACCACTGGAACGCTGCGCCCGTCCACGACTGGAACAGTGCGTCCTTCGACAAACGGAACAGTGCGCCCTTCGACAAACGGGACAGTGCGCCCTTCGACAAACGGGACAGTGCGCCCTTCGACCACTGGAACGATACGTCCATCCACGACCGGAACGGTGCGACCAGATACGACACGCCGAGAACCCCGCGATACGACACGCCCACAACCCCGTGACACCGTATCAGCACTGGTCGTGAGGGTATTTCCAAACCCGGCATCTGTTCGACTCGCCGTCGGTTATAATAATCTGCCGCCAACGACGGAAAGAGTGATAGTACGAATCTTGAATATAATGGGTGAGGAGGTTGCTCAACAAACGGTCGGAGCAAATGAGAACGAGGTCATCTTTGATGTGTCGCGTCTGCGAGAAGGGCAGTATGCTGTCGTTGTTCATGCTGGTCGTGCGGTGGGCAGAGCAGTTGTGATTATTCGGCATTAAAAGCGCATTCGCCGCTACAAAAAACCATCTTCCTTGCGGGAGATGGTTTTTTTGTAGTGGTTTTCGTTTCTACCGCACAATTTGGACTTGCCGCGTGTCGCTCTCAAGCGTAGTTGTAAGGCGAATATGATACGAGCCGCTTGCCAGCCAGCCGATTTTTGCCCGCACTGTATGTTTCCCAGCACTTTCCACCGCATTGACGATTGGCAAGACCACATTCCCACGCGCATCCATGAGCGTAAGCGTCACCAAGCCCGCTTCGCCCATTGTGTAAGCAATTTCGATTTCCTCTTTTGCTGGATTTGGCGCAATGGCGGTCAGTTGCGTTGGCGTTGCCGTTGGGGAAATGAGACGCTTGCCACCTGCCCGCGAGACGTTTGCTTTGAACGTGCCGTCTTGAACCTCGTCCAAAATCACGCTCCCTGCTCCCCACTGCACATCTTCGATAGAAAGCGACGTACTGTCGGTATTCCCCGCCACAACCACGCACTGAAGCTGCGCCACAACACTATTCCGCCCGCTCCATGTCGTTGAGGGAACCACAAACCGCGCTATGCGACTTGTGTCTAAGCGCCGCACACGGGCAAAACGCTCATTTGGACTCAGTGCCAACACATTTTTATCAACACTAACTGTCGCTTGAATAAACGGCAGTGCCGCACGGAACACACTGTCCAGCGTAATTGATCCTGTCGGAACAACAAAAAGTTCCAGCGTTACCGCGCTGCCGGGTGGCAAATTATTCTGCTGCGGGCGAATAGCGAGTTTTACGGCAACGTCATTCGGTGTGCGATTGCGAGAAAATGCCTCCAAGGGCGCATCAATCCTTTCGAGGTTCGTTTGCACACGGAGCGTATCGCGCAATCTGACGTTTGCCACTTCAGAGCGGCAGCCAATCGGAATCACGAGCGTATCACCAATGTCCATGCTGGAGCGCTGCGTACCGCTAAAGCGCAGTTCAAAGCCCGCCATGCGCCGCAAAAGCCCAATATTTGTTATCTCAAGCGCAGTGCCACTCACATTGATAAGCAACGCCGAGGCAATGCGCGTTGCCCTGACGGCAATCGTATCGAAGCGCGGCGCAACGATCTTCAGCGCACCACCACTGCCGCTCAAACGGTCTTGAAGCGATTGCGTTTGCAAAGCGCCCTGTTGCCCGCTTGTATCCACAGCCCGAAACCGCACCGTGATGCCGGATTGTACTGGCGGCAATGCCAACGGGATAAAACGCACCATAAGCGTCGTATCGCGCCCCACCGCAAGCGTTAAAGCGCCTTGCAGAGGAATAGCGAACACGCCGTTTTCCGGCGTAATACTTTCGACGCGGAGCGCTGTGGTACTGAGATTGCGAAGCGTCAGCCGACGGAAAGCCGTGTCTGCACGCGGCACTCTGCCAAAATCCAAGCGGTCGGCAGCAATGAGCGCATCACCGGAAGCCGTTGTAAATTCGCTACTTGCCGCCGCACCCAATCCCCGTGCATTCTCGGCGCGGACACGCCAAAAGATGCGGGCGGAAGCAGCAAGCGGGAATCCCAATCTGCCTTGCGATGAGAACTCCACACGCCCGCTTGTCAGGATGGATGCGCTTTGCGAGACGATTGCACTCGCCAATATCGTCCGGAAGTCTGCCGTACCCGACACTTCCAGCCTGTACTGACGCGATCCCGACACACTTGTCCAGACAAACGTCGGCACGCGCGAAACGTTATCTGCCGCCAGTGCGGGCGCAATGAGGCGGATGCTGTCTTGCGGAGGAAATGCCGGAAACGCTGTCGTTACGCGCAATGCTGCCGATGTGAAGACAACATCCGGCAAAAGCGTATTCGAGACGACGCAGAAATACGAGCCACTATCACTCGCCGTAACCGACGGGATAAGCAATGATGCCGTCCCAGAGGTTGCTTGAATAAGAACGCCGTCCCGCCACCACGCATAACGATTGTTCGCGCCGCGAGCATTGATGCGAAGTTGGAGTGGTGCGTCCAGCGTAACCGTCGTATCGGTACGCTCAGAGAGGCGCAGCGTCACACTTTGCGGAGCATAGCCAAACTTCGGCGTACTTGGAAGAGATTGCGGCGCTCCGGCTGTGGGGCGCATATTTACTTGGCTTTCGAGTGTGGCAAAATCCAAACGGTTGTCCGCCAAGCGCAGCGTATCCAAACGGGGAATCGGCAACAGCGACGGCGCGTCGGTGAATTGATTGCGCGATACATCCAGCGTTTTGAGCTTGACGAGTTCGGCTAGAGTGCTTGGAATCACGCCTTGAAGCGCATTGCCGTCCAAACGCAGTTCGTTGAGTTCGCGGAGTGTGCCGATGGATGCAGGAATCGCCCCACTGAGCGCATTCTGTCCCACGTCGAGGCGCGTCAGCGCACGAACCGCATTCGTCACTGCTTTTTTGCCGGAATTATCTTTTCCGGAATCGTCTTTCCCAAGGTCGGGCAGAGCGCCCGTGAAGCGGTTGTCGCGCAGATTCAGCGTTTGCAATGCCGTAAGCAAGCTAAGTTCGGCAGGAAGGGTGTCGGAAAGCTGATTGCGGCTGAGGTTGAGGCTGGTCAACAGCGTCAGACGTGCGGCTCGTGCGCTGACGCGCCCCCGAAGGCGATTTCCGCGCAAATTCAGCGTTTCCAAGCCCGTCAAATCCCACACCTGCTCCAACGTGTCCGCCAAAACGTTATCCGACAGATTCAGTTCGCGCAGCCGCTTGAGTGCTGCAAGATTGGGCGGCAGCGTCCCCGAAAACCGATTCGCCGCAAGCCGCAGTATTTCAAGGTTGGTGGCTTGCCCAAGCGTGCGCGGCAATGCGCCCGCGATATGATTGCTGTCCAAATCCAGTACGCGCAACGAACTGAGATTTGCCATCACAAAGTCAGGAACAGAGCCAGTAACATTATTGCGGGGCATTCGGATTTCCACAACGCGGTCGCCCAAAACCTTCACGCCAAAACGCAACGCCGCCGGAACATTCGGATTCGTCCAATTCGTGGAAGTTGTCCAGTTTAAGCCCACTGTTGCCACGTAGAAGGCATCCAGCGCAAGCGAGTCCTCGCGGCGCATTGGTGGGAAACATTGGAACGCGGGGTCGAAGGTAAAAATGCCCGTCGTGGAGACCTGACCACCGCTTGTGACCAGCGAAATTATGCCCGTTCTGACCGTTCCCAAGGTCGCTTCTATCACGCTAGGCGACATTACGCGGAAGCCCTGCACGGGTGCGCCGCCCACCATCACACTGAGTAGCCTTCCACGCGGCTCCACGCCTAAGTTTCTGCCCACAATCGAAATCGTTGAGCACGTTCCGCCAATATTGGGCGAAAATCCCGTGATTTGGGGCAGATTCGCAGCGCGGACGGTGGTTGTGAAGGTGGCGGTGGTGCTTTGTCCGCCGTAACCGAGACGGAAAGTGAGTGTTGGCGTGCTTTGCAGCGTAAGCGGTACGATGCCTGTGGGCAGCAGCAAACGCAAGATCGTACCGCTTGACGAGGTCGTCACGCTGGAAATCGTTGTGGTGATGCCATTGACGGTCAGGGTGAGCGTTGCGCCTGTTGGAATATTGATGGCAGAAAGCGTTATTTCGTCGCCTTCTTGGAGCGGCGAGGCTTGCCCAATCCCGGTCAGTGCTGGCACAGGAACGCCAACGGGCTCGCCCGCAGGTGTGTATGCTTGGGTGAAACGTGCCGTGCCGCTTCTGGTGCGAAGTGTGAGTGTTCCAATAGTATTCATCACGGCGAAATTCTCCAAAACCCGCACCGTGATGCGCTGCGCCAGGGTGTCAATTTGCCATGATGTGCTGTCTAAGCGCATATTTGCGCCCGTTACCGAAATGACATTGATGAAATTTGTTCCCAAAAGCGTGATTGCCTCGCCATTGCTGGCTTGCGTGGGATTGATGCCGAGAATAGTCGGCGGCGGGATAACGCGCACAATGAAGGAGGAAGTTGTCGAGCCGTTTGGTGTGCGAACACCGATTGTGCCTTGCATGGAAGGCTGAAGCGAGAAGGTGAGCCGCGTGGAGGAATTGAACGTAACGGCAAACTGTGAACCGCCAATAAGCAGCGTGGTTGCTCCTGTGGAGAAGTTTGCACCTGTCACACTCACCAAATCTCCCGGCACACCCACAAGCGGCGCGGCAGCACTGATAATCGGCGGCGGCAAAAACGGTACTAAAGCCCGCACAACATCTCGGCTCACGGCTGTTCCGTCCACATTCGTCAAGACCACTTGCCCAATACTCAGACCTGTCGGCAAAATCACGTTTGCTTGGGTCGCCGAAAGAATGTTGACTGTCGTGGCAATGCCGCCAATACTGGCTTGGGAGACATTGGCGAAATTTAGCCCTGTGACAGTGACGGGCGTACCGATAAGTGCGGCAGTAGTCGAAAGCGCCGTAATGATGGGCGGTGTGGGGATGCGCGGCAAAATGGCAACACCTGTGAGCGCGAGCGTCAGCGCTCTGGCGCTTGCCGTCGTGACGGTAAGGGTCGTGGAGAATGTTCCCGTTGTGATAGGCGCAAAGACCGCACGGATATTCGTGTTCAACGTTGCACCGCCTGAAACCGTGACGGTTCCTTGCGTCAGCGACGTTCCCATATTGACGGAGTAGGAAAATGCTGAAACCGTTGCCCCTGTGATGCCTGTTGTGATGCCGCTTACGAGGTTTGCGCCGGAAATAGACGCACTCTGCGAGGCAGACTGCCCAACGGCAACCGTGCCGAAATCAAGGAGGAGCGGGGTGGCGGTGAGGATGGGCGCGGGCTGGTTGAGTAATACCTTCAAGAGACCGTTTGCCCAATCGGTCATAAGGAGGTCAAGGTCGCCGTCGCCGTCCACATCGGCAGGAATAGGATACGCGCCCAGTGCGCCTTGTCCTACGCCACTTTGCGCAAATGCACCGCCCGTATTGAGCCAAATTTGAGCATTGCCAAGCGCATCGCCCGCCGCTACGTCCAAAAATCCGTCACCGTTGAAATCGCCGACATTCCCAAAGCCTGTTGATATGCCTGTTCCAAATGTCGTCGTCGTAAAGCTACCCGCGCCATTGCCTGTGAAGAGTGCTAAAAACGCTCCGCCGAAAATGTTGGAAAATGCAACAAAATCCATTCTCCCGTCGTTGTTGAAATCTCCGGCAAAGGGGTATTCTGCCTGAAGGCTTGCCGTTCCTGTGAGTATTATTGGATCGAATGTTCCCAATCCGGTATTGATGAAGACTTTTGCATCGCTGTTGGACGAAACGGCGATAATGTCCATATCACCGTCGTTGTCAACATCCGCCGTCGTAATGCCACGATACCCCGGAACAATGGTTGCGATGGAAGCACCTGGGGCAAACGAGCCGTTGTTAGCACCGAGATAGATATTGATATTGGGTAATCCCGGAACCGCAGCCGCAATATCCAGCGCTCCATCACCGTTAAAATCTGTGACTGTCAAGCCGCGAGAGGCGACGGAATAGCTGCTAGGGACAAACGCACCACCAGTATTCATCAGCACTGTCATCAGGCTTGAGCCGGAAACCGAGACCGCAATATCCGGTCTGCCGTCGCTATTGAAATCGCCCGTTACAAGTTCTTCCGGCGCAGTGCCGCCCACGCCCAAAAGCGGTCCTTGCGTGAAGCCGCCTGCACCATTGCCGTACATGAGTTGTACACCGTTTGCACCCGTGTTGGAGAGGGCTGCGTCAAGCCTGCCGTCGCCATTGAAATCTGCCGTGACGATATTGCGCATTGGTGCCGGAGTGCTGCCCATCGAAAGAGACGGCAGCGCAAAAAACGTCGCCGGAGCTGCCGCAGAGCGAGCGCGATACGCCAGCGTGAAAGGACGCGCCGCAATACGGTTGGCGTTCTGCGCATTGGTTACGCTCACAAAGACTTCTTCATTGGGCAGGAGCGGCGGTGAAAGTGCTATCTGTGCCGAAGCCGCGCCCGAAGGCTGTGAATACGTCCCGCTCCGAAAGCCGCGCATACCGCCCCAGACGCGGAAGGGTCCGACGGAAGCGGTTGCGGTGGTCATGGTCTGATTGTAAGTTAGATTGATGGCGGCGTTTGGCGCAAGCGTTTGGGTGTTGCGGGGTGGGGAGAAGGTGGTGAGGAGGGGTTGGGTAGCGTTGAGGTAAACAGAGACGTTTGGCGAGCCGAAATACCGCGCAATAATATCCATATCGCCGTCATTATCCACATCTCCGGCTGCCAGCCAGTGCATTCCCATACCAAAGCCGGGGTACCGTACAACGGGCGAAAAAGCGCTGCCTGCCGTGTATGCAGACGGTACACGCCGGAGAATAGCGAGTTCGTTTGTCCCGTTACAAGCAATGGCAATATCAAGAAAACCGTCACCGTCAAAATCCGCAGCCACAATGCCTCGCGGAGATGTACCTATTCCCGTAGAATACGCATCGGGCGCTTGAAATGTACCGTTGCCAATACCAAGATGAATCGCAACATTATCGCCGAAATGCCCAATGGCAATATCTAGGATACCGTCACCATTGAAGTCTGCAATAGCAGGACTAAGGGGGGTTATACCGCCGGAAGGGAATGCGGGAATGGGCAAAGAAAAATTCCCCGCACCGTCATTTATCATCACACGCAGCATATCTCCGCCGCTATTGGTAGAAACAATGTCTATATCGCCGTCGCCATCAAAATCACCGCTTGCTATATTTTGAAATGCTGCAGCGGTTGGTGTCCCAGCATTCACAAAAGGCTGGAATGACCCGTTGCCATCGCCAAAGAGTATTACCACAGCGCCGTCATTGCGGCTAACGGCAATATCCATTGCGCCATCACCATTGTAATCAGCAGTAGTAATAACATTAGAAAGCGCACCTACATTTATTGAAGAAAGAGTAAAACTTGTTCCGGCATTATTGAGCATTACACTGATATTGTTTCCAACATTATCCCCTACAACATAATCCGGTCTGCCATCATTGTTAAAATCTGCCACTGCTATGCCGGCAGCCCCGGTGGTGATATAGGGAGAAGGACCAGTTTCTACAGCCAAGCTCCCGCCGCCTGCGCCATAAAGAACGGAGGAATTACCCGAAGCATTATTCGATGTGATAACATCTAATCTACCGTCTCCATCAACATCAGCTGTTCTTACTTCATATCCATTGCCGTTTACGCTGTACAATCCCTGATGATAAAACGTCCCCGGTCCTACCCCAGCCTTTGCCGTGAAGCCATACACATACGGCTTTGCGGCAATATTCGCTGTACTTTTCGCCATTGTATGCGTTACCCACACCTGTTCGCCCGCACGGAAGCCGCCCACGTTTGCCGTTACGGTGCTGCCCGCCACAGAGCGCGTCCCGCCTGTTTTGTAGCCCGAAAAGCCGCCCCAGATGTTGAGTGCGGGCAGGCTGGCGGTGGCGGTGGTCATGGGCTGGGTGTAGGTGAGCGTAACGGGGCTGCTTGCGGTCGCGGAAGGGGCATTGCGGGCGGGGGTGGTGGTTGTGAGTACAGGTGGAATGCCGTTGAGAAGTACAGAAATATTTGCACCGCCTAAGTTTGCCGTTATAATATCCATATCTCCGTCGCCGTCCACATCACCTGTCTGAATACTGTAAGGGCTTGCTCCCGTCGCGTAAGGTGAACCTGTCGCAATAGTCATAAAATTCCCGAACCCATTATTCAACCTTACGGCTACTTGATTGACAAAATACCCCGCTGAAATTATATCAAGATCTCCATCTCCATCCACATCCGCAAAGTGTACCATATCGGAGGAGTTATTAGCACTAAGCATTGTATAGGATGTACCCGCTGCAAAGCCACCTGAACCATCATTGAAGCGTATATGAACATCGCCCGGCGTATTATTGATGATTGCCAAATCCAAGTCGCCGTCACCGTCAATATCACCTAAATCAAGGGAGGTCGGTGTCGTGCCGACACTCCCAAACGGCGACATGGGATGAACGGTATATATTCCCAAACCATTATTTATCATTACTGTTACGTTATCGCTACCGTTATTTGTAACAACAACATCTACATCGCCGTCGTTATCTACATCGCCGAGTACAATACCATTCGGTATCGCCCCGCTGGTGCCGTAATTTGCCGGTGCGCCGAGAGTTCCGGCACCGCTGTTCAAAAGGATGCTAATACCCGCACACTGATTATTTGCCATTACGGCATCCAAATCTCCGTCGCCATCTACATCGGCAAGGCGTGGAATGGAATAAAGCAAACACAAAGTGAACGGAGAGCCGAAAGATTGGCTTGAAAAATCCCCGCTGCCATTATTAAGAAATACCCTGAGTTGCCCACCCATAGAATTTGCGACAACAGCGTCAATATCGCCATCGTTGTCCATATCACCCAGCGTTACTGCACCGCCACCGCCATCGGCAAACGGCGACATAGGGTGAGCGGCATATATTCCTAAACCATTATTCAGTAAAACGGTCAGAGCGCTTGCATCACTTACGACAATATCAATATCGCCATCGTTGTCCACATCGCCGATCGCAATGGAAGCAGGGCTTAAACCTGTTGCCGATGTGCCGATTTGCTGAAATTGCCCCGGACCTACGCCTGCTTTTGCTCTAAAGCCGTACACCGCCCGTTTTGCTCTGACCCCGCTTGTCGCCTGAGCATTGACTACCGTGACAGATACTTCTTCACCCGGGCGGAAAGGACGTGCGGCATTCGGCGTGAACGTTGTCGTGTTACCGCTTTGTGTGGCTGTTCCACCGATATTTCCCGACAACGGCAAACTTCGGTACCCCGACATACCGCCCCAAACATAGAGGTTATGCGCTATGGACGCAGGTGAAGGCAGAGAGGCGGTAGCTGTGGTCATCGGCTGCGACCACGAGAGCGTAAGGCTTGTGGGCGTTTGGGTGTTGGAATTACGGGCCGGATTCGTCGAAACAAGCAGCGTCGCAGGTGAGTTGAGCAAAACGGACACGTTATTTGTAACGTTATTTGGTGTCGCAATATCAATATCGCCGTCGTTATCAAAATCAGCCATTGTTATCCCCCAAGGAGTATTACCACTAACGGGAAAAGGAGAACCAGTGGCAGGGGTAAAGGAAGCCGCACCGTTATTGATAAGCACCGCTACGTCATTAGACGTGCTGTTCCCCGTAGCAATGTCTAAATCGCCATCGCCATCCACATCACCTATTGCGATTGCACGAGGCGTAGCTCCAAGTGTAAGAGGGAATGGCGAACCGATGACAGCATTAAAAGAAGAACCAGCGCCGTTATTCAGCAATACAGCCACAGTGCTTATTCCGGCATCATGCGCCGTTGCAATATCCAAAAAACCATCACCATTCAAGTCGCCAACGGCGATGTTATTGTTATTGACTCCACCTGTACCATAGCTGTTTGAGGTAAATGTTCCTGAACCGTTGTTTCGATAAACGTTCACACTTCCAGCGGCAGTAGCTGAGATTAGGTCGATGTCGCCGTCGTTATCAACGTCTCCGGCGGTTGTCGTATGCCCGCCGCCAATGCTTGTTGCCGTACCGAAAGTTCCCGTACCGTCATTGCGGAGAACTTGCACCCCATTACTATTTCCACTAACAATCATATCCAAATCGCCGTCGGCATCAATATCCGCCATAGCCACACTGACAATATCCGATAATGTCGTGCGCGTTGTTACCGGCATAAAGCCACCTGTGCCGTTATTAAGCCAGATAAGCGCCGTACCTCCTTGATGCACAGCAATAATATCTTGCCGACCGTCATTATTCACGTCCCCCGTTGTAACAGCTCGGGGATTATAGCTTGTACACGAATACGGCGTTACGGTGAAGTTTGCTTGCCCATTATTGGTTAAAACAGAAACACGTTGTGCTGCCCCAAAATCATCAGCCGTTACCATATCTACGTCGCCATCATTGTCAAAATCTGCTGCTGCAATGCCAATGGGCGTCGTTGTTGCTCCCAAGTAGAATGGTGAAAACAGCGCTTGCCCGGGAAAACTACCAGAACCGCCCGTTGCCCTTGCCCGAAACTGCATCACCTGTGGGCTGGCAGGCGCACCCATGCTTGTCTGCGCACCGCACATCAACGTCGCCGAGACAACTTCATTAGGCAAGTATATGCGCGTTGGCGTAAACCCGATACTATTTGTCCCTCCACCTGAGTACGTTCCCGATCGCAAACCCGACATCCCGCCCCAGACGCGGAGGGCGCTTTGGGAGGCAGTTCCGGCACTCATGGCTTGGGTGAAATTGAGGTTTAATGGCGTGGAAAGGGCGCTGTTGTGGGTGTTGCGTGGGGGCGAGGTGGAAGAAACGCTTGCAGGAGCGTCCAGCCAAATACGGGCAATGTTGATAGCGCTAACGCCGTTGTAGGTAACAAAGCCCACTCCATACCCGCCAATGATGAACGTACCGTCTGCCAGCAGAAAGCCTATCGTCGAAGCCTGATTAGTGCCAGTGCCGGGATTAAAGCTGATGTCTATCGTACCGTCGCTATTGGCGCGGGCAATGTTGTTGCGGCTGATGCCGTCGTAGGTCGTGAACGACCCGGTAACAAGAATTTTCCCGTCGCTTTGCAGCGTTACATTGCACGAAACACCATTGGGACCAAGCGGATAGAAGGCATTATCCAGTGAACCATCGGCGTTGATGCGGGCAATGGTATTGCGGGGAAAGCCGTTGTAGCTTCCTCCGGTCAAACCACAGACAATTTTGCCGTCTGCTTGAAGTGCCATTGTCCGAACACCAACACCTGCGCCGCTCCCACCATTATTGAAGGTCATATCACGCGATCCATCGGTATTGATACGGATAAGCCCGACAGGTACGGAAGCATTTTTGTACATGGAGAACTGCCCCGAAAGCAGAATTTTCCCATCCGCCTGAATTTTAATGTCGTCGGTTCCGCCATTTATCCCCGATGTAGCCCCGCTATTAAAAGCTGCATCCAGGGAGCCGTCAGCATTCAGACGAGCAAAGCCGTTGACCGGTGTGCTGTTGTATTGGGTAAAAAGCACGCCACCACCAACGACAATTTTCCCGTCCGCCTGCACGGCAAAGGCTTGTATGCGCCCGGCATTGATGCCCGTTCCCGTCATGTTGAATGTCGCATCAACACTTCCATCGGCGTTCAGACGGGCAATTCCGGCTTTCGGCGTGGTAAAAGAGCCGGAAATGAGAATCTGTCCATTGGACAGGACAACCATGCAGTAAATTTCGTTGTTAATAGCGGCAGACGCAGAAAACGTCCCGTCAATCGTCCCATCCGCATTCAAGCGACAAATGCGGTTTACTCCCGTGCCATTGTAGTTCGTAAAATCTCCCGCACAAAGGATTTTTCCATTGGGCAAAAGCGCGTAGCTCCTGGTGTTGCCATTGAAGCCTATTCCCGTATTAAAGCACGGAACAAGCCCGCCTGACTGAGCGGCAAGTTGAAAAGAACAAAGAAAAAAAAACGCAACAACGTGTGCAAGAGCGGTAAAGAGTGGTTTCATAATGGGAAGCGAAAAAGAGAACGGAAAAAGTCGAACCATAAGGCTTTCTGACGCGAAAACAATAGCCCACGAATTTACAGAAAACCTCAGAAAAATCATACATGAAGTTAGGTGTAATCAAGAACCTCACCCCATTGATGCACCGACTCTTATCGCACAATCTCGACGCGCCGCACCAGCACCGATCCTGCTGACTCTATGCGCAGTGTGTATGCACCCGCCGGCAGATGTGCCACGCCAACGCGCCGGACGTGTTCTCCGGCGGTCTCGACTGCTGGTGCAAAAGTTTGCACCGTCGCGCCCCGCATATCCACAAGGCTCATGGCGACCAGAGCGGGAGAAACAAGTTGGTATGCCACTTCTAGTGCATCCACACTGGGGTTTGGCGCGAGTCTCAAAATCTGAATCACCTTGCTTTCAGTCGTAATCAAGCGCTTTCCGCCTGCTTGCGATGTACGCGCCACAAAACGCCCTTCGATCACATCTGCCACCTGAAGCGTACCGTCGCCCCATTGAATCTGCTCCAATACGAGTTTCGTCGCGTCGGTGCTTCCCGCCACTGCCACACACGGCACACGCACCAGCACGGAGTCCCGCCCGTTCCAAAAGGTTGTCGGCACGGCATAGCGCTGAGTGCTGTTTTGTGGTGCAGTATTGCGCAAGGGGCGCACGAATGCTTGCGCCGCAGCGCCAAGGGCAAGCACATTACGGTCAAGCCGCAATGATGCTGTAAAGAAGGGAACACTTGATTGGAAGAGTCGCGCACGGTCGGCGGCGCTTGTTTCGGCAAGATAAATCTCCAACATCACCGCGCTTCCTGGTGGCGCACTTTCAGGCATAGCGCGAAGCCCCAACTTTGCAACGACATCGCTTGGCTTGCGGGCGCGTCCGAATTGTGTGAGCGGTGCTGTTATCGTGTCCACTGTCGCTTGGCAGTAAATGGTTTCTTGTGCGGCGGTGTTGGTGCGCTCCGGCACAAATTTGAGTAGTACGGCTGTGGTATCACCAGCACCAAGGGGCGCTCTGCCATCCACATCAGCACGGAACGAGTATTCACGCGCCCCGCGCCGCAAATCTACGCGCACAATCTCGGTTGAACGGTCGCCGACATTGATCACCTGTACAGCAAGCAGCTTCGTTGTGCCAATAACGCTTGTATCAAGCGCCGGAGGAATGAGTTTTAGTGCGCCTCCTCGACCAAAAAGCCTTGGAGAAGTTGTTTGTGTCTGTATTTGCGTACTACCTTCTGCCGTGAAACGCAGTGTTAGTGCGGCATTGACGGTCTCAAGTGTTGTAGGCGTGAATCGCACTCGAACAGGTAGCACTGCGCCAGCTAGAATCTCCTTTCCACGCATATCTTCGCACACAAAAGATGGATGGTTCGCAGCGATAACGTCGGCAAGACGAATGCGTGTTTCCGAGAGATTCCGCACAGATAGTACCGCAAAAGCAGTATCGCCACGAGGGATTTTGCCGAAATCAAGGCGCTGTGCACCGAGCGTGTTATTCGCAGTAGTCGTAAAATCACCATTTGCCCAAATGCCTGAGCCACGTGCATTTTCCGCCCGAACACGCCAGAAATAGCGCTGTTGCGCCGAAAGCGGGAATCCAGTCACACCGCGCGTATCTACTTCAACACGCCCGGAAGCAAGTGCCGATGAAGATTGTGCAATCGTAAGCGTTGTTAAAAGAGTGGTAAATGTAGACTGTGCCGATACTTCCAGACGATACTGCCCCGCGCCCTGAATACTTGTCCAGACAAGACTTGGCAGCGTTGGTACATCGGTCTCACCCACGACTGGCGTTATGAGGGCAGGCGAATCGGGAACATTCTGGGGTAATACCGCTTGAATACGAGCATTTGCGGTCGTTACGGTCAGAAGTGGCAACCGAGTATTCGTAATCTGACAAGAATAAAACGCCGAATCCGAAGCAGCAAAGGCAGGAAATTCCAGCGAATCGGCAATAGCTTCTTCCCGAACAAAAGCACTATTTTTTCGCCAAGAATACCGATTAAAGCGCCCTGCAAGCGGCGCACGAAGCACAAAGCGCGTATCAACAATCACAACGGTATCGGAAAGCTGCGGAGGCGTGATATTCTGCGGTGCGTAGGCGAAATTTGGTACGGCACTATATGCTTCAAGGTCGGCGAGTGGAAAACTATTGCCTCGCACATCTAATAACTGTAGGCGGCTCACCGAGCGCGTCAAATCAGGAATACGCGCTAAGGTATTCCCCGCAAGACTCAGGTACTGCAACGTCCGCATATTCGCCAGAGTCGCCGGAACACTGCCCGTGAAGCGGTTACTGTCCAAAAGGAGTTCATTCATATTCCGCAAATTGCCCAATTCTGCTGGGAGCGTTCCCGTAAAACCATTCCCACCAATATCCAAGCGCTGTAAACCCTCAACGGCTGTTTGCTGCGCCGTTTTTTCTACGCTAAAAGCAAGTAACGACGAGCTTTCACCGATGCTTGAAGGCAGAGCGCCCGTGAGCCTGTTGCGGCGCAGATTCAGCACACGTAATTGCGGCATTTGTACCAAAAACGACGGGAAGCCACCGATAAACTGGTTCCTGTTTGCATCGAATACCTGCAAAGCGCTTACTTGCTTGAGGCATTCCGGCAAAAAGCCCGAAAGCCGATTGCTGCTGATGTTGAGGCTTTCCAAGCCCGCAGGCAAGCAGCAGAGCGCCTCCACGCTACCCTCAAAGCGATTTCCCGATAAATCCAGTGTTTTTAGCGAAGCCAGAGAGCAAACATTTGTAGGAATGCTGCCAGACAAACCATTTCCGCCCAAATGTAGGACACGAAGCGCCGTCAAATTCGCCAAAGCCGTCCAAGGTAGGGTGCTGTCAAGATTGTTGGCAGGTAGGCGTAGCTCCACAACGCGCCCACGCTCGACCTTCACACCAAAGCGCAGTGCAACGGGAGAGCCATTTGCCCAGTTGGTCGAAGTCGTCCACAACGCGCCTTTCGTTGCGGCATAGAGAGCATTGAGCGCAAGAGAATCCGAGACGGCGACGGATTCGGCATCCAGAAGCGGGTTAAACGTAAACGTGGCGCTGGTTGTCAGCAAGCCGCTTCCCGTCTGTATGGAGAGCGTTCCGCTTGTTACTTGCCCTACCAAAACGCGAATTTCTGTTGGGGAAAGCACCACAAAAGATTGCACCGGCAGACCGCCAATAAGCACGTCCTGAATGGTACTGCGCGTGGAAACACCGAAATTCTGCCCCGAAATTACCAGCGAAGTCCGTGCGCCACCTGTGTTCGGTGAAAAGCCCGAAATCTGCGGCGCATCGGCAGCGCGAATCGTGAGTGGTAATGCGGCTTGTGCGGTTTTTGCTCCCGACGGAAATACCGCTTCTGCCGTGATAGTTGCCAGTGTGGAAGCCAGTGTTGGCGGAATAAGTCCTGACGGTGTGGTAAGCGTGATAGTATTGATGCTATTGGTAGCAGTTTGGAGAGTAAAATTATTGACCAGTACATTCCCAAACGAGCTCCGAAGCCTCATGACGGCTGTGTTTGGCACGTTCAGCCCCGTAATGGTCAGCCTTTGCCCTTCTACTACAAGACTCGGCGAAAATCCCGTCAGCGTCATTACGGGTTCGGGCGGCTGTTGAAGCATGAGTGATCGGGCATACATGGCAGTTCCCGTGCGGGTTGTGATGGTAATGCTTGCCGTGCTGGTTTGTGTGGCAAAGGGAGGCGTGATGGCGGTAATACTCGTTGGAGAATTAACAACAAACGTCATTGGAAGACCGCCGATAGTGACATTCTGGACGTTGATATAATTTGTGCCGACAATCGAAATCGGATCGCCTACCTGTGGCGCTATTGGCGTGGCACTGGCAATGGTTGGCGGCGGAATAACGACAATTGCCGTGGAGGACAATACTGCTCCGGCGGGCGTAAGGATGCGGAGTGGTGCATTTGCAGCACTTTGCGGCGCAACAATGGTAATTTGTGTGGGAGAATTGACGGTTGCTTGCACGGGAACGCCGCCGATGCTCACTTGTGTCACTCCTTGGGCAAAATTTGTCCCCGTTACGGTGAAAACTGATCCCGGCAGTGGTTGGACGGTGGAAATGGTCGTAATTGTCGGTGCAGCAAGTACTGTCAGAGGCTGTTGCCACGTGACCGTGCCGCCACTGGCGATAATCGTCAGAATGCCTGTTGTTGCTTGCGCGAAGACAACACGGAGTTCCGTCAGCGAAGCAGCAGTAATGCTTGTTGCCGATTGAGTGCCAATGCTTACACCGGGCGTGGTGTGGTATTCCGTACCGCGAATCGTGATAATTTGTCCCACGACGTTCAGATTTGGAGAAACAGATGTAATCGTCGGCTGTCCCGTCCACGTGAAGGGAAGCGGTGCAACGGCAGTGCCGAGCGGACTTTGCGCCTGTACGGAGCCGCTTGCGCCGACACTACCAACAACAGCCGTTATCTGCGTCGGTGAGACAATCGTAAAGTTGGCAGCAGGAGCATTGCCAAAACTCACACTTGTCACACTCGAAAGAAATAAACCTGTGATTGTCACCGTTTGTCCCGGACGTGCCGTGCGAGGTGTGAAACTGGTAATCGAAGGGACAGCACCGCCGAGAGCGAAGTATGTGCCGCTATTACTGACCGTAGCGGATTGCGGCAAAGCAGAGCGCGGTTGTGAAACTTCATCCGCACCAATATCGCTGTATGATCCGCTTTGTGCCGAAGCCGTTGCAACGCGCAAACCCGGTGCAACGGGATTTTGCGGACTTCCCACTTGAAACGTTCCCGATAGAAAATTGCCGATAATGTTTTGTGCAAGCCAGTTATAGAGCGTTCCGTTTGTCAGTGGTGCCGTCCATGAGGTTGCACCATTAGGGAAAGATTGCCCTTGAATCGTCGGCGATAAAGCGCCCGTGCGGACGTTTGTCAAGGTGAACGGGCGATAGATGGTATCGCCTATGGGGAACAAATACGATTGTCCATCTGTGTTGATGTTTGCTTGCATCGTGCGGCGGAGCGCACCACGAATGTAGCTTAGAGAACTGCCGCCCGCAAGCGCACTAGGAGCAGGATTAGCCAGTGTCAGCGTATTCGGTGCAGCAACAGTGAGAATGCCGCTTTGCAGTGATAACGTGTTCAAAAGATTCATCTGCCCTGAAAGCTGTGGTACGGGCGTTTGTGTGTGATTGAGCGTCAGTGTGCCAAGCGTACTGAAGCCTGTTTCAAATGCCAAGTCGCCGTTTATAGAGCCATTCAACGTTAAAGCTGAAAGTGTTGCACCCCTGAACGCCCCGCCCGTAGAGGTGTTCAAACCGTTGAGCGTGAGATTATAGTCGTTCAAATGCAGTTTGCCGCCGGAAGTGAGTGTTAGTGGGGCTTGGAAGGTTTTACTGCTATTGAGCGCGACAATACTGGCATTAGAAACCGAGACTTGAACGGGCATACTTGGCGGCAGAATAACATCGTCGGTAGTAAAGGAGCCACCACCCGTGTAGTTGAGCATGGAAGCGCCGGAGTAATTGATACTAGAGCCATTATACGTCATCACGCCTGTACCGCTACCACCACCGCCATTGGGTCCGACCATTGTCAAGAAGCCATTGATAATATTCATTGGACAAGCCGCCGCAAAATTTATCTGTCCATTATTCCATAATTCTGCGCCGTCTTGAATGGTAACAACAATGCCGGGATTGTCGAGAATAATGGACGATCCCAAGGAACTGTATAACGTTGTGCGTCCTTTGATAACAACCTCCGCCGTGGATCCCGAAAGCAATATGCCGGAATTCAAGCGCCGCGTTCCGGCACTTGCCCCGACGTAGAGCGCACGAATGGTGAAGATATTGTTTTTCCCGCCCTGTTGCTTGAAGTTCATATCCCGCTCCGCGCCAGGGCTGGCGCTCGTAAATTCAAAACGCCCTTGAAAGCCGTAATTTGCCGTTGCCGTCTGGATAGCACCACCACTGACACTTGCGCCGTTGATGCCATCATCGCGGGATGTGGCGAGCAGTGCGTCGGGGTCGAGTTGGAAATGCCCCGCACCAATAACAGCACTGTTCTGCGTTTGCAGCGTACCTTGCACACGGCATTGAGACATGACAGCCATATTAAGCGCAATATTCGTCGCCGGAGCGCCTAAATCTAACTTTCCGCCGCTTTCAATAAGAACACCATCGGGAAGGGCTGTTGTTGTCAGCCAGTTGGTGGAGTTCGATGCCGAGAGCGTCACATTTGCGCCATTTTTAATGGTCAATTTGCTGACGGTCTCGTGCGGGACGTTGGTTGGTGTATGCGTTCCAGCATTAAAAATCAGTTCGTCCGTAACAGCAGGGGTATTGCGTACCGGAGTCCAGTTTGAGGGTATTTGCCAATTTGCACCTGGTGCGCCCGACCAGACGTAGGGCGGTGTAGGAGCGCCTATTAATCCCAGCCATTGCGTTGTCATGTCAAGCAAAACAGAAGCGGATTCGACGAATTGCCCGAAAATAAGTGCATTATTGGCTAATGGAGAATAAGCAGACAGAGGAAGTTGCGCACTTCCTGTCGCAACATTTGTTCCGGCGCTGACAGACGATGAGTACAGACGTATGCCCGCATTTGCCGACGTTATCATACCCGAAGGTCGTTGATAGACGACTTGTGTGGATGCGATAGGCGATGATGGCGTTACATCGACGGCATATGCGTAGATGTATGCCGGACCGGAGGTAACAAACGTGGGATTCACAGCCGCATATCCCAAATAACCTGTCGCCGTACCAATAGGGAAAATGTAATTTCCACCCAGTGTGCCGTTAGGGATTTCACGCTGAAGATACCCGCTCGCACTCGTAATGACGTATGAACTTGGACTACCACCTGTGACGGCTGTTGGTGCGGTATTTGTAACGTTCAGCGTTGTGTTATTTGTTGTACAATCTATTTTTCCATTAAAAAGATTCAGTGTTCCTGTGATAGGAATTGCAAAAATTGAACTTATCACAAGAGTAGCTCCAGAGCGGTTCATCGTTAAATCCTGCACGCTGGAGCCGCCTTGAAATTGCATTGGACCGGTAATAGAACCGGAGCCATCAATGATGACACCTGCTGTACCAATAGCAAAAAATACGGTGTTTAAAGGTTGAATAGAAATTGCACCATCAAGCTGGAAAGAGTTACTCTGAATATTCCACCCCCCCTGCGTAAACGTAAAAGTGCCAGCGATCTGCTTATTCCCATTCATTTTATAGAATATCGCTATTGGTACATCAATCGTCACAGCGCCATCCATCACATTTGGTAGCGATGGCAATTCGGCACCAGTAGCGGGTGCTCCTCCTCCCACACCGTACTGATAAAGAAGTAATGAACCGACGGTATAGGTAAGGTCATTGCCGGATACCGAAGCATTGGAAGCAAACCCTAGAATATGAATTGTTCCATTGACCGTAAAAACTCCGTTATTCGTTAGATTATTTCCGGAGCCACCAGAAAAATTCAAGGACGCACCCATAGCCACGCTTCCGCCGCCGCCAGCAGTGATGTTCAGGTTATTCCCAATGGTGAGAGAACTCGTTACCGTCAGCGCTCCTGTCAAGGTGAGTGTCGCTCCCGGGCTTTGCAGTACAACGAGCCCCGTAGCATTTATCGTCAGGCTGGTGAGTGCCAATGAAGGAACATTGGTAATGCTAAGATTCGTTCCGCCAGCAATAATCACATCGTCGCCTATTCCGGGCGCACCTGATGACCAGTTTGAGGAATTCGTCCAGTCATTATCAAAGGAGCCATTCCATGTTGTTGTAATAGCAAAAGCCGATGGAGCAAAAAGAAGCGAAAACAAAAGCACACACGCTATGCCAAGAGAGGTTGTCATACTGCGGTACATACATCTACCTCTGAAAATTTGATCATTATGAAAAATTTTTATCCAATAGAGATCAAATTTATGGACAATGATGCCATCAAACAAAACCTTTGGGGCGAAATAACAAAACAATGGGGTGAAACACCTCCAACCGACAATGTCCAACTGAAAACTCAAATTCTCAAGCGCACATGGAGAATGTTGAATATGAGACCATTTAAATTGTAAAATGACTATTTTGCATAAATAAGAACTCTTTTTTAGGATAAAAAAAACGCCAGAAGCCATGAACCAGCTTGATTATGTCGTCGCAATCACCGAAGATGCCGATACGCTCTTTACCTTAGAACGCCAAGCCCGCCACCCGAAAGAGCGGCAACGCCTTCAATTACTGCGCTTGCTCAAAAGTGGTCTGGCAATGACCATGCCAGAGGCAGCTGCACTCGTCGGCATCAGTCACAGC
>CANHDJ010000004.1 GCA_947459425.1 Ignavibacteria bacterium
CGGTGGAACAACACCCTTCGGCAACGAGTGGGGCGTTATGTCCGCAAAACCCTCTCGTTTTCCAAACGAGACTTTTGGCATCAGATTGTAACCGAAATGTTTATTATTACTTACAATCTCTCATGTATTACTTGACCACTACCGAAAAAGGTATCAATACGACACTTCAGCATTTTTTCCCCGACCGAATGCCATCGGCATAATCCGTTGCATATATTGGGGATTTACCTTCGTTCGTCACCGATTGGATGGCAAAAATTGCGGGATAAACTTGCATATTCCGCAAAAATCGTGCATATTTGCGCTCCACTCTGACACTTTCGAGACAGTAATGTTAAGACACCATGCAGCCCAGGTGGCGAAATCGGCAGACGCACAGGACTTAAAATCCTGAGTTTCGTAAGGAGCGTGCGGGTTCAAGTCCCGCCCTGGGCACAACATTTCCAAGTCCGCTTTCATCAACGAAGCGGCTTTTTTTATTGCTTTCCGTTATTCAAGATTCCCCCAAGCGACCCAATGGCGAAGAAGTCCCCGGACGGAAAACCACTCACCGTCTGAAGTGTCAAATGAGGAAAGAACCGCGCCCTACGATGGCTACGGATGGCTCGATCGCTGCCGCAACTTTACCACATCAAATCCTCCTCCGCCGCCTTCACTCGTGCAAGCGCTTCTTCCACCGATACTCCCAATGCTGTTAAATGACCCATTTTGCGACCTACACGGCTTGTTGCCTTACCATAAAGATGGAGCGAGACACGCCCGTGCCGCATCAGACCAACAACCGTATCCGGCACACCAGAGCCAATACGCTTTCCAAGCAAATTTGCCATCACTGCTGCCGGAGCTATCAAGTCTGCCGAGCCAAGGGGCAGATTGCAAATAGCGCGAATGTGATTCTCAAATTGTGAGGTGTAGCAACCCTCAATGGTGTAATGTCCCGAATTATGCGGACGCGGAGCAATTTCGTTATACAAAAGTTCGTCCTGCTCCGTTAAAAACAATTCTACACCAAAGACTCCCACGCCCTCAATAGCTTCCACTGCCGCAAGCGCCATTTCTTGCGCTTTTTGGCGAATATCTGCGCTCACACCCGGTGCCGGTGCCAGCACGTAGCGACAGATATGATTTTCCTGCACGGTTTCCACACAGGGGTATGTCACCGTTTCGCCACGCCGATTGCGGGCGACCATCACGGCAAGCTCTTTGCGAAATTTTACAAACTGCTCTGCCATCATTTGGCGGGGAACATCAGGATCGCTGGTGAAGCGCTTAAAAGCGACCATTGCTTGGTTATCGCGTCCGACGGTGGCGTTGCCGTAGCCATCGTAGCCCAAAGTACGGGTTTTCATCACGTAGGGATAACCGTAGTTGCTGCCAAAAGCGTACGCCTCTTCAACGCTGTCAATTGCCGCAAAGACGGGGACAGGTATGCCCGCACGTTGCATCGTTTGTTTTTGAATGAACTTATCTTGCACCAAACGCAAGGTCTCCGGCGACGGCAATACCAAGCGGCGCTCGGCAATACTATCCAAAATTTCCGGCGCAATAAACTCATTTTCCAGTGTGATAATATCGCTCACCTCAGTAAAACGCTCTATTTCTGAGGGATTTAGCCATCCTTCGGTAAAATCTAATTTCGTCATTACGCCCGCAGGGGAGGCTTCGGAAGGTTCAATTGTGGCAACGCGCAAACCCATTCGGTATGCGGCTTGTGCGCTCATTTTGGCAAGCTGTCCGCCGCCGAGAATCCCGATGGTAACGGGCAGGTCGTCGTGGTAGAGTGATGAAAGCATCTGAGGTTGATTGGTTAATTGGTCATTGGTGCTTGGTCATTCGTCATTCGTATTTGGTGCTGGTGGCGTTGTAGCATCGTCGTTGGGTGGGCGTGGTTGTTCGGATTCTTGCAGCCTGAGTGTGAGATTGATGCGTTGTTGCAATGGGTCGAAGCGAAGCGTTGCTTTGAGTTCGTCGCTAACGTCGAAATCGAAAAGATGCGCCCCAACGTAAGCATCAATCGCAGCAAGCCCAATGACACCAATCATCGAAACAATCGAAATGTCGCGGTAATCACGGAAAATTTCGCGGCGACGAACGAGAAATTCGCGTGTTCCCAAAGGGCGCGTTGAATCCACTAGAGCGTCTAAAGCCCCCAAGAGCCTGTTTGCTTCGCTAAGTTGAGCGGTATTGTATATCAAAAAGCCCACCGCCGTTCCGAATCCTCCCAAAAAAATTGGCGCTTTCCAATAACTTTCCACATATATCTGCCCCAAGCCCGGAATAAGCGATAGAGCCAGCGCCAGTACAGGGCTTTTGGTCATTTCACCTTGTGTCTTGCGAGTTGCCGTTGTGGGCGTTTGCATCATGCTGCCGAGCGGCACAAACGTCTTTTCTTTTGTCGTACTGTCTCGCTCTTGTGCCTCCAAACAGGATGGGGGTAGTATCCACAGCATAGCGGCAAGAAACAGAGACAGCCCGCTTAGAATCGTCCTCTGAAGGCGGGCTGTTGTTAGCGCAATATGAAATAGTTGAAGGTGCATAGCAGTTTGCAGCGTTATTTCACCGCGACAACCTCAATTTCAACCTGTACATCTTTTGGAAGCCGCGCTACTTCTATCGTTGAACGGGCAGGCTTAATCTCGCCGAGATATTTGCCATAGACTTCATTCATGGCAGCGAAATTATTCATGTCTTTCAGAAAAACCGTTGCTTTGGCGATATGTCCAAACTCGTAACCTGCTTCAGCGAGAACGGCTTTGATATTTTCCAATACCTGCGTTGTCTGCTCGGTAATGCCGCCCGCGACGACCTCTCCGGCTGGTGTGAGTGGAATTTGACCCGCCAAAAACAGCATCGTTCCTTGTGTTTCGATGCCTTGCGAATACGGACCAAGCGCTGCGGGCGCATTGGCGGAGGAAATAACTTTTCTCATGGATAGACAGAATTGTAAGAGTAAAAAAAACAGAGAATTACCATGTTTGACGGGAAGGCGATTGCCACAAAATTACCAAAAAAAGCAAGCCGAATGAGCCGTCGTAGGCGATACCTGCCAAGACAATCGGCAATGCCTCGCCCAGCGAGTACATCAGCAGCCACGATGCAGCAGCAATCAATTTACCAATACCACCGATAAAAATCAAACCTTGATTCTGCTCAGGATTGCGGGCAATGATGGCATATCCCATGCCCATCGCCAGAACGACGCACCAAAAATTGTAATGGTAAAACTTTACCAAAATGTCCGTTGAGCCATGCCCGTAGAATAATTGCAAATGAAACTGCATTGCCACCAACGCACTGAGAGCGCCGACGATATTGAGCGCGGCGGCAATGGCGAAAATTGTTTTGGCGTATCGGACAATGTTCATGGGAACGAGAGGTACAATGAGAAAAGAAGGTTTTATTGTTGAGATGTACTGACTAAAGGGTGAAAATTGCATACGCAACACCCGCCCGACGGCAGCGTATTTACTCTCTTCAGCCGCCGGACGGGAAGAGTTTTTCAGCCTTCTTCAGTATAGCCGTATTATTCTCGCCCAATCTGCTCTAATTCCGCCATCCAAAGCGCTGCCGAAGCATCACTCGGCATTCGCCAATCGCCACGCGGCGAAAGAGCGACTGTCCCAACTTTCGGACCATCGGGCATGGGGGAACGCTTAAATTGTTGGGTGAAAAAGCGGCGGAAGAAGACGGTAAGCCATTTGTGGAGCGTGGCGGTGTCGTATTTCACACCAAAAGCGTGAGCTGCCAAAAACATAATTTTGCGGGGCGTGGCTTGGAAGCGTACAAAATGGTAAAGAAAAAAATCGTGTAGCTCGTAAGGACCGATGGTTTTTTCCGTTTCTTGCGTTTGGGTAATACCGTCTTTGAGCGGGAGCAATTCGGGCGAAACAGGCGTGGCGCAGATGTCGTGCAGCACTTCGGCGGTTCTGCCAGAAAATTCATGCTCGGCGCACCATTCCACGATAAATCGCACCAGCGTTTTGGGAATACTCGCATTAACGCCGTACATGGACATTTGATCGGCATTGTAGGTACACCAGCCCAGCGCCAATTCGGATAAATCACCCGTTCCAATCACCAAGCCACCGACTTGATTGGCAATATCCATCAGAATCTGCGTCCGTTCGCGTGCCTGAGCATTTTCGTAAGTGATGTCGTGCGTGGTTTCATCATGCCCAATGTCGCGGAAATGTTGGCGCACGGCATCATTGATAGAAATAATTCGTAAGGTCGTTCCCAAAAACTCTGCCAGATGTTCCGCATTGCCACGAGTGCGCTCGGTTGTGCCAAACCCCGGCATCGTCACCGAAACAATGCCATTTCTGGGCAATCCCAGCATATCAAACGCCTTTGCACAGACTAGCAGCGCCAACGTCGAATCCAAGCCGCCCGAAACACCGATAACAATAGTTTTTGTATTTGTATGTTTCAATCGTTTGACCAAGCCGGTGGTTTGAATAGAAAACACCTCGTGGCAATGTGCTTCACGGAGCGAGGATTCATGAGGCACAAAGGGCATTGCGCTGAGTGGACGGAACAGTGCATTGGCAGCTGCTTCGCCCGGACGCGAAAAATCTTCAAAGCCGATATTGATATATCGCGCTGAAGTCGCCGCACGGGAGATGCCAAAAGTATTGTTTTTAAGCCGCTCTGCGGTAAGGCGCTGCACATCAACATCGGCAACAGCAATTTGCGTATCGAAGCGAAAACGCTCTGTTTCTGCCATTAGCGTACCATTTTCCGCAATGAGAGAATGCCCGGAAAATACAAGGTCGGTCGTGGATTCGCCTGCCCCGGCTGCCGCATAGCAATATGCCGCTAAACACCGCGCTGAATGGCTCTGCACGAGCATTTTGCGGTATTCATATTTGCCTAAAACCTCGTTGCTGGCGGAGAGATTAACAAGAATTGTTGCACCGTTCAATGCCTGATGAATACTTGGTGGCGAGGCTGCCCAGAGGTCTTCGCAAATTTCAATGCCAATGGTGCATTCCGGCATTGTTTCGGGACGAAAGAGCAGGTCTGCTCCAAATGGAATATCGCGCCAGCCCAGTAAAACCGATGTGCGGGCGGTATCGCGGGCAGAGGAGAACCAGCGTTCTTCGTAAAATTCACCCGTTCCGGGAAGGTAGGTTTTCGGCACAATACCCTTAATTTCCCCGCGTGTGACGAATGCCGCGCAGTTGAAATTTTTTCCGTCTAATGCCATCGGCAAACCCACTATCAAAGCCACATCCAGCCCTTTTGAATGCGTTGCCTCAGCAATCCGCACCAGCGCTTTTAACGACTCATCCAGCAATAGTTGTTGATAGAGCAGGTCTCCGCAGGAATAGCCCGTGATGCAGAGTTCAGGGCAGACCAGTACGTCCACACCCAACGCTTCTGCCCGCTCTGCGGCTTCGATAATGCGCTCGGTATTAAATGCCACGTCTGCTACGCGCAATTCCGGCGACGAAACCGCCATACGCACAAAGCCAAAATGTTTTGCCGGACTACTCATTGAGCGAAAGGGATAAAAGGTAGTGTTAAGTTTTGAGTGATAAGTTTTAAGTGGAAGAGCAGTTAAGCTCATGTAAGAAAAGAGATTACTCTCAGTTCTACTCAACAATTATCAACTCGAATTGAACATTACCGGATAAAAGATGAAATTTGCCTGTACGAATGCTGTTCGCACTGCGATTTAACGTGCTGTCATGATTCTACGACTCAATAACTAAGCCGTCGTAAGCGAGTCGAATACTGTGGGGCAGGTGTAATTCAAGGTCGTCGTGCTTGATATTATGCGCTATGTGGGTGAAATATGTTTGCCCGGCATTGATGCGCTCGGCGGCGGCAGTTGCTTGTTTTACGTTGAAGTGCGTCGTGTGTTCATCATAGCGCAAGGCATCCAGAATGAGGACATCCAATCCTGTGAGTAATGCAAAGGATTCCTCACTAATGTAATTGGTGTCCGTGCAGTATGCAAAATTTCCGATGCGATAACCATTAACGCGCATTCTGCCGTGCATCATCGGAATCGGTATGAAATCAATATCGCCCACGCGAAACGGCTCTGCGTCTATGATGTGACGTTGCACCACTGGCACACCACCACCTTTCTGCCCTGTGTCGGTAAACGCATAAACAAAGGTTCGCTCCAGATTGTCCATTGTTTCTTGCATGAGATAGATCGGCATTGCCTTGCGGTGTAAAAAGTTAAAAGCGCGAACATCGTCAAAACCGCCAATATGGTCGAAATGATGATGCGTAAAAACAACAGCATCAATATCTCGAATACCCAAACGCAACATTTGATACCGAAAATCTGATGACGTGTCCACAACGACTCTTGTTGTGGCAGATTCAATGAGAAGCGAAGGACGAAGCCGTTTATCACGCGGGTCTGGGGATAGGCACGTCACGCATTGGCAGCCCACAAGTGGAACGCCCGTTGATGTGCCGCTTCCCAGAATCGTGAATTTCATAGCATCAAGAGAGTGAGTGGAAATAAAGCGATAGAAAAGCGCGATGCTCCGCTATGGATATTACTCAATAGCCAGAACGCGAGTAATGGTGCGGGATGTACGGAGGTTTTTAATCACTCGTCGCTGTTCTAATTGTAGCTCCACTTTGAGTTGAGTCGAAGGCAAAATAACCCGTGAACCTTCGCGGATGGCTTGCAGAAAGGCTTCATCCTGCACCAACGCTGTAAATGAAGATTCGCCGTCAAAAAATCGCCATTGAGGATTTTCAAAGGATAAATCTAATACTGTGCAAAAGATTGTGCGCGTGTCGCTTGTGAGAATTTCCGTTTCTTCTAACGGCTCAAAATCAGGTACTTCAGCTTTTACGATTTGTGTTGGCGGCACAGAACCCTCGTCAGAGTTTGTTCCATAGATAGTGAACGAATCAATTCCTTCTTTGGTAATCGGCTTGAGCGCTTCAAAGAAATAGCGCTGGACTGCATTATCTGTTGCGGCTTTGTAGAGTGCCTTCGGAACGCGAAGAACTTCTCCGTCGTTGAGTTCGATAGTAACGCTATCAGCCAGTTCTTGTACCGCTTTGCGCTTGCGGAGCTTTCGCATTAGCCATGCAACGCCGCCAATACTTGCGCTCACGCCGCCGATAATTTCCAGCAAATTAGCTATTGCCGAAGCATTATCACCCGAAAGCATATCCACGATGCCCTGTAGCAAGCCCGCATCGGCAAGCAAAAATTCAATGCCGAATGAGCCTTTTTCAAACGACTTGACTTGAATGGAAATTTTCGTGTCTTTGCCATTGACAATCGTATTGACCGCATCCACAAAGCCTGAAAACGCCAATAAAGCAGGTGCAAGGTCACGCACATCCATCGTGCCACTTTGCAGCAATTCACCATTGTAGGCAATTTTCAAGATGGAAGATTGTGGTTTCATCGGATTGATCTACTAAAACGGATAGAAATTACCCACGCCAAACCCGTGCGACGGCAGCGTTCTCGCGCATTTCAGCCGTCGGACGGGAAGAACATTTGTCATTAGACGTGCCGTTCGGCATGGTACGAACTCCGCACCAAAGGACCCGATTCCACCCAGCCAAAGCCCATTTGAAGCCCAATATCACGCAGTTCCGCAAATTCGTCGGGATGAATAAATCGCTCAACGGGCAAATGCGCTTTGGTTGGCTGAAGGTATTGACCCAGTGTGAGAACATCTACGCCAACATTGCATAAATCTTGCATGACGACGAGAAGTTCTTCCCGCGTTTCGCCCAGACCCAGCATGACACCTGTTTTTGTACGCATACCCTGTGCTTTCGATTCTTTCAAAACGCCGAGTGTCCATTCGTACTTTGCCTGCGGGCGCACACGGCGGTAAAGGCGCGGAACGGTCTCGGTGTTGTGATTGAGTACGTCGGGACGGGCATCAATGATGTTTTGGAGCGCCGCAGTTTTCCCTTTGAAATCAGGAATCAGCACCTCAATCGTAATGCCTGGATTTGCCTCGCGCACAGCAATAATCGTCTCGGCAAAAATGCGTGAACCACCATCAGCAAGCTCGTCGCGGTTGACGGAGGTAATAACCGCGTGTTTGAGATTCATAGATTTCACCGCTTCAGCCACACGTCCGGGTTCTTCCACATCCAGTACCGGCGGACGACCTGTTTTCACAGCACAAAAGCCGCAAGAGCGGGTGCAGGTGTCGCCCAGAATCATAAATGTCGCTGTTCCTGCGTTCCAGCATTCGCTAATGTTGGGACAACGAGCCTCTTCGCAGACGGTGTGCAGCGTTTTGGAGCGCATCATTGTTTTGACATTGGCGTAGGTCTCACCGCCCGGAGCCTTGACTTTAAGCCATTCGGGTCGGCGTTCTGGTGCGGGTTTTGCTTCTGTGCTTGTCTGCTCAATAAATTCTGTATGCTTGAGTGCATTCGTGGTAGCATCAAGTCGTTCAAATCCCAGTGCGGATGCGGTGTCCATAAAATTTGGAGAGATGAGTAAAAGAATTATTGTTGTGCGTATTCGGCAACAATTTCGTGGAATTTTTTCGTTGTCAATCGGCGGTGCGAATCGTTCCAAACGGGCTTGCCATCTTGCAGTAAGATAGCTTGGGGGCTTTCGTGACGAATCCCGAAGCGAGATTCTATCTCGTTAGAAACGGGTCGGGCGGTCTGAACGACCAGAAAATAGGAGTGAAGCGGTGTGGCGTTGGGTTTGTCTTTATTGTCACGGAGAAAATCCAAAAATTCCTCCCATGCCGCCGCACTAATATCGCAGGTGGCGCTATGCTTGAAAATAAGCGCTGTTCCGACTTGAGACTCCGCCAAAGCAGCGTCTAAATCGGCAATTGAGATGAGTTCATGTGCTTGTGTCATGGTTTTTTAGAGAAAATGACCAATAAAAACTGGTGAATGATGAATTACGACAACGCCTTGATTGCCTCTGCAAACCGCGCAATGCCTTTATGCAAGGTTTCATCAGATGCCGCAAAGGAAAAGCGGACACAACCCGGAGCGCCAAACGCTTCGCCCGGTACAATTGCCAAATGGTGTTTGTCGAGCGCTTCTTGACAGAACTCGAAAGCCGTTTTTACCTTCATTGTTTTCAATGCTTTGCTAATATCCACAAACATATAAAATGCGCCGTCGGGCATGAGAAATTCCACACCCGGAATGGCGGAAAACAAGCCCGCTACCATGTCACGCCGACGGGCAAACTCTTTTCTCATGCGCTCTACATCATCTTTGGTATGCAAAAGCGCTGCCAATGCTGCTTTTTGAGCAATCGAATTCGCGTTCGATGTGGATTGTCCCTGCACCTTTGCGGCTTCTTTGATAAGTGCCGCCGGACCAGTCATATAGCCAATCCGCCAGCCCGTCATGGAATACGCTTTGGAAACGCCGTTGACCGTGATGACGCGGTGCGCTACTTCAGGAATTGAGCCGATGCTGAAGTGCTGAACACTGCCAAACGAAATTTTTTCGTAGAGTTCATCGCTCAAAATAAAGCAGTCGTGTTTTTCGAGGACTTTTGCCAGCGCCTTGATTTCATCGGGAGTGTACATCGTTCCCGTTGGATTTGAGGGCGAGTTCAGGATTACGCACTTGGTTTTTGGCGTAAGAGCGGCTTCGAGTTGCGCGGGGGTCATTTTGAAACGGCTTTCGAGCGTGGTGTCAACAATGACGGGCGTTGCTCCGCAAATTTGAATCATTGCCGGATAACTCACCCAAAATGGCGCATTCACGATGATTTCGTCGCCCGGATTACACATTGCCAACAAAGCATTGAAAATAGAATGTTTGCCGCCTGTGGAAACAAGCACGTTTTCTGGCTTTACATCTGCCAAGCCATTTTCGTTCATCAACTTTTCCGCAATCGCTTTGCGCAAATCGGGAATCCCGTTGCCTTCGGTGTAATAGGTGAAATTTTCGTTAATGGCTTGAATAGCGGCATCTTTCACAACTTGCGGAGTCGGGAAATCCGGTTCACCCGTTGAAAGGCTGACAACATCTATGCCTTGCGCCTTCATTGCTTTTGCTTTCGCGTTGATGGCAAGGGTTTGGGATTCATTGGCGGACAAGACGCGCTCGGATAATTTCATGGTATTGGGACAAATTTTGAGACAGATTTTGAATTGGATAAAGAGTTTAAATATACAAAAAGTCTATAACATTGTTCTAGGCGAATCCACTCGAACAAAAAGGTATCAAACTAACTCCGCTACCGCCGATAGTTTGCCATTTTTCTGTATGCCATTTTCTTCAACAAATTTACCATCGCCGAGATACTGATTAAATTCGACCGAAACCAGCTTCGATACGCCTTCCTCTTGCATCGTCACGCCGTAAAGTGTGTCGGCGGCTTCCATCGTCAGTTTATTGTGAGTAATCATAATAAACTGCGTCGTTTCGCTGAAGGTGCGAATAAGGCGTACGTAACGCCCAATATTGGCATCATCAAGTGGCGCATCTACTTCATCCAAAATACAGAAAGGGCTTGGTTTGACAAGGTAGATAGCGAAAAGCAGCGCAATCGCCGTCAGCGTTTTTTCTCCACCGGACAGCATTTCTATTGATGCAGGGCGCTTCCCGCGTGGCTTGGCGATGATTTTAATTGGCGCTTCGAGCGGGTCGCCTTCTTCGATTTGCAAATCTGCCTCGTCGCCTTCGTTGAAAAGCGTTTTGAAAATATGAATGAAGTTTGTGCGGATGCGCTCAAACACATCATAAAACTGCTTTTGCGCGGTTTGATTGATTTCTTGAATGGTCTGTTTGAGCGTGTGTTCGGACTCTTGCAAATCCTTAAATTGTGCCTCTAAAAACTCCACACGAGCATTTTCACGGTCGTATTCCTCCGCCGCAAGCGGGTTCACCGTGCCGATACTTTTAATCTGCTCTTTGAGCGATTTTGCTTCGGTTTTCAGCCGCGCAAGGTCGAATTTTGCATCTTCAAAAAGCATCGTATTGTCGCCGAGAGCCGATTCTTCCAGCGCTTCGGGCGTGACAAAGGTTGCGAGGTCGAGCGTAAATTCCTCCAAAGCGCGTTCCTGCAAGATCCCAACCCGGTTTTGTAAATTGGCAAAATCCAATTCTGCTTTGTGAAGGCGCGTTGTCACGGCTTCGGCTTCGCGGCGAACACTGCGCGATTCCTCGCTTTCCCGTTGAATGTGCGAGCGAATGTCCGCTTGCTCACGTGCTATACCGTCGCGCACGGCTTCGGCGCTTGTTGCCACGCTTTGCGCATCCGCCAAAACGCTTTCCAATGCAGCAAAGCGCTGTTCCAAGGCATCATGCTCCTTTTGCGCCTCAAGTGCCTCCTGCTCGCGTTTATGGCTACGCTCTTCCAGCGAAGAAATTTCCCCTTCCAAGCGCTCTACCGAGCCGGAAAGCGTGCGCTGTTCGCCACGTGCCTCCACAAGCTGCATTTCGGCACTGCGGGCTTCACCCGTGCGGGCGGCGAGTTCTTCTTCGACTGCCGCCATTGCTTCTTGCATTCGTTGTAAATGCTCTTCCGCCGCGTGTTTGCGGCGCGTGAGTTCTTCCAATTCGTTGCCCTGTGCGCCTTCTGCGGCTTGTGCCTGCTCCAAAGCCAGCATTTCTGCGGCAAAACGGTCAATATCATTGCTTTTTTGCTCAAGCGATTCTTCCAACGATTCGACTTGAAACCGCAACTGTCCTACTGTTTGCGCGTGTTTGCTTTGAAGAGCCTCGGCGCTGCGCAGCGCATCGGCAAGGCGATTGGGGTTATATTCTTTGCGCAGCGCCGTTTTTTCGCTAATGGTAGCGCGAATGTCGGCAAGGCGCATCTGCAAGGCGCTTATTTCCTGCTTGAGAGTTTCGATTTGTTCCGAGCGCCCAATCGTTGCGCCTTCGGTAGGATTCGTGCCACCACCTTTAGTGCTGCCATTTGCCCGAATAATCTCGCCGTCCAGCGCTACGACTGCATGACACAAACCGCTTGCGAATGCTTCTTGCGCAGCATCGTTAGTGGCGGTCTCGGCGCAAAGCATATCGCCCAGCGTATGGCGGAGTATGTTGCGCAGCGCATCACTGCTGGTGTTGACAAGTTCACTCAAATATCCTTTGAAGCCTGTGTTTTCACCGAGTGGCTTAGGTGCAGGGTGCGTGGGAACGCGGTCGAGGCAGATAAAGGTAGCTTTCCCCTTATTCGCCGATTTCAACGCCGCAATCGCAGAAGCCGCCTCCTGAGCGTTCCCCACGATAAAATAATTTGCCGCTTCGCCCAATGCCGATTCCAAGGCAACGCGCAAATGAGCATCAGCAGAAACCGCCTCAGCAAGCGTGATGCGGCGTGTGGGTTGCCATGCGCCCGTTTTCATCAAAAACTGCGCAGTTTCGGCGGTATTCACCAACCCCTGCAAAAACTCCAATGAGGCAGTTTTTCGGCTCAACTCGGCGTGAAGATTGGCTGCATCGCGCTCCATAGCAGAGATTTCGGCTTGGAGCGTCTCGACGGTTTCTTGTGCCGCCTGAAGTTCGTTCTCGGCTTGGCGCACCCGTTCTTGATGCTCTGCACCCAGCGTCAATGCTGCTTCGCAATCGCGCTGCGTCGTGAGGAGTTTTTCCTGCTGCTGCTGCATGGCGCGTTCAGTCTCGCTTTTGCGCTGTGCCAGAGCATTCAACGATGCAATTGTGCGCTCCGAATTTGCACGTGCAGCATTGATTTGGTTCAAAAGGCTCATCACGGCTTCGTTTGCTGACCGCGTGTTTGTGCGGGCGGATTGTGCTTGGGCGCTGATTTCGTCGGCAATCGCCTTCAGGCTTGCGTAAGCGCTCTCGGCACTCTCCAAATGCTGTTCGGAATTGTCAAGCGCCGAACGGGTTTCTGCAAGACGGATTTCTGCTTGCTCAACAGCGCTGCGCAGTTCGTCTGCTTCCTTCAACGCCCGTTCCCGACTGCGTTCCAAGGCGATTAAGCGCTCATTGGCAACGGCGCGTTCCTGTGAAGCTGCCATTTGACGGCGTTGCGCTTCGACAAAATCCGTTTCGGCGGCTTGCAGACGGCTTTGTATCTCGTTTTGTTGCGCTTCCAAATCTGCCAGCACCGACTCGGCATCGCGCAATTCTTGGTCGAAGCGCTCTTTGGTGCTGCGCTCGGTGCGAATGCTTTCTTCAAGAGGCTGCACAAGGCGCAAAAGCTGGGCATATTCATGTTGTAGCATCACACGCTCGACCTTGTGCAGCTTCCCGCCAATTTCCGCCGCCAGTTTTGCTTTTGCCGCTTGGCGCGACAATGACCGCACGACTTTTTGCACCTCGACCACAATATCGTTAATGCGAGAAAGATCACTTTGAATGGTCTCCAACTTTCGCTCTGCCTCGCGGCGACGGGTTTTGTATTTTGTCACTCCAGCCGCCTCCTCAAAGAGTTTACGGCGCTCATCGGTACGGCTGCTGAGAATGGTTTCAATCATTTTCAACTCAATGACCGAATACGCATCCGGTCCCATACCCGTATCCATGAAAAGGTCGGTAATATCCCGCAGACGACATTCTGTGCCGTTCAGAAGATACTGGCTTTCGCCGCTTCGGAAAAGGCGGCGCGTCATTTTAACTTCGGTGTATTCGGTCGGCAGTACGCCGCGATTGTTCTGCACGGTGAGCGATACTTCGGCGAGTCCAAGCGGACGGCGATTTTTTGTGCCATTAAAAATGACATCGTGCATTTTGTCGGAACGGAGTGTGGAAGCCTTTTGTTCGCCTAAAACCCAACGGAGCGCATCAACAACATTCGTTTTTCCACAGCCGTTCGGACCAACAATAGCCGTCATGCCGGGCGTGAATTTGACTTGGGTTTTGACGGCAAAAGACTTGAAGCCGACAATCTCAATTTGTGATAAGTACATGGTATGCGAAACGATAAGCGAAGCATGAAGCGGGAGCCTCACACCTCGAAGAAGAATGGTTAGAAATGAGCCGGTACAATGCTGCTTGTAACTGCTCGCGGGTAAAATCAATTGCCAATAAAGGCGCAAATGCTATCGTTTCTGCGCCATCACCGACACCATCGTCAGTGCGTGTTCTCCAAGCGCGATGTCGCCCGTAATTTCTGTGCGTTCTCGCGCTTTTTCGTAGGAAATGCCTTTGGTAAAGACCTTCCATGCAACGTCTGGCGGAATCACTACTCGTGTTGCGGGGTTTGAGACGTGGTTCTGTGAAAGCGCCCACCCATTTTGCCCTCGTTCAAGATACCATGCACCACCAGCCTCGCGTGTGACTTCTACCTGAACACTTGTTCCTGCGGGCGCTTCGATGCTGGTGTATGTCAAGGGAAGTCCGCGCATAAACGTATCAATACACGGGTAGAATAATTCTCTCGTCATCAATACCTCTGTTTGTCCAACAGCGTCGCGTATTTGCTGTTGATGATGCCATTTTTCGGTGTATTCCCGTGCTACGTGCATCCATTGAAAACTTTTTGTTTCGCCCGCCCAGTCCACGGGAAATGGTGCATCTGCCCAAGGATTGACCGATGCGAAGTATATACTTGTCGGAGCGCCTGTTGCTTCTAACAAAAAAATCAAAACATCAGGACTGATGCGCTTTGCAGCCTGTACCCATTCGTGATTGATGTTGTCAAGCCAATGAACTAACTCGGCGTAGGATTGAGTGACTTGCGGCGCTGCCAGACCAAAGTACCCATCACGTTGCATCGAAAGCGCACGGATATTGCCGTCCAGCAAATGTGCGGCAACATCTTTGACAGTCCACCGCTTTGCTACCGTTGGTTTCGACCAATCGTCAGCGCTCAATGAGCGAAGAAGCACCATGAGATGAGCGTCCAGAGGGGCAAAAAGGTGCGAAACGTTGATTGGTGGTGTCTGTTCCATGGTTTGTTACTCTTTCTGACGCGAAATGCTCAACATCGGAATAAGCGAAAGAACCGTCGTGTAAACCGCCGTCAGCGTGCCGTAGCGCAGGAAAAACTGAAGAAAGTGTATCTCTGTTGGTCGAAGATAGAAAAAGTAATAAATAACGTTGTGCAGTGCCGAGCAGAGTGCGACAATCATTGGAAAGCGCAAACTACCCGTCATTTCTCGTTCGCGGGTTTCGAGATAAAAATATCCTGCCACAAAAACCGCAATGACCTTTGCCAGCGCATTCGAGCCAATCACATCCGCCGAAACCGCATCAAAGAGCAGCCCCGCACCAAACCCCGCTATCATACCAATCATCTGACCTTCATTCAATGCCACCCAAATTGCCCAAATTAGCATCACGTCGGGTACGATGCCGTCAATAGCAATAAACGGCACCAGCACAACCGTTGCGACCGCCAATAAGAGCGCTGCAACGGCATACGCAATATAGCGTAAGACCGGATTATTCATCAGGGCTTCACGGTCAGTGAAGGGCGTTTGTGAACGAAAAATTTCCACAGGGCAATGGGGGGATTGATTAGTTGGTCATTGGTGCATTAGTCATTAGCCATTAGCGCATTGATGCTGGCTTGGAGGCGATTTGGGCTTAGTTTTCTTCGGTTGAATCTTTAGGCGCATTTTGGCGCTCACGGGCATTTTTGATGGAGTCTCGCACGGCTTGGCGTTCTGCCTCTTTGATGGCTTCTTTCGAGGCTTCGCGGTTGAGGCGATTTGCCTCGCGGATAGCGTCGCGGGCGCGGGTGCTGTTTTCACGGTTGCCGTCGCCTTTTTTGAGGCGTTTTTCCAAGAGGTCTTCCACCATCAAGCGCTCCTCGTCGGGCGGCTGTAAGCCAACGAAAACGTACTCAACAGAAGGAAAATGAACCGCCGGTTCGATGCGAAGCCTCCAAAAAAGCGTTGTAGGTTCATCTTTTTTCTCGACGACGCGCCCAATGATAATATCCGCCGGATAGCGGCTGCTATAATCCGACGTTACAACGACATCACCTTCCTTCACATCCTCGGTTTTGGAAACATTCGTCAAATAGAGCGCCGTACCGCCTTCCCAAGAAACGATGCCATTGACACGACTACGCTCAACTTTTGCGGCAATACGAGTGTCTTTGTCTAAAATTGTTTGGACAATTGCATTATGCCGTGCCGATGAAAAGACAAATCCCACCAAACCTCTGTCGTTCAAAATAGGCATTCCTGCTACCACGCTATCAAGTACACCGACATTCAATGTGAGATAATACCGCGATTTGTCCATGATACGCCCAACAACTCGTGCGGGAAGCACGGCATAATCGGCAGAATCGCGGAATTGCAGAAGAGAGCGAAAACGCTCATTTTCGGCAACAGCACGGCGTGTCTGAGCAACTTCACGGCTCAGGCGGTAGTTTGCTTCGCGGAGTGCCGCATTATCGCTGAGAATTGTCAGCGGATTCGGCAGCCACGCAAGCGATTCTTGAAGCAATCCCACGCCGCTAATCAAAATAATGCGAAACCCGCGCAATTTTGCTGCATTGCCAAAGGTCATCAGCAAAAAGCTCATGGCGACAAGGACGCATAAGACAACATATTCTTTGAAACGAACAATAAGTTCGATAATACGCATCATTGCTTATCGCTCACAGCTTTTGTGGAGAAATTGTGAATAAGAGTGCCGCTATGCCTGAAGTGCGCAAAAGCGCGTCAGCGCAAGAAATTGCCGCTATACGCGCTTTTGTAAATGAGATTCTACACCAAGTTAATACCGACGATTTTTAATCAAAACCGCAGAGTATTCATCAATATTTTCCAAAACCTTGCCTGTCCCGCGCACAACGGCAGAAAGCGGGTCTTCGGCAACGTGAACGGGCAAATTCGTCTCAAGGCGAATGCGCTCGTCCAAGCCTTTGAGCAGCGCTCCGCCGCCAGTGAGCATAATACCTCGGTCGAAAATATCTGCCGAAAGTTCCGGCGGCATACGCTCCAAGAGCGTCCGAATAGCGCTCACAACCTCCGTGATAGTGGGATTCAGCGCTTGGCGAATATCCACCGAACTGACGCGAATCATACGCGGAATGCCCGCTACAAGGTCGCGACCTTTCACCTCAATATCAACTTCCTCTGCAAACGGAACAGCAGAGCCAACTTGACATTTTATCATCTCGGCGGTACGGTCGCCAATGAGAATATTATAGTTTTGCTTGAAGTATTGTACGATTGATTCCGTCATCTCATCGCCCGCAACACGTATGGATTCATGCCCGACAATACCCGAAAGCGAAATAAGCGCAATTTCAGTTGTGCCGCCACCAATATCAACAATGAGATTGCCAACGGGTTCGGCAACATTGAGGTTAATGCCAATCGCCGCCGCCATCGGCTCGGAAATCAGATAGACTTCTTTTGCTCCAGCGTGTTCGGCACTGTCGCGGACGGCGCGTTTTTCCACTTCCGTAATACCCGACGGAACGCAAATCACGACGCGGCGAGCCGGTTGCCACTGCGGAGAAATTTTGCGAATAAATGCGCGAAGCATTCCCTCGGTAATCTCAAAGTCAGCAATTACGCCATCTTGAAGAGGGCGAATGGTTTGAATATCGCGGTGGGTCTTGCCGACCATTGAGCGGGCTTCGTGTCCGATAGCGACAATCCGTTTGCTCACGCGGTCAAATGCCACAACGGACGGCTCGTTGAGAACAATGCCTTTCCCTTTTACCCAAATAAGCGTGTTTGCCGTGCCTAAGTCAATGGCGATGTCGTTTGAGAAAATGCCAAGTGCCATACAATAATGTTTTTCAGATGGTTCACAACGGAAGCGCCTCTAGGAAGCCTAGTTGATTGATGAATCGCTCGTTATGATAATAGACAAGAATGTGTCAAGCAAACTTACAAAATGCAGAAAGTGCGGCATATTTTCAAACATTTTTTTGCATAAAGCCGTATTTACTAGCCTTACGAAGAGTCACCCGCGAGGACAATATCCAGTTTTTCCGCCTTCTGTGTTCCCAAACGCAGAGCGGAGTGCGGCAAAATTTTCTCCATAGCGCGAAGTCTGTATCAAAATCGTATTTTCTACGTTATATTGCATCTGAGACCAAGCAAGAGCATTTTGTGTGCTTTCGATTTGCGGCTCATCCCATTTTTCCTCAAAATTTACCTCCTCCTTCATGCCTTCTTTAAGCGCCTCTTCTCGCCCTCTGCTCCACAGCCTTGTGCTTGGCGCATTGATTTTTATTAGCGTTGGTATGCCATCGTTTCTTGTTGCGCAAGAGACCACGCCGTTAGCACAAACCAAAAAATTTGGTGATATTATCAATCTTATCAACCAAAACTACGTTGATACCGTCAATCTCCAGCAAATATCCGAAAGTGCTATTCGCGGTATGCTCAGTAAACTCGACCCGCACTCCGCCTACTTGCCGCCCAAGGTGCGCGAAAGCGAACAGGAGCGGTTTCAGGGCAATTACTTTGGCATTGGGGTTTTGTTTCGTATCATCAAAGACACCATCACCGTTCTCACGCCGCTTATCGGCGGTCCGAGTGAGCGCTTGGGGGTTCAATGCGGCGACCGTATTGTCAAAATTGATAATGCTAACGCCGTCGGCATGAAATCAAACGACGTACCAACCAAACTCAAAGGGCAACATGGCACAAAAGTCACCGTTCACATCAAGCGCGAAGGCTCACCAAATCTCATTCCTCTGACCATCATGCGTGAAGGTGTACCGATTCGCACGGTTGATGCTTCGTGGATTATTGAAGGCACGGATATTGGCTATATTTATCTCAATAAATTCGGCGCAACAACGGTGGAAGAAGTCCAGAAAGCCGCCTTTGCGCTCAAGCAACAAGGCATGAAAAAACTCGTTCTGGATTTGCGGAACAACGCCGGAGGCTATCTCCAACAGGCATTCGGGCTGGTGGATGAGTTTGTTCCGGCGGGCAAAACCATTGTGTACACCAAAGCGCGGAATGAGGTTTTGAGCGAGCGCTACTTCTCAACCCGCGCCGGAAGCCTTGAAAATATCCCACTTATCGTGCTTATCAATGCCGGTTCTGCATCGGCAAGCGAAATTGTCTCCGGTGCGATTCAAGACTTGGACAGAGGCTTGGTTGTTGGTGAAACCTCGTTTGGTAAGGGCTTGGTGCAAGTACCGTACCAACTTCAAGATGGCTCGGAATTGCGATTAACCATTGCCCGTTACTACACCCCGTCGGGGCGCTCCATTCAACGTTCTTACGCCGGAGACCGCAGCAAATACTACGCTTTGGAAGGGCGCGAAGATGTTGAGGAAGGCGCAAACCTCGACCACAAACACGAAAATGACACAACTCCACGCCCAAAGTTCAAGACGGTATCGGGTCGGACGGTATATGGCGGCGGCGGCATTGTGCCGGATTACATCGTCAAAAATGACACCGCAAGTAAGTTTATGCGTCAACTGAGCAGCAAAGGTGTTATTCAAGACTTTGCCGATAATGTTGTTATCAAAAGCGGCAACGAACTTCGTGCGAAATATGCGAAAGACATCGTGCAGTTCCTCCAAAAATACGATCTCGACAATGCCGCGATTGCCGAACTCAAACAGACCGCCACCGAGCGCAAAGCAGAATGGAAAGACGAAGATTTTGTGCGGGATGCAGCGATTCTCAATCGCTCTGTAAAAGCGCTTATCACGACGTACATTTGGAACACCAGCCCGGAATTTGTCGAGTCGTATGTTGAAAACAAAGAAGTTGAAAAAGCCGTCCAGCTTTTTCCTGAAGCTATGAAGATTGCACGGGCGAAGTAAAAATCTTCCCGTTATCCAGTCGTCAATACCATGAGGTGTAGTCAACGTCGAAGGTGGGCTACACCTCACTTTATGGTACCAATTTCTTCTCGTTATTCACAGCATCATCACTAACCTATCCTTTCCATGAAACTCAGTTTCACCACTGCCGTCGGACAATCCTACCGCGACGTTGCCGCACGTTTCACGCTTGACCTTTTTCAAAAACTCACTCCGACATTTCCGCCCGTTAAGGTCGTCCGCTACGATGGTTGCAAAAAGGACGACGAAGTGCATATCGAAATGGTTCTTCCCGTGCTGAATCGCACCGAACTCTGGGTGAGCCGCATCACCAAAGCGGGCGAAATCACCGGGCATGAGGTCTATGCCGACGAATGGTTTTTTATTGATGAAGGCGTGAAATTGCCATTTTTCCTGACGGCGTGGCGGCACGTGCATCGTGTTGTTAAGGGCGAAAACGGTGGTGCTGTCATTATTGACGACATTGAGTATCGCGCCCCTTGGTATTTAGCACTTGGTGTTCATTTGGTGCTTTCGGCGCAATTTGCGGCACGGCAACCCATTTATCGAGAGTATTTCAAGCTCTAAATTTCACGCTATGAGAACGAATATTCACCGACACTTCGACCCAAAGACTGCGCTATTTCTTGCCCCGTGGGGCTTGACGTTGCTGGTGTTTTGGCTGTATCCGCTTGGATATGCGCTTTATCTCAGTTTTACCAAATATTACACCTTGCGGAATGAAGCCGTTTTCGTCGGTCTCGGCAATTACACACACATTCTCTCCAACGCTTTTTTCTGGCAAGCGCTCCAAAATACCGCCCTCTTTGCCTTGGGAACAATTCCCTTCACAACGGCTTTGGCATTGGCTTTGGCGGTAATTCTCCATTCCGTGCCGCGTTTTCAAGGATTATTTCGAGCAGCATTTTTTGTTCCTTCGGTTACGTCGCTGATTGTTTTGGCACTGGTTTTCAGTACCTTATATGCTTCGGATGGCTATTTGACGGCGCTTTGCCGACTTCTGAACGCGCCGTTTCCCCTGCGCGGCTGGCTGCAAGACACGACCACAGCGCTGCCCAGTATTATGGCGATGGATGTGCTGATAGCAAGCGGCTATTACATGATGCTCTTTCTGTCGGCGCTGCAAACTATTCCCGGCGATCTCTATGAAGTGGCAGATTTAGCCGGTGCAAGCCCTTGGCAGCGTTTCTGGCGCATAACGTTGCCAATGCTGCGCCCAACACTGCTCTTTGTGGTCGTAATCAATACTATTCGCTCGTTTCAAGTGTTCATCGAAATCTACGTGATGACGCGAGGCGGACCGCTCGGCTCTACCTCGACGCTGATGTATTCGGTGTATATCAATGCTTTTGAAAAGTCCGATATGATGGGCTATGCGTGTGCATTGGCGTATATTGCTTTTGGGATTATTTTAGTATTTTCGCTCGCACAGATGTGGCTTTTGCAGGTAAATAGAGCAGTGGGCGAATAAGGAAATTTGAAGAATAAACGATGAAGTACAAAACCCTCAAAGCCCCGCCAATTCTCGTTTTAATCTGCCAGACCGAATCCGAACAATTACCCATTTTTCCCTTTTTTCATCATGAAACTTTGGAGCAAATCCGCGACCGTGACGAATGAAGCCATAGAGCGCTTCACCGTTGGGCGCGACCGCGAACTTGACCTTTTGCTGGCAGAATACGATGTTGCAGGTTCGCTGGCACACGGCGCAATGCTGCACAGCATCAATCTTCTCACGGGCGAAGAATGGCAACTCTTGCAGCGCCATTTGCGCATTATCGCAGGGGAAATTCGTTTGGGGCATTTTCGGATTGCTGACGATGTGGAGGATATTCACTCGCAGGTGGAGCTTTTGCTCACGCAGCGTTTGGGGGATGTTGGCAAAAAAATTCATAGCGGGCGCTCGCGGAATGACCAAGTAGCGCTGGATTGCAAGCTCTTTTTCCGTGAGGAATTGCGCCATATCGTTCTTGCGACTGATGCTCTTTTTACGCAACTACTCAGGCTTGCTGAAGCGCATAAAACCACGCTGTTGCCCGGATACACGCACTTGCAAATTGCTATGCCCTCGTCGTTTGGATTATGGTTCGGGGCATATTCCGAAAGCCTTGTTGATGACGTGTCTATGCTGCTGGCGGCATACCGCATTGTGAATAAAAATCCGCTTGGCTCTGCGGCGGGTTATGGCTCGTCGTTTCCACTCAATCGCCGCATGACGACTGACCTTTTAGGATTCGACGATTTGAATTACAACGTTATTTATGCTCAAATGGGGCGTGGCAAAGTGGAGCGCATCATCGCGCAAGCACTCTCTTCGCTTGCCGCAACGTTGGGGAAAATGGCAATGGATATTACGCTTTTTATGAGCCAAAACTTCGGTTTTGTCAGCTTTCCCGACGATTTGACGACCGGCTCCAGTATTATGCCGCACAAGAAAAACCCTGATGTTTTCGAGTTAATTCGCGCACGGTGCAATCGTTTACAGGCGCTTCCGAATGAAATTATCCTGATGACCAATAATCTTCCTTCCGGCTATCACCGCGACGCACAACTGCTCAAAGAGGCGATGTTTCCTGCCTTTGAAAGTATAAAGTCGTGTTTAGCGATTGCTGAATTTTCGCTGAAGCAGATTCGTGTGCGCACTGATATTTTGAGCGACGAGCGTGGGAAGGCTCTTTATGCCTATCTTTTCAGCGTTGAAGCCGTCAATGAGCTTGTACTCCAAGGCGTACCATTCCGGGATGCTTACAAACGGGTCGGTGATGATATTGCCAAAAACCGTTTCACACCAAGCGGCACGGTCAATCACACGCACGAAGGAAGTATCGGCAACCTCTGCCTTGATGAGATTCAAAGCGCAATGCAGCAGATTTTGGCAGAATTTTCCTTTGAGCGCGTCACGCAAGCAATGAAAAGACTTTTGGGGGATGAATAATGGCTGTGCAGCCTAATTTGGCAGAAAAACCGCACGTTATCGTGATTGGCGGCGGTTTTGCTGGAACAACAGCAGCCGTGCGGCTTACGGAGCAGGGCTGCCGCGTGACGCTCATCGAAGCGCGGTCACGGCTGGGAGGGCGTGTCCAATCTCTTTCCGATACTTTTACAGGCGAAACGATAGACAACGGGCAGCACTTGATGATGGGATGCTACGAAGCTGCTCTCCGGCTTTTGGACACTCTCGGCACAACACATCTGCTCCGCCGCCAGAAAACGCTCCGTGTTTGGTTTGCCGAGCCGCCAAGCACTCCAATATTTACCACTCAAACACTCAACACTCAACACTCAACACTTAACACCTTCTTCTCCCTCGACGCTTCACTTTTGCCCGGCAAACTTGGCATGGCGCTTGGTATGATGAGGCTTCAAGGCTTGTCGTGGGAAGAAAAATGGTGTTTGGTGCGCTTTGCTGCGCGGTTGCAGTTGAATCTTGTGCAGGCGGACAGAAAAACAGCACAGGCACTTTTACGAGAAGAAAAGCAGTCGGAGCGCGTCATTACGCGGCTTTGGGAGCCAATTATTTTGGCAACACTCAATACATCTGTGGCAGAATCCTCAGCAACACTCTTTGCGGCAGTGATGCGCCTCGCCTTTTTCGGTGGCGCTGAAGCCTCACAAATGTTGCTTGCGACTACGGGTTTGGATGAAGTTCTCAGCACAGCCGAAGCGTGGTTGGAAAAGCGTGGGAGTCGCTTTATGACGGGGTTGGTGAGTGAAATTTTGGTAGAAAATAGTCTTGTCTGTGGTGTGCGCTTGAAAAACGGCGAAGAATTCCGTGCTGATGCGGTTGTGAGCGCTGTTCCGGCACATTCGCTTCTGAAACTTCTCCCCGACGCGATGCGCTCAACACCTGATTTTATGAACTTTTCAGAATTTTCAACCTCACCAATTTTATCGGTGTATTTGTGGTTCGACCAAGAATTTGTCGAACAGGATTTCATCGCGCTTTTGGGGACGACGGTGCAATGGGTCTTTAATCGGCGAAAAATCTGTGTTGCCGAAACATCGCTTGTAGAGCGCTTTCCGAGCCATCTTTCCCTCACTATTAGTGCCGCCCAATCCCTAACGGCGGCTTCGCAACAGGAAATTATTGATGTTTGTCTCGCCGACCTTCGAGCGGTATTCCCCAAAGCCCGCACCGCTACTTTACTTCACGCCCGCGTTATCCGAGAAAAAAACGCAACACCGCTTTTCACCCCAACAAACGGGGGAAATCGCCCAAATGCTCAAACAGCCCTTCAGGGCTTATTTCTGGCAGGAGACTGGACAAACACGGGCTTGCCGGCAACGATAGAGAGTGCAGCGCGGAGCGGGGAGATAGCGGCGACGCAGGTGTGGGCATCGTTGAAATGAGGCGTGTCCTAAAAGTGTTACTTTCTTGAATTGGTGCGGTACACGTAGAGTTTTGTCACCACATCGTGCATGATTTCTGACTTGGAGAAGCATATCGTTTGGGCGGTTGAGCCGTTTGATGTGCATCCGAAAATTCAGGTTTTGCCGTTCAAATGCGCTGTGTGCCTTTTTTGCTGATACGATGCCTCAAAGGTGGCAGCATCTTGCTGTAGGACTGCCAGTCATTGATATTGTAGCGTTGGATGTCATAGCGAGCGCACAATCCATCACACAGTTTCTTGCAGCAAGCATTGGTAAGTTCCATGACAAAAGTAATCCAGCTTGAATTCAAGTTACAAGTGCGAAAGTCGTAAGTTCATGGAAAAGAATACCTCTGCTGGCGTTCGGAAGCCGAGAACCTTTCGAGATCGATTGTTTAATTTGTCCATGATTTTTTGGCAATCTTCTTGGGTCACTAAGTACATGATTCTTAAAATAACTAACTATTTACAAGCAAGCATTGAAGCTACGTTAAATTCAAGAAGCCGCATAAATACTGGATTAAAAATAAGCGCTTATTTTAAGAATCACATACTAAGTTTCACGGGTATTTGAATACATGATTTTCAACTCAAAATGGTATTATTTTGGAAAACCATTCAAACGAGCAGCAGCTATGGCAAAAAGAAGGGCGAGAATGCCCAGCATTCTCACCCTTTTGAGTAAATCTCTCTTCTTGCAGATTAGTTGCGAAGCGGCTTACCGGTGGTCAGCATTGCCATAACGCGCTCTTGCGTTTTGGGTTGCTTCCAGAGTTCAACAAAAACTTCACGCTCTAAATCGTGCATATATTCTTCACTAACTTCCGTAGCAAAATTCTGCGTACCGCCCGAAAGCACTCGTGCAAGTTGCTTTGCGAGGTGCATATCGTAATCGCTGATGTAGTTTGCTTCGCGCATACCCCAAATTGCCATCGACAAATTTGCGTACGCGGCTTCGCCCAAAACCTTGATGCGGCGCGGAAGTGGCGGAAGGTAATCCACAGCCAATTCCAACACACGACGCTTCGCATCGGCGACAACGCGCTGGCGATTCATCGTGATAATATCGCTCTGCTCCAAAAGTCCCAGTTCTTGGGCTTCGTAGGCAGACGTTGAAACTTTTGCCATCGAAATAAGCTGGAATGCGCGTTTGACGGACTCAAACGGGTCAGCGTCGGGGTGGAGTTGCTGATTGAAGCGCCAGAGGAGTTCTGTGCAGCCGCCGCCGGCAGGAATCAACCCGACACCCGCTTCTACTAAGCCCATGTACGTCTCAGCGCTCGCTACACGGTCATCGGCAACCATCGTGACTTCCACGCCGCCGCCAAGCGTCATGTTGAACGGCGCAGAAACAACCGGGAATGGTGCATAGCGCACAGAACGAATAGCTGTTTGGAACCGAATCATTTCCTTGTCAATAGCGTCAAATTGTCCCGCTTGCGCACCCATTGCCATCAGCAAGACATTCGCACCGGCACAGAAATTATCGCCTTGATTACCAATCACCAAACCAGCGTAGCCATGTTTCGGAATAATTTCTACGGCAAGTTCCATCAGTTCCGTTACGTCTTGCGTCAGAACGTTCATTTTTGTGTGCTTCTCCAACAAAAGAACACCGTCGCCAATATCCAACAGGCTTGCATTATCCAAGCCCTTGATAATGCGCTTTTCGTCGCGGCGCACGTCCGGGATATGGACTACGCCTTGCGGACGCGGCATTGGCTTATCATCGGGATAGAATTTTGCGCCTTTGTCGGCATATTCCTGAAGAATAGCAGGAACGTCTTTGCCCATTTTTTTGAGTTCGGCAATCACGGTGTCCACGCCTAAAATGTCGCAGGTTTCAAAGGGACCAATTTCCCAGCCGAAGCCCCAGCACAAGCCGTTGTCAATCTCCAAGTATGAATTTGCCACCACGCCCACTTTGCTTGCAGCGTAATGAATCATCTCGAATGTGGTGCGGCGGATAAACTCGCCGTGCTTGTCTTGCAACGCAAACGCCGTTTTGATGCGCTCTGCAAGGGGTTTTTCTTTCACTTTTTCCAACTCGGAAATTTTTACCCGACCACGATCTTCATATTCTAAGGTATCGAAGTTTAAGGCAAGAATCTTGCGTTTGCCTTTTTCATCACGGGTGGCTTTGTAGAAGCCTGATTTGGTCTTGTCTCCAAGCAATTTTGCTTCCATCATTTTCGGGACAATCGCCGGAATTTCAAAGTCCTCGCCTGTGGAATCTTTCAAGCCCTTGGTAACATGGTAAATAATGTCAATACCGCTCAAATCCGCCGTACGGAAGGTAGCGCTGGAAGCACGTCCTAAAATAGGACCCGTCAGAACATCCACGACATCTTGCGTCAAGCCGATTTCAAGCATGATATTCATTGCCTTGACCATCGAAAATACGCCCACGCGATTCGCAACAAAGCCCGGCACATCATTGGCGGTTACAATACCTTTGCCAAGAATGTGATCGCCGAAATATTTGAGCGCTTCAATGACTTCGGGTGCGGTCTCTTTGGTCGGGATGAGTTCCAAAAGGTGCAGATAGCGAGGCGGCGTGAAAAAGTGCGCACCGATAAAACGCTTACGGAAGGATTCCGAACGACCTTCTACTTGTAAGTGCATCGGTATTCCGCTCGAATTACTGCTAATAATTGCTGTTGGAGAGACGTGTTTCTCGACCTTTTCCCATAACTGCCGTTTAATGGTTAAGTCCTCTAATACTGCTTCGACGATCCAATCTGCTTCGGCAAGTTTGGCGATGTCGTCTTCGGTGTTGCCGACGGTAATGAGCCGAACACGGTCTTTACTCATAAAGGACGCGGGTTTTGCTTTCGTGGCGCGGTCGAGTCCCGCTTTACCAATAGCATTGCGGTCGGTGCCTTCTTTTGCGGGAATATCAAGCATCAGTACCGGAATACCAGCATTTGCGATATGTGCTGCGATGGCAGCGCCCATTGTACCGGAACCGATAACGGCAGCGCGGCGAATTTTGTGGGACATTGAAAACCTCGTTGTCTGAATGAAGTGAAGAGAAAACGTGAGAATTACGTCAATATTGGGGTGTCAACTGTTTGCATATCAACTATTCAATTATCAAAAAAGCAATAGAAGAAACAGTTACTATAATGAACTTGACGGCGCAGCACAAGCGTTTCACAGAAACAATGAAACGCTTGCGAAGGCAGAATTTGTTGATAGTACACGCGAGACTATTGCTTATGCGCTTTGTCCAAGCTGCTCTTGAACAATTTTGAGCAAATCGGCGGGCCAAATTGGCTTGGTCAAATACGCATTTGCGCCGAGCGCCTTTCCTTTGGCAACGTCTTCTTCGGATGCTTTTGCCGTTAAGAAAATTACAGGGATTTTTGCTGTTGCTGTATTTTTGCGCAATTCTTGAATGAAGCCATAACCATCCAAAACGGGCATAGCAATATCGCAAATAATCACATCTGGCATACTTTGCGTTGCCATTTGCAAACCGATAGAACCGTTTTCAGCGTAGAACGCCTCAAACCCGGAAATACGCAACATCATACCAACGCTGCGGCGGATAGATTCATCGTCTTCAATAACGAGGATTTTTTTCATAGTGCTTTTGTGAATGAAACGTAAGAAGGAAACACGTAAAATTAACAGTCCTTGAGTACCTGTCCAAACGAAACTGTACAATTGAACAGGAAAATGGATGTTGTGAAATAATTGTTGACGAATTGAACGATTTATGATGCGGAATCCAGTATCATTGCTTGCTCCATGTCCATCGGAAGTTTTAGTGGTAAAATTACCGTAAAACTCGTGCCTTTGCCAATATCGCTTTCGACAGTAATGGAACCATTCAGAAAAACAACCATTTTCTGGACGATTGCCAGTCCCATGCCCGTTCCACCGATATTACCAACATTGGTGCCGCGATGAAACGGCTCAAAAATACGCGGTAAATCATCGCGTGGAATACCGATACCACTATCTTGAACATTGATAATAACTCTGTCATCTTCCAAATTCACATTGAAATAGACCGGAGCGCCATCGGGCGAAAATTTATCGGCATTGGAAAGCAGATGGTCGAGAATCTGACGCATCATTCCTTCGTCCACAACATATTCCTGCTCACGCACGGGCGGCGCATAGAGAAGTGTATGCTTTTTGCCATACCGTTCCTGCACCTGCGCTGCAAAATCCGCACACCATGAGCGAATTTTCAAGGGGGATTTTTTCGGACGAATTTCGCCGGATTCTGCTCTACCGAACATCAACAAATCTTCCAAAAGTCCCGTCATATGGTGAACACCATTGCTAATCCGTGCGAGACTTTCCAAGCGCTCTTCTTCGCTAATGACGTGTCCGAAATCCCGCATAATCCCGACTGAAAGCAGAATGGAGGTCAGCGGCGTACGGAATTCGTGCGAGGCGATCGTCACAAAGCGTGTTTTGAGTTCGATAAGTTCTTTTTCTTTGATAAGTGCTTTGTTCATTTCCGCTTCTGCACGGCGACGTTCATCAATATCCAACAGCACACCTTGATAGCCGACGACCTTACCGTCGTCATCAAAAACCGCCATCAAACTGTCTTCAACCCAGCACGTGCGACCTTTCGGGGTAATGAGTCGGTACTCACGGCGCAAATGTTCAGCTTTTGTTTTGGATAAATGCCGAAAACTATCCATAACCTTTGAACGGTCAAGTTGATGGACGTGGTGCAGAAACGAGATTGCCCCGCTCGTAAAATCTTGTGCCGTGAAGCCAAACTGATTGATGTTATCGCTCACAAATTCCAACGGAAAATTAGGCTTGAGCGAAAATTGATAGATAACCGCAGGGCTTTTGTCAATGATAACTTTTGCACGCTTGAGCATATCTTCGGCTTGCTTGCGCCGCGTAATATCCAGAACGAAAACGATGAGTTTTCTACGGTCTTCTTCTTTACCAGCATTTTCATTCGTACTATGCACCGAATCGGTTAGCACCGTAATAGGCAGTCCCAACTTTGTTCGGAGCGTCCTTTCGCCGCGCATTTCGGCTTTGCCTTCAAAAATGCGCTGATAAAGGGTTTCCAGTGCTGGAATTTCATCGTCGTCGAATAGTGTGGAGAATGGCTTTCCCTGCAATTCGCGGGCTTCATAGCCAAAGAGAGCGCAATACGCCGGATTCACATACTCAAACGTACTGTCGTGATTGGTAATGCAGATGCCAACGGGGGATTTCTCAATAACATTCCGAAAACGCTCCTCGCTCAACCGCAAATTTGCTTCAATCTCGCGCCGTTCCTCCATTTCCTGCTCTAATTGCTTGATAAAATCGTGCATCACATCCGTACGCTTGCGCAACTGCGCCTCGACCGAATCGCGCTGACCAATTTCATTTTGCAATTGCATCACCAGTTCTTGCAAAAGCTCCGTGCGCTGCTGCAAAAGATACTCAAATTCTTGAGTAGAGCGCTGCAAACGGGACTCTACGTCTATACGGCGATTGATTTCATCGGTCAGACGCTGTTCTAAAAGGGCAATCTGCTCCTCAGCGCTTGGCTTGGAGGCACCGCGCACCGAAGCAGCCTTAGAGGAAGGGCTGTCCGAAGGAGGTTGGGTGAGGGATTGCGATACTTTTTTCGCCATAGCCTAATAATGGTTGAAGCGTTGAATGTGCATGAACATCGTCAACGTTTGGTCATAGCCGAAATCGTGATAGAATTTAGCAAACCTGAATCTAGCATTTAATTTGCGATTAAACAACGATGTTTTTGGTATTATGAAGCAATCAAAAGAAAAAGATACCAAATTCTTTTGAGTGACTCCGAAAATTCACACGCTTCGATACGAATGTTTTGTAAGATATTTCCGCTCATGCCTTCTGCCATCGCTCTTTATGCCATTTTACCTTCATGTAAACGCACGATTCTATCAGCGCCTGAGGCAATCTCGCTGCTATGGGTTACAATCACAAACGTCTGCCCCGTTTCCTGACGAAATTGTCGTATCAAATCCAGAATCATTGCGCTATTGGCTGCATCCAGATTACCCGTCGGCTCATCGGCAAGCACAAGAACGGGGTCGTTCATCATCGCACGGGCAAAGGCGACGCGCTGCTGTTCGCCACCAGAAAGTGCATCGGGTTTGTTCTTCAATCGGTGCGACAGCCCAACACGGTCAATAAGCGCTGTTGCCTTGTCGCGGGCGCTGGAATGTGATACTCCGGCAATCAGAGCAGGCATCATCACATTTTCCAATGCGGTAAATTCCGGCAAAAGATGGTGAAATTGAAAAATAAAGCCCAACATCGTATTCCGCAGTCCCGCCAAGCCCATATCGCTCAACTGACGGTAATCGTGCCGAATAAATGTTTCCGGCTCTTCTGGCTGCATGGAAAGATGATAGGTCAGCGTGATTGAACCTTCGTCCGGCTCGTCCAGCGCTCCCAAAAGATGCAAAAGTGTACTTTTTCCAGCCCCCGACGAACCGACGATAGCAAGAATTTCCCCCTGCTGAATGGCAAGCGAAATACCTCGCAAAACGGTGGTCTTTTCACTATTTCCACTAGACGAATAAGATTTGACAAGATTTTCTGCGTGAAGAAGAATCGGCATATTCTTTGCTCGTTGTAACCAAAAGAAAAAATGAGGATTATTGATGATAGAACCGACGCAAGCAAATATCGGACTTTCTTTCACAAGCCACAAATGATAAACGTATGATTCGTCAAACTCTTCTTGGTGCCGCTTTACTCCTTGTTTGCGCGGTATTCCCTTCGATACTTCCCGCACAAAGTCTGCGTTTGGGCGGCGGTATTTCCGCTCCTTACGAACAAATTGTCGCCGTGCGCTTTGCCTTGCCACAAGGCGGCACATTTATTTATCCCGTTTCGCAAGCGCAAAATCTTGGGTATCATATCGCCGCACGGTATCTGCTCTCCTTCGAGAAAGGGCGTGGAGTCACGCTCTCCGCCGCAATTCATCACGCCGAAACACCTATTTTTTCTGTTTATGATCCTTCTTTACCAACCTCGGCAACATCGCTGAAAGTCTCGCAATCCTTTGTGCCACTGGGCTTAGGCTTCGAGTACCGCTTTTTATCATTACTCATTCTCCATGCCTACGTTGCCGGAGAAGCAAGTTACAATCTCATTCTTGGGCGCAACGACTACCTTCAGCCAAACGGAAACATCAGCAGTACCGAATCCACACTCGGCAGAATCGGTGCAAGCGCAGCGCTTGGCGTAGAGGCAACGATTTTCGGAGTTGGTGCAGATATTTCCTTGCGCTACCACTGGGCAAATCTCCTACTGCGCGACCCAAATGAACTTAGTCGCAGTTTCTTGGCGCTCAATATTTCACTTGTGTTGGGTGAAAAATAATGATAAAAGTGCCTGGTTCGTGCCGTATTCCGCGATTTTCCATTGGTTTTCAACCAGCTTTTCTCTAATTTTCCCGTCCAATTCCACAACAATATTTTTTCCCGGGCATCATGTGTGAAACACTCGCCGATGCCTAGGAGAGGCGCATCTGCCGTGATTTCCCCACAAATATTCTCTACATTTGTCATCGCATTTTATCACTTTGCTAGAGGTACTATCATGGCAGCCGCTATTGCTTATTCGCTCCAGGATACTCAACCCGATATTTTCTATCCTGATTCCGATGGCAAACCCACGGCAAATAATACTGAACACGCAGAGTGCATCGCTACGACCAAATACGGCATAGAATCAGTCTTTGCCGACCGTGACGATGTGTTTGTGGCGATGGATTTATTTTGGTATCCCGTCAAAGGAAAGCCCCGGATTGTTCTTGCACCCGACGTGATGGTAGCGCTTGGTCGCCCGCCGGGAAAGCGAAAATCCTATCGGCAGTGGGAAGAAGGCGGTATCGCGCCGCAGGTTGTCTTTGAATTCCTTTCGGACTCCAATACCACATCGGAAATGGCAGCGAAAGCCGTATTTTTTGAACGCTACGGTGTGCAAGAATATTACATCTATGACCTTGAGCGCAAGGAATTAAGCGGCTTGATACGCTTCAAGGAAGAGGACGACCTTTTGGAAGAAATCCCCGATATGAATGATTGGACAAGTCCACGCTTGGGTATTCGTTTTGATATGTCGTCGGGAAATCTTCAACTCTACAAACCCGATGGGCAGCCATTTCTGAGCTTTCTTGAAGTAGAGGCACTTCGCCAACAAGCCGAAGCAAAACTCGAACAAGCACGTGAAGAACTCGGAGAAACACGTGAACAACTCTTGATAACTGCACAGATGCTTGACCAGAGCCAAAGCCGGACGAATGCTCTTGCGGCAAAACTCCGCGAACTTGGCATCAATCCTGATGTACTGTAAGTTTACCATTCTTCAAAGCACGATGTTAGAAAAAAGTTCATCACTGCAATTATGCCTGAAACCCTCCTCATTATTGGCGATGTTCACGGTTGCTTTTATACATTTCGCTCTCTGCTAAAGCAGTACTGGCAGCCCGAAACTATGCGGCTTATCCAGCTTGGGGATTTGACCGACAGGGGAAAATTTGTTCCTGAAACGATAGCATTTGCGCGGGAATTGGAAGAAAAACATCCTAACGAGGTTACCTTCTTGAAAGGCAACCACGAGGCGATGGTGTTGGAGTACTGGAATGCTATGCGGGAAACCATTCCACCCATTGCAAAACTGTACAGCCGAAAAAACTCCACGATGTCCCAGTACTACGCTGTTCCTGAATTTCTTGAACGCTTGGCGGAGGATATGAAGTGGCTCAAGAAACGCCCACTTTTCTGGGAAAACGACCACGTGTTTGTGAGTCATGCCGGAATTGCAGAGCGCTGGAATACCATCAAAGAAGCGCTTGTTCCAGATCATGAAGATAATATTCTGTGGACGCGCTCCAGACTCAAAAATATCGGTAAATTGCAGGTTATCGGGCATACGCCCCTTGAAACAGGAGAACCCGAGTTCCGCGAAGCAGAAAACTGTTGGAATATTGATACTGCAGCGGTGTTCGGAGTAAACCTCACCGCTTTGCATCTTGCGCTTGATGGGACGGTTCTGGAAACGTTCACGGTTCCATCTCGGCACGTTGATTATCATTTCAGCTAAAATATCATCTCTTTTTCATCTATCCCCACTCTGAATTATGCGATCACCACAGACGGTATTCACTGCGCTGGCAGCGGTTTTTTGTCAATTTCTTTCCCTGCAAATCATTACCTCTCCGACAGTTTCTGCTCAAACACCTGTTTCCAAGCGCCCTTTACAGCCCTACGACATCTACCGCTTGCAGACCGTCAGCGACCCGCAAATCTCTCCCGACGGGAAATGGATTGCCTACACGCTTTCTACGATAGATTCGGCTCAAGACAAGCGTAGTAGCGATGTTTGGATAATTAGCCGGGATGGGCAAGAAACCTTGCAAATGACGCATACCAAAGACGAAAGCGAGCGTTCGCCGCGTTGGAGTCCTGATGGGAAATATCTGAGTTTTGTTGCCTCACGCGGCGGAGCAGACAAAAAGAGTCAAGTATGGCTTCTGGACAGGCGCGGCGGCGAGGCTTTCAGCCTAACAAATGTGAAAGGAGATTTGGGTGAATATGCTTGGTCGCCGGACGGCAAAAAACTTGTCTTGGTGCTGAAAGATGTAAACCCGCTGGATTCGGCAAAACCCAAAACCGCGCCGCCGATTGTGACCGAGCGCTATCACTTCAAGCAAGACGTGGAGGGCTATCTCTGGCAACCGCAAAAAACGCATTTGTATCTGTTCGATGTTCAGTCGAAAAAACTTGATACGCTTACTCGCGGCAACTATGACGACCGCTCTCCGCAATGGTCTCCCGACGGCTCACAGATTGCTTTTGTGAGCAATCGCACTCCCGACCCTGATTACAACAGCAACACGGACATTTGGATTATTGAAGCAAAAGTTGGTGCAAAAGAGCGCCAACTTACCACGTGGACAGGCAGCGATGATGCGCCGCGCTGGAGTCCCGACGGCACAAAGATTGCCTATACACGCGCAACTTCGCCGGATTACATCATGTACGACCAGCCTGTCTTGTCGGTTGTTTCGGCTAAAGGCGGCGAACCGACGTTGCTTTCACTTGCACTTGACCGACCCGTGTCCCGCCCCGTCTGGGCTGCTGACGGGCAATCTTTGTTTGCAAGCATCACCGATGACCGCCGCCGCATTATCGGTCAGTTCTCACTTGCTCCTAATAAAGCACCCGTCAGAATTGCTGACGATAATCACAGCATCAGTGAACTTGTTGCAGTGAATTTGCCCAAAGAACAAGTATTTGTCGCTGTTGTAAGTGATTCTCAACTTCCTAGTGAGATTTTTACATTTGAACCAAATACCAAGGAGCCAGGAAAATTGCGCCGTCTGACGAAGCATCACGAAAAATTCCTCGCACCGCTCACGCTGGCGAGTGTGGAAGGGTTTACCTCGAAAAGCAAGGACGGAGCAGAGGTTTCAGGCTTGCTCTATCGCCCTGCGGGTACGGCAAAAGGGCAGAAACTACCACTGATTCTCTTTATTCACGGTGGTCCCGTTGGGCAGGACGAATGGGGCTTTGATCTCTCGCGGCAAATGCTGGCTGCTGGTGGTTATGCCGTTGCTGCGGTGAATTATCGTGGTAGCAACGGGCGCGGCTTGGCTTTTTGTAAAGCGATTTCGGGCGATTGGGGCAATAAAGAAGTGCTTGATTTGCACGGCGCTGTAGAGTATCTTGTGGCTCAGGGCATTGCTGACAGCGCAAGACTAGGCGTGGGAGGTTGGAGTTACGGCGGCATTTTGACGGATTACCTGATTGCTACCGACACACGCTTCAAAGCGGCAGCAAGCGGTGCAGGTACGGCTCTGCACCTTGCTACTTACGGCACAGACCAATACATCCGTCAGTACGAAGTGGAACTCGGCGCACCATGGAAAAACCTCGACAAATGGCTTCAAATCTCGTATCCGTTCTTGAAAGCAGACCGCATCAAAACGCCAACGCTCTTCATGGCGGGCGAAAAAGATTTTAACGTTCCGGCAGCAGGCAGTGAACAGTTGTATCAGGGGTTGCGCTCACAAAACGTGCCGACGCAGCTTGTTATCTACCCCGGACAGTTTCACGGACTTTCGATGCCAAGCTACAACAGAGACCGTTTTGAGCGGTATTTGCAGTGGTTTGATAAGTATTTGAAGAAGTAATCTTCTCATTTTTATCAAGGAAAATAGCTATGACGACACTTTTCGCCGAAGTTGTTCAGGAAACGGAAAAACTCTCGGACACAGCACAAAATGAGCTTGCGCAACGGATTTTGGATGACGTAATGAGTGAACTTCGATGGCAGGAAACGCTTTCAAAACCAGAACTCCGTATAAGGTCTATTGGAGGCAATGGCTAAAGCCGCTTTGCAGGAATCCAACGAAGGTAAATCCTAACTTCTCAAACAAAGATCATTTTGAACGGTACTTGAATTCAAGGCTTTTACGCTTGAACGAATCATTGTATCAGGATCCACGGGAAGGGAGAATCTTTGAAAATTCTCCTTCGGAACTTGTTTGGTTTGTATTTGAAAATAATATCAAAGCCATCAAAAACCTTGTAGGAATTGTGATGATAATATCTGTGCATATTCTCATTACCGATGCTGCGGAAGTAGTTCATGGAACGCTTTTTTGCCATTTCAATTTCTGTTTCACGATAAAATGGGCTATCAATAAGGTGAATTTCTCCATCTGGATGAAGTAACTCTTTGCAACGTCGTAATAATTGAGTAGGATTTTCAAAATAGTGAAAGGCAGAGCAAAGCGTGATCATATCAAACTTCTTCTCTGGTAAATCATCCGAGAAAATGTCCGCATACACCCAAGTAATCTTTGAGGCTTCAAATGCTTCGGCAGCTTGATTCAATTCAACGAGATTCACGTCAAGACCCATTACAGAATGCCCTTGGGTGTGCATGAGATTGGTAAAAAATCCGTTGCCGCACCCGACATCCAGAATTTGAAGAGGTTTTTTCTTCTCTGATAAATACTTCAAGAAACGGTTAATATTGTGCCGTCTGGTTTTCCACAACGAATAATCTGTGCTTGTTGGTTCAACATATGGTAGTTTCAAAATCTCTGCAATACTCAATACACGCTTTTCTTTTTCACGAACTTCGTGGTAGTTTTTTTGGAAATCACCAAACGTAGCAAGCGCAGCCTGTGAAACAAGAATTCCGTTCTCTGCATGAAATCCCTTGGGGGGCTTATTGAGATTATCCATTTTCTCGTTGAAAAGTGCTTGTCAAAAGGAAATTGGAATGATGAAAAAATGGGTGAAATGCCTATTTTGGCGGAAATTCGACCAATAGTCATTCACCAACGAAAGGCTGCACCCATCTGGTAGCATTTCACCCAAGAGGAAAGATACGAAATATACGAGAAACTTGCAGAGAAACTTCCTAAATTGGCAAGATATTATGCGTGACAGAAACACTCTCATTGCCAAAAAATTATGGATAAATTAAACAACCAACCTCGAAAGGTGTTCGGACTCCGAACACCCGCAGAGATATTTTTTTTCAATATCTTACAATTTTCGCACTTGTAAGTTGAATTCAAGTGAGATTATACCAAGCTACGATCGCAAAAGAGCATCAATACTCAGTTGAATATCTTTCGCAATTTGCCGAAGTAGAACAGGTGAAATATCACGACCTTGATGAAACGGAACAGTCGTTCCACGCCCATCAGCATGGCGAAATTGCTTATGCGAGCCGCGCTGACGCACTTCCACAAAACCCAAACGAAGCAATATTGCGACAACTTCTTGGGGTTTGAGTATTGGAACACCGATTGCCATCAGGCTTCCAGAACGAGTTGCTGGGTTGTAACAAACTCTGATTCTTGCACAGGAACACCATCTTCCAAGAGCATTGCACAAACCTCTCGAAGATTTTCCATGAGTTCTTGAATTGATGAGCCTTGCGAATGCGCTCCGGCAAATCCCGGAACGTAACCAACATAAAGATTTGTTGCAGAGCAATGCTCAATCACGGCAGTAAAGGTGGCGGACATAAACGTATCGTGGATGATTGCAAAAATCGTACTTTCTTCAAATCTATTACTTGTCTCACAGACTTTCAACATTTATCTTTTCGTCAATTACAACACTATGGACAAATACACTCCCTTCCAATCCCACGCCGCACCGCTTGCGGTCGAGAACGTGGACACCGACCAAATCATTCCTGCACGATTTTTGAAAGTTACCGACAAAGTCGGCATCGGCAATCATCTCTTTCAAGATTGGCGCTACAATGACGACGGCTCGCCGAAAGCAGATTTCATATTGAATCAAGCACCCGCCAACACTGCACAAATCCTTGTTGCAGGGAACAATTTCGGCTGCGGCTCTTCACGTGAACACGCGCCTTGGGCGTTGCGTGGGTTCGGCTTCCGTGCTGTCGTTTCATCATCGTTTGCGGATATTTTTCAGAATAATTCGCTCAAAAACGGCTTGCTGCCTATCGTTGTCGGCGAGGCAGAGCTGAAGAAAATTTTCAGCATCGTACAGGCAAGCCCTGATGCGGCTTTTGCGGTAGACTTAGCAACACAAACGCTGACATTGCCCGACGGAACAGCGCTTACTTTCCCGATTGCTGCCTTTAGTAAGCATTGTTTACTCAATGGTGTGGACGAATTGGGGTATATTTTAGAGCAAGAGAGCGCTATTCGAGAATATGAGGCGGCGGCGTAGGTCTTTCTTGAGTGTTTGTAGAGCCTTGCTTCTCATTGACAAAGCACCCTTTGTTCGGCGTTTTCACAGTAGAATTTGCGCTCTTGCAAATCACTGCCAAATTGGGAAAGAAAAAGAATTCTTGAGTAAGGGCAATTTTTGTATTTTTGCAATGCTAAAAAATTCATTAACATCCAAATGTCTCACGCTGGGCAGTTACGTCAAAAACTACCCTTTGGGTAATTACACTTTAATGCCTTACCAATTATGTTCAAAACCATACGCCGCCAGTTGTTATACATTGATCGCATTCGTGGTGCTGTCGCCTACTGTCGGTTTTTCTATTTCACAAAAGTACTTCGACGCTTTCAAACCTTAAATTCTAAAGATGCCAATCCTATGACAATAGAGCATAATTGGAAAGGAATTTTGCCAACATTAGATTCCAAGCGCTCTAGTATTTTGGTTCGCCCTCTTTCGGTAATTGAGTCAGTTAATGCCAATTCACGTATACTAAGCATCGGTCCGCGTTCTGAAGGTGAGCTGTTACTACTTGAAGCATATGGCTTTAACCGTCAGAATATTCGCGGTTTGGATTTAATTAGTTATTCCCCTATGATCGATCTAGGCGATATGCACACAATGGCATATACTGATAATTCATGGGATGTAGTGATTTCCAGCATGGTATTGCCATATAGTGATAATCAACAGAAAGCTGCCGATGAGATGGTGCGGGTAGTAAAAAACAAGGGAATTATTGCTATTTCACTTGAATATGTCCCCCCCGAAGATTATGAGAAAATTCGAGCGCAATTTGGCTACACTGTTGGAAAAAGCGAGGAGCGTATCCAAACTGTCAAAGGATTACTAGAACTTTTTCAGCCTCATATAGAGACTGTCTTTTTTGCACAAGATGGCTATATAGCTTCAACGCCAAATACCATTAAGGGTAGTCCGTCAAGTACTGTGTCGGTAATTTTTTCTATTAACAAGTCTAAACAGCAATAGCAGACATTCTCTTTGCTGATTAGTGTGTGATTACTGTCTTTGTTGGTTCTCTGGGGAACAATCACCTTATTTTTACCTTCAACAATTTCTTTATGGAATTTGCCTCGCCTCAAAAAATTCTAAATGTTTTTCGTAGTATTAGGTTAGGGTATTTGCAGAAACTTTTTGGCTTTGCATTTAAGCATTACCCGATACTTTCGTTTGCAGTTGGGATTTATTTATTTTCAGTTACGCTTGAAATCCTTGCTATGGCTGCTTTTATGCCATTGTCAGAAATTGCTAGTGGCAGAGGTGTTTCGCCGAATAACATTGTCATCAAACTACTTTCATTTTTACATCTGAATGCACAATCACCCAAATATATTTTTCTTACCTATATAATTTTATTTTCCATGCGTTTTGCGACACAAATCATCGCAGAGCGTGTTCTCGCTTCGGTTACTACCTATAGAATGCCTGCTCAATTCATGTCGCTTGCTTTAAGCAATGTTCTGCAATATGAGAAAATAAGCACTTTAGAAAAATATAGTTCAGGGCATCTTATTTTATTGGCAGGAGAAGAGGTTCACAAAGCATGTAGCATTATTGCTACGACGATCAGATTTATGAGCAATGCCTTGCTGATTGGTTTGTACTACGTTATGATATACTATTTTTCACCGATTACTGGCTGGGGAGTATTGATTTTCCTTGGCTTGAGTATGACGCTTTCATATGGAGTATTCAAAAAAATACACCGTCTAGGTATCCTCACAACGGAAAGCTCAAGAACGGCGACATCTATTTTTGTTGATGCTTTGAATGGTGTGCGGTCTGTACGTGCGTTTGGTGCAGAATCGTACGTTCTTGATAAATTTCAGCAAGAAATTGTTCCGCATAAACGACGTATCTTTCAGATGGAGTTTTTTAGCTTCTTTGGCAAAACGTTCCCAGCACTCGCGCTTATTCTCGCATTTGGTATGTTTATTTTGATAAGTACGCAAGTAAATAAAATTGCTTTTGATTATGCTTTTGCTGTCACATTACTCATCTTTCTATTGCGTTTCTTCCTTGCAGTTGGCGACACCGTTAATGTTTTTCTAAAGGTACTTTCTGACGCTAAATCTGCACAAGATATTACAGATGTTGTACACGATAGATATGCAAGCAAAGGTAATCTAGCAACAACAAAACCCTCCCCAGTCTTCGATCATATTGAAAAGATATGTCTTGAAAATATCTGTTTTTCATACACAGAAGAAAATCAGGTATTAGAGGATGTAAACCTGGTTTTTGAGCGTGGGAAATCCTATGCTATTCTTGGAGAATCTGGGGCAGGAAAATCAACAATATTAGATTTGTTATTAGGCTTCCATTCTCCAACACAAGGAAGAATTAGTATCAATGATTTGTCTATGTCCGAATATGATGAGCAATATCTGCGACATCATATTGTTATTTTAGGGCAGGAAACAATTATTTTTAATGATACCGTTAGAAATAACATTAGCTATGGTAAAAATATTACCGAAATAGAAATGATAGAAGCCTCACACTTAGCGGGTGTGGATGATGTGATTATGAATTTACCCTTGGGATATGATGAGATGTTGCAGTATAGAGGAACAAATTTATCCGGAGGACAAAGACAGCGTATTGGTATCGCACGCGCTTTAGTACGTAAGCCAAAAGTTCTTGTTTTTGATGAAAGCATGAGCGCTTTAGACCCGACAACAAAAGAAATGATAATTGAAAATATTTTGCATGAATATCGGAATAAAATTGTGATTTTCGTAAGTCATGATGTCTCTATTCGTGAAAAAGTAGATATTGTCATTGAACTTCATAAACATACGGGTTCATTCATTGGCCGTCAGGCGCAAGCCACCGTCCATGAGAATAGTCTACACACCTGATGGAAACCAAAAATTCAAATACTTTTTCACTAAATTTCTCAAATGATGTCAATACTTCGTGAGGCTCTCAAGCAGAGTTCTACTGCAAAATTTATCGTTCATGCCGCCCGATTTCTTAAAGCTATTAGCATTTACAATGCAACTGGTTCAACACCTGAATATGGCTATCATAGCGGACGATATTTGTATTTTGCCACAAATAAAAAAATATACTCTCTCTACGCAGGTTTTGAAAATTTTCGCCATCGCTCAATAAAATTGAATATTGACAGCCCCGTTGGGGTACTTGGTGATATGCGTCAAGATGGCGCAACTCAAGTCTTGAATAACCTCACCACGCAAGGCTATCACAAATTTGATGTGCGACTTGGATCTGAAGTTTGTGATACACTCGCAGAATTTGCCCGAATGACACCGAGTAAACCCCGCGTTGCTGGCTATGAAAACAAACGGGTACTATATGACCGCAATAACTTAGTTGCAAATCTCTATGACCTTGACCCTCAGGTATTATTAGAAAATCCAATCATTCAAAATCTCATTACCGACGAATCTCTCCTAGCGGTTGCGCAAGCATTCATTGGACCAAGCGTAAGACTCCATAATGTTGCGATGTGGTGGAGTAATGCCGATTTTCACAATGTAAGTAAAGACAGTGCCGCACAACTTTATCATGTGGATATGGACACGATTCGTTGGATTAATTTCTTTTTCTATCTGACGGATGTTGATACAAACAATGGTCCTCATTGCTACGTCGCACGCTCACACCGCGAGTCTCCGAAAGAAGTTTATCGAGATGGTCGTATTAGTGACGGAGACGTTGCCAAGCATTTCAAACCAGAAGACGCTGTCGAGCTGACGGGGCAAAAAGGAACGATACTTGCAGTTGATACAACGGGTTTGCACAAAGGAAAACCTCTTGTCAAAGGTGAGCGGCTGCTTATGCAGATCCGCTTTGCAGTCAATTATTTCGGGTCTGGTACGCCGAGCAAAGTAAATGTTAATGATAAATTTTCGCCAGAGTTTTTGGCAAAAATTAACAAGAATGCGAACGTTTATTCAAATGGCTATTTCTAATTTGTGTTTTTTACCGCACAATGATCACTCAAGGGCAACATATTTATCTCCGCCAAATCACACCTCAGGATGTGAGCAGTGATTATGTTGCATGGATGAACGATAGCGAAATCACGCAATATCTCGAAAGTCGTTGGACGGCTCAAACGATAGACACTATTACTGCTTTTGTAAGAGCAATGTCTGATAGCCCGAGCAATTTTCTTTTCGGAATATTTTTGAATGCAACCAATAAACATATTGGCAATATCAAAATTGGCAATATCAATCAAATTCATCGTTACGGCGATGTTGGACTGATAATTGGAGACAGGGCTTCTTGGGGAAAAGGCCTTGCTTCTGAGGCAATTTCACTGGTTACGAAATACGGTTTTGAAGAGTTAAATCTGCATAAACTCTTTGCCGGAATGTATGAACAAAACGTAGGTTCCTACAAAGCCTTTTTGAAGGCAGGCTACCAAGATGCAGGACGCTATAAACGTCATTTTTTCTGTCAAGGGCAGTATGTTGATGCCCTTTGGGTGGAAAAACTTCGTGAGTAATTGGCATCAATAATGCACCAAATGAAACATCAGAACCAACACCTTGCTTTTTTTACAACGCATCCGCTCTTCCAACGCCATCTGGCGACAGATTTGGAACTCATTCAGCACCATCTTGATGCGGGCGATAGAGTAACTGTCTTGTACTGTGATGCAGAATTACTCGCTTGTGATATAAACACCTATCATGAACCTGGTCAGTGCTTTCTCTGCCGAAAAACTCGTGATATTGGATTGTCCTTGCTTCAGGGCAATATACAGCAACGCTCGTATCTCCGCCTAACGCCAGAAAACCGCGCCGAACTTCGCTCAATGCAAACAACCTTTAGTTCGACCAAGGAGCTTCAGCACTATACGATTGATAATTTCGACGCCGGAACGGCGGCTCTATCTTCGATTGTGAGTTATGTGATGAATGCTGAATTAGACCTCAATGAGCATCAAGACCTGATAAAACGGTATCTTCTTTCGGGTGTGATGAGCTACCGCTCTGTTCAAAATTTCCTTCGGGAAGAAAATGTTGATAAATTCTATATTTTCAATGGCAGAATGGCAATTGTGCGAGCTGTTATGCGGGCTTGCGAGAGCGAAGGCTTACAGTTTACTATTCACGAAGCTGCCGCAGGCAATAATACCTATTCACTCTACGACAACTCGTTGCCGCACAGCATTGACCTGATGACTCGTCTGATACGCGAAAATTGGGAACGTGCATCAAATGAGCCAGAAGAGCGCCTCAAGACTGCCGATGCTTGGTTTCAGAACCGCGCAAAAGGCGTAAAAGTGAACGGCTATTCTTTCGTCGAGCAGCAGGAGCAAGGACTTTTGCCGAATAATTGGAATCCGAACAAAAAGAATATCGTCATATTCAACTCTGCAGATTTTGAATTTATGTGGGTTGGCGAAGAGTATCAACACCACATTTACCAAGACCAACTGGACGGTATCAAACGGGTAATTGAATCCCTTATGCCGTACGGCGAGCAGTACCACGTCTATCTACGCATTCATCCCAATTTGGCGGCGATTGACAATGAGCTACGCCCACTTCTAGCGCTGCAATTCCCCAATCTGACAACAATTCTCCCCGATGACAAAACCAGTAGTTATGCACTTATTCAACACGCTGACAAAGTGATTACCTTTGGTTCGACGGTTGGAATTGAAACTCCGTATTGGGATAAACCTTCTATTTTGGGTGGCAAAGCGGTCTATCAGCATCTTGGCTCAACCTATAATCCCGCTTCACATGAGGAACTGATGGCTCTTGTTATGCAAGATAATTTGCCGCCTTTGGCTAAAAATGGTGCAGAGATGTATGCATATTTCTACAGTACCTTCGGTACTCCCTTCAAGCACTATGAGCCAAAAAACTTTTTTAGCGGCACGTTTAATGGACGTGAGCCATTTGCCAATCGTTGGCTTTTTCGCGCCTTCACTGCTTACAAGTGCCTCACCCCCGAAAGTCTGCAACGCAGTGTGAATGCGCACTATGCTCAATCAACGCTCAAGCGAACATTGGGCTAGAAACCAACGAAATCCATCGTCAATTTTCTTTTGTTTGTTTATTTTTTATCCATGCTCCCTTACAAATCTATACTCGTTACCGGCGGCACAGGCTCGTTTGGTAAAACCTTTGTCAAACGCATCTTAACGCAGTATCCCGAAGTTGAGCGCCTCGCTATTTTCTCCCGCGACGAACTCAAGCAATACGAAATGGCGCAAGATATTTCACCGGAAAAATATCCCCAACTCCGCTACTTTATTGGCGATGTCCGCGACGAAGAGCGCTTAAAACGCGCTTTTGAAAATATTGACGTGGTGGTCCATGCGGCAGCGTTGAAACAAGTCCCCACCGCAGAATACAACCCAATGGAATGCATCAAAACAAACGTCATGGGTGCAGAAAACGTTATCAATGCTGCCTTGAAATCAGGCGTGAAGCGCGTTGTGGCGCTTTCCACCGACAAAGCCGCCGCGCCGATTAACCTCTATGGCGCATCGAAACTCTGTTCCGACAAACTTTTTGTTGCTGCCAATAATTTTCGGGGCAACCGCGATATTAACTTTTCCGTCGTGCGCTATGGCAACGTCATTGGTTCACGCGGTTCGGTGATGCCGTTCTTCCTGAACAAGCGGACAAGCGGTACACTGCCTATCACGCACGACGAAATGACCCGGTTCAATATCTCGCTTGACGAAGGCGTTGATTTGGTGTTGTACGCCATTCAGAATGCTTGGGGCGGCGAAATTTTTGTTCCCAAAATACCGTCGTATAGAATTATGGACGTAGCAACGGCGATTGCTCCGGGTGCAAAACACGAGATTATCGGCATACGACCGGGTGAAAAACTCCACGAAGAAATGATTACCGAAATGGACTCATTCAATACTCTGGAACTGGATAAATACTACGTTATCGCGCCATCTGTTCCGCTTTGGTCGCATGACGAATATATGAAAAAATTCAATGGAAAAAGGGTTGCGCAGGGCTTCAAGTATAACTCCGGCTCAAATCCAGATTTTATGAGCGTGGAGGATATTCGCACTGCTATTCGTGAGCATATTGATCCTAATTTTACGCCACAAGCCTAATATTTCATGAGCCAATTCCATCAACCCACCAAACCCATCTCCTACGGTCGTCAAACCATCACCGACGCGGATATTGCGGCGGTGGTCGAAGTCCTGCAATCGGATTATTTAACGCAAGGTCCGAAACCGCAGGAATTTGAAGCTGCCTTTGCTGCGTATATTGGTTCCAAGTACGCTTCGGTGATGTCGAGTGGCGCGGCTGCCTTGCATCTATGCGCCCTTGCGCTTGGCGTAAAGCCCGGAGATAAGGTCATTACCACGCCTATCACCTTCACCTCTTCCGCAAATTGTGTGCGCTATTGTGGCGGCGACGTGGTTTTTTCTGATATTGACGAAAGCACGTATTTGCTGGATATTCACAAGGTTCGTCGGCTTTTAGAGGATACGCCCAAAGTTGAGCGGAGCGCCTACAAGGGCGTTGTGCCTGTTGATTTTGCTGGCTTGCCTGTGGATATGCAAGCGTGGCGCGAGTTGGCAGATGAGTTTGGCTTGTGGATTTTGGAAGACGCTTGCCATGCGCCGGGTGCTTCCTTCCTTGATAAACAAGGCGTGAAGCGCCGTGTGGGCGATGGCTCTCTTGCTGATCTCGCTATTTTCTCGTTCCACCCCGTCAAGCATATCGCTACGGCAGAAGGCGGCGCTGTTACGACCAACAACCAACAATACCACGATGCCATTTGCCGTCTCCGAACGCACGGTATCACCCGCGACCCCGCTATTTTACAAGAGAATCACGGCGGTTGGTATTACGAAATGCACGAACTTGGCTATAATTACCGCCTGACCGATGTGCAAGCAGCATTAGGAATTGAGCAGGTAAAACGCGCCCCGCAAGGATTAGAGCGCCGGCGAGCAATTGCTCGCCGTTATGAAGAAGCATTTGCCGGAACACCTGTGACGGTGCGCCCTATGCCAGAGGGATTTCACCATGCTTACCATTTGTTTGTCGTAGAAGTCGAAAAGCGGCTTGAACTCTACAACTTCCTCCGCGAACGAAAAATTTACGCACAAGTGCATTACATCCCTGTTCATTTGCAGCCATATTATCGTCAATTCGGCTGGAAGCGTGGCGATATGCCAGTGGCAGAGCGCTATTACGATCATTGCCTAAGCCTCCCAATGTACCCTGCCCTTACGGCTGATGAGCAAGAATACGTGATTCGGCAAGTGTTGGAGTTTGTCGAGTCGTAATTTGTGCGATTTATTCTATCACCGTCCATTTCGATACGATTCAAGGAAATACTATGGTTATCGGCATTTGTGGCGCAGGAACGATGGGCGCAAGCATCGCTCAAGCCTGTTTACAAGCGGGTTTAAGTGTGGTTTTGTATGATGCTTACGATACGGCAAGAGCAAAAGCAGAGCGCTTTATTCGGGAAACCCTTGAAAAAGCTGTTAGCAAGGGCATTATCTCTGCATCGGCACAGAAGCAAGCGCTGGAGAAACTGCTTATCACCGATACCCTTGACTCCTTGCGCTCTTGTGGTATTGTCATTGAAGCAATTATCGAACAAGCGGACATCAAACGCAGCCTTTATGAGGCTTTGGAGGGAATCGTGCCTTTGGAAACACTTATTGCTTCCAATACTTCGTCCATCTCCATTACCGCACTTGCCGCATCCATGCGCTATCCGGAGCGTTTTGCTGGATTGCATTTTTTCAATCCGGCGCATATTATGAAGCTCGTCGAGGTGATTAGCGGCATGAAAACTGCACCCGCGACGATTTCCGCACTCACAACCTTTGCTGAAACACTTGGTAAAACACCCGTAGAAGCCAAAGACGTACCGGGATTTATCGTCAACCGCGTAGCACGAAATTACTACCTCGAAGCAATGCGAATAGCAATGGAAGGTGGGGCAACAATTCCACAAATTGATGGTTTGATGCGCTCTGTGGGCTTTAAAATGGGTCCGTTTGAGTTGGTAGATTTAATCGGTGTGGATGTGAATTTTGCTGTCACGATGTCCGTCTGGGAGCAGTATTTCCGCGAACCACGCTTTGCGCCTGCACTCTTGCAAAAAGAGTACGTGGATGCCGGGCTTTGGGGCAAAAAAAGTGGCGAAGGATTCTACCGATACAACGACAAGGGCGAGAAAATTCTTCCAGACGAGACCCCGTGAAAATGTAGGAAACAAGGGCGGCGAAAGGTCATTTTTGAAGACCTTTAGGACAAAATTGGCATGAGATTCTATGCGCTCTTTGCCTCCGAGCCTGTTGAAGGATTGAGCATAAGATTCCGTGCCGCCTCCAAGACCCTTTCTGGCTGAACACTCCACATACACTCGTGCGTTCCCAAAGGACACGTGTTTGTGCCGTGTGGCGAGCAGGGACGGCACGCCAGCCCTGTGTTTTCTACCACCACTGACCGCGAACTTCGTGGCGCAAAGCCAAACGCCTGCACCGTCGGACCAAATACCGCCACCGTTGGGCAATCCACCAATGCCGCCAAATGCGCCGGAGCGCTGTCATTCCCCACCAGTACCGAAGCGCTTCTGAGCACTGCCAGCATTTCCGGCAACGAAGTTTTTCCGGCAAAGGATATGCAACCACTCTTTTCGGCAATGCGCTGGCACAAGGCTTCGTCCTCCTTTCCACCAAGCAACACGACACGCTTTCCTTCGTGTTGGAGTAATTCCGACAATCGTATAAAATGCTCCTCGCGCCAGCGCTTTGTCGCCCAGACCGAACCGGGGGCGCAAGCAACAAAGTCCCTTTCAATGCCATGTTCTTTAAGCAATGCTTTGGAAGCCTCACCAATACTTGCTGGTAAGACTATGCTTGGTGTAATGTGCGGAATATGCCCGCAGTCCTCGAATACGCCCAATAGTGCAACGTTGCGCTCAATTTCGTGGACGGGTTGGTATTCCACACGCTTGTTGTAGAGCCATGCAATGCTGTTTTTAGTAAAACCCACTGAATACTTCGCACCCAGAAGCCGCGCCAACAGCGTCGTCCGAAACGACCGATGCGGTGCAAGCACACAATCAACACCGCTTTTTCGTAATTCTCCTGCCAAGCGCACTATCCCGCCGAAACCCTTGTGTTTACCGCGTTTGTCAAAAGCGACGACGCTTGTGAGAGCGGTGCAGTATTGCGCAAACGTCGCCGCAATGGGCGTGGTGACAAGCGTGATGCGGGCTTCAGGATGCAAATGCCGCACGGCTTCCGCTAAATACAGCACAAGCGCAACATCGCCAATAAAGGCGGTTTGGAGAATAACGATATGATGGAAGTCTCTGAGGCGCATAATTACTGGGTTTTGAGCCATGATTGAATTACTGCCGCCACCGCTTCCGGCGTGAGCGCATCAATACACGCACAGGGCTTCCCGCCTGCACAGGCGCGGCAGTTTTTTTCTAGGGAAAGTACCGTTGCTTTTGTGCCTATCGGTTGCCATCGTGCGGGGTGCATGGGGCGAATGGGTGCGAACAGTCCTAACGTATTTTTACCCAGTGCCGATGCGATATGAAGTGGTCCCGTGCTGGAAGCAAGCAGCCCGTCGGCATTGGCGATAAGTGCAAGAAGCTCCGCAAGCGTGGTTGCGCCCGTGAGGTCTTGACCGCCGACTGCGAGAACTTCCTGCCGCAATCGTCGTATTTGCTTGCCTTCCGCCTCTGTTCCCGTGATAATGATATTGAACTGCTCCGCCGGAAGCAAGCGGCAAAGCTGCTCGTAGCGATTTTCGTGCCATTCGGGAGCGCTGCCCTGCGATTTAGGATGGAAAATGAGGTTGAAGCGAGTGGAATCAAGCGCACTGCCCAGACGCTCTGGCAGTGCGGGAAGCCGTGTCAAACCGTAGTAGCGGGGAATATCAGGCAAGAGCGGGGTGGAGTCTGCCAGATGGCGAAGAAGTCCAAAGTTGAGTTCTGCTTCATGAAGCGGGGAATTTTTGCGGGAAAGCGGCACAAGGCGATTGCACGTAAGCCAGTGGTAGAGCCGATTTCGCGTTCCGATGCGCTCTTTGATGCCCGCTTTTTGTGCAAGACGCGCAACGTCTGGGCGCGGGAAAACGTGGATAATCGTATCAACTGCCAAGGCTTGTAAATGGCGTATCTGCTCATGTTCGGGCAGTTTTTCCAACATATTCCAATTCACAACTTCGTCCACGTGTGCCGAAGACTGGACGATTGCTTGCGTGTACGCCGCACACAAAAATACAATGCGGCATCCGGGCAAATGCTCTTTCAGCCATCCGGCTAGTGGAAGCGTCAGCACAACGTCGCCGATGCTATCGGTGCGAGAAAGAAGAATCGTTGCCATTTAGCGCAAGTATAACGTCAGCACGGAAATATCTGCTGCCGACACGCCTTGTATGCGGGAAGCCTGTCCCAACGAATGCGGGCGGATGCGGGTGAGTTTCTGTCGTGCTTCGGTGGAGAGCGATTTTATCACGCTGTAATCCAGCGCTTCGGGTATGCGTTTTTCTTCATTTGCCGCAAAGATGCTTATTTCCTTCATTTGGCGCTCAATGTAGCCGCTATATTTAATTTCAATTTCTGTCTGCTCCACAACGGCATCAAGTGTTTGTGTCTGCGAAGCCGTCATATCTTGTTGCCCGATATGCGCCGACCAATGCGCTTTGTCCAAAAGCGGCTTCAGTGCGAGTGTTGCACGCTTGGTAAGCTGCTCCACACTCGCAAACTCGCTTATCGGCGTTTCCTGCATTTCCGTTAAATACTCGTTGATTTCCGCCGGACGAAACCGCGTCACTCTTGCAAAATCAAGGGTTTGGCGAATCAGCTCCTCGCGTTCCTGCAAACGCTCGTATGTGGCGGAGTCAATCAAACCAAGCGTGTGTCCATGCCGCATCAAACGGCGGTCGGCATTGTCTTGACGCAACAGCAAGCGATACTCGGCGGCGGAGGTGAAAATGCGATATGGCTCTTCGGTGCTTTTGTTCACGAGGTCGTCAATCAGAACGCCGATATACGCTTCGGAGCGCTTGAGCGTAAATTCTTCTTCGCCACGCACCTTGCGAACGGCGTTTACACCAGCGATAAAACCTTGCGTTGCGGCTTCTTCGTAGCCAGAGGTACCGTTAATTTGTCCCGCAAAAAACAGCCCCGAAATTGCCTTGGTTTCCAGCGAAAAACGGAGTTGAAAGGGAAAAAAGAAGTCGTATTCGACGGCGTACCCGGCGCGAAGCAATTCAACGTTTTCCAAACCCGGAATTGTGCGCAAGCCGCGCAACTGCACGTCTTCCGGCAAACTTGTGGAATAGCCGTTCACATAGACGGAGTTCGTATTCAAGCCCTCCGGTTCCAAGACGAGATGATGCGAATCGCGCCCGGCAAAACGGTGGATTTTATCCTCGATGGAAGGGCAGTAGCGGGGTCCACTCCCCTGAATCCGTCCCGTGAACATGGGAGACTGCTCGAATCCTTCCCGCAAAATCTCATGCGTCCGGGTGCTGGTGTAGGTGCTGTAACAGACGATGCGATTCTGTACCGATGGGGTGCGGTGCGAGAAGGGAAGCGGCGGCTCGTCGCCTTCGGCAATTTCGGTTTTGCTGAGGTCGATGGATTCAAGCGCCACGCGGGGCGGCGTACCAGTTTTCAAGCGCCCTTTTTCCAAGCCGTAGCTGGTTAAAAGGTCGGAAATGCCCGTTGCGGCTTGTTCGCCGAAGCGCCCGCCGACGGTTTTGCACAAGCCTGTGTGCATTACGCCATTCAAAAATGTGCCGCCACACAGCACCACTGCTTGGCAACGGAGTTCTGAGCCATCGGCAAGTTTTACGCCCGTCACGCAATCTTTTGACACAACGATTTCCACCACCGAGCCTTGTATCAAAGCCAGATTCGGTGTAGATAGGACGAGTTCTTGAGCGTATTGCGGATAAAGGTCTTTGTCATTCTGCGAGCGCGGCGACCAAATTGCGGGACCTTTCGAGCGATTGAGCATTTTGAATTGCAAGCCGCTTCGGTCAGCAATCATGCCCATTACACCGCCAAGCGCATCCAATTCTTTAACCAAATGCCCTTTTGCCGAACCGCCCACAGCAGGATTACAGGACAAACGCCCGATAGAATGCGTGTCCATAGACACCAGCGCTACTGTAAGCGGCTTTGTGCCTTGTTTGCCCATCGAAGCGGCGGCAACACTGGCTTCGATGCCAGCGTGTCCGCCGCCGATGACGATAATATCAAAAGTATTGTTCATGGTGAAATTCGGGAGAGGGAAAATGTAGAAGCAAGGTTTTGTGGGGATAGAATTGTTTGTCGTTCATGACTTTGGAACAAAGCAGCATACCGACCTGCTTACCAGATGTATCAACAACTCATGTTGAACATTACTTTATGGTGTTATTTCTTGTCGGACTCCGGTACAACGCCTTCAGGCACATGGAATACTTCAGCAATAGCGGGCGATTGCTCGCCATTTAAAATAAAAATCAAGTAATCTCCTGCTTCGACAATGGTCGAATCAGCGGGAACTTTGAGTAAGAAACGCTGTCCATCGTGAATCTTCACCATACCAATGGTGATGCAGCCGTATTGTTGTTTAATATCAAAAAAAACTTCGCCGTAGGTCTTGCCGGAATAAGGATTATTCGGAAGAACCTTGTATTCCTGCACATCGTAGTCGTTGTTCGTCAGTGCGTGCGATAGCAAGTCGTTGTTGAAACGTGCTACATCGGGTTCAAAAATGTAACTGGCAACAAGTTTGGCAGCTATATCATTCTTCGATAGTACATACGTGACACCGGCACCAAAAAATGTTTCCTTCAATTGTGTCTGCTCCAGAACAACAAGAAATTTTGTCTCAGGATGAACTTGTTTGATGTTGAGAATCGCAATCAGTTTGTCGGTGTCTTGCGGCACATTGAGAAAAACCAAGGATGCTTCGGCGATATTCACTTTTGCAAGACTTGGAATATGGTCGTATTGCGCGTAGAGTGCGAAGAAATTTTTCCGAGAAAAATTCTCGTACATTCCTTCTATCATATCTTTGTCATTAACAACCACAGCAACCTGCCGACCTGCTGCCAAAAGGCATTCAGCAACGGCTCGTGCGAAATTGTCCCAGCCGATAATCACAACGTGATTGTTGAACGAGGTTCCATTGTAACCCAGCATATATCGTTCCTGAAGTGAGTGAAACCAAGTGGAAAGAATACTGATGAGAAACCCTATCACACCAATACTACTAACCAGGAAAACCGCACCAACAATTTTCCCTGCTGTTGTCACGGGGTACATATCGCCATAACCAACGGTGGTAAGAGTGACCAAAACATACCAAGCCGCATCGCCAAAACCTTTAATCAAGGCTTTGTCATGATGTTTTTCCACCTCTACCAAAACAACAAACAAATGAATGTAGAGCGCTCCCAGTAGGACGAGCCAAATGAACTGTCGCTTTTTTAGCAGAGACAACACGAGTCACCTCCTCAATGTCTTGGTTTTTTATAAAAATCACACCACTTCTTTCAAAAGCTGCTCAATAATCGCAACCGTTGAAACATTGTCCGCTTCCGCATTGAAGTTCGCAACGATGCGGTGCCGAAGCACTGGTGCAGCCACAGCGCGAACATCGTCCATATCGGGAGCAGTTTTGCCGAGTAAGGCGGCACGAGTTTTTGCGCCGAGAATGAGGTATTGCGATGCTCTGGGACCCGCACCATAGCTGAGGAAATCCTTCACAATTTTCACCGTGTTTTTCTCCGATGGGCGCGTGGCGTGGACGAGTTTCACGGCAAATTCCACGACGTTATCCGCTACTGGCACCCTGCGCACCAAATCTTGATACTGCATGATTTCGGCAGCCGTCAAAACCGGCTTCACCTCTGGTTTGTAGCCCGATGTGGTATTTTTGACGATGTTCACTTCGTCTTGGAACGACGGATAATCCAGCCAAAGATTGAACATGAAACGGTCAAGTTGCGCCTCTGGAAGCGGGTATGTGCCTTCCTGCTCAATCGGATTTTGCGTGGCAAGCACGAAAAATGGCGTGTCGAGTTTGTAGGTCTGACCGCCCGCCGTTACGTTGCTTTCTTGCATTGCTTCCAAGAGAGCCGCTTGGGTTTTGGGCGGGGTACGGTTGATTTCGTCTGCCAGAACGATATTCGCAAAAATAGGTCCTTTGATGAAACGGAAGTCTTTATGCCCCGTTGAGACGTTTTCTTCGATAATTTCCGTTCCCGTGATGTCACTGGGCATAAGGTCGGGGGTGAATTGGACGCGGTTGAATTTGAGGTCGAGGGCATCAGCAAGGGTGCGGATAAGCAGTGTTTTCGCCAGTCCGGGAACACCGACAAGCAAGCAATGACCACGCGCAAAAAGCGTGATAAGAAGCTGCTCGACGATAGTTTCCTGTCCGACAATAACTTTGGCAATTTCGCTGCGAATAGATTTGACGCTGCCTGCGAGGTTTTCGATTGCTTTAAGGTCGCTCATGGTTGGGTTTGAGGATGTGAAAAGTTAGAGATTGTATTTTGTCAAATATACGGTAAACATGAGGGAAAATGCGTTGTCTTTTTGACGAAAAGAACGTTGTTACCGTGCGCCCTTCAGCACCGTTTGTGCTTTGTATGGATGGTCGGGGTGAATTTTCAGTGTTTGCTCGTTCAAATCAACAACCAAGTCCATATCGCCAAATGGAATTGCTCCCAAATGGCATTCCGCCTCGCCTGGAAGCACGATAGCGCGTGTGGTACATTGGCGATTACCGAAGCGGATATCTACGGGACCACAGAATGTCCAAATCCAATTGCGCACGAACGCTTTCATTGATAGAAAGCATGATTGCGCCAGTATCCACGAGTGCTTGCACCGTGAGACGATGAACGTCTTTTGCTGCAAGTTTTTTCTTTCGATGAAACGCCAAGTCATCGGAATTGATAAGTTCAATTTTCGCTCTGAGTAAGCCCATCGGAGCCTCCGTGAAAATTATGATACGCAAGTATTGGCAAAATGTTGAAGTTCCGCATCACAAAACAACGACAAAAATCACGACGAACAAAGAAGTTTTTTGTGCTGCCGAATCCGCATTGCGCTTTGTGATGAAATTCCGTAGATTGCTGCGTTGAGTTTGCGTAGTTGAAAAAGAACCATCGTTTTCCCATTGTTCCACTTTTCTCTTTTCTCCATGACCGCAAAGCAAGAAATTACCGAGCTTTTGGAGCGCTTACCCGATGAGACGACACTAGAAGATATTCAATATCACCTCTACGTCCGCGAGAAGGTACAGCGCGGCTTGCGCGATGCCGATGAAGGGCGAACAATAACACAGGAAGAGGCAGAAAAGCGCATGAGTAAATGGCTGAATATCAGTACAAACTCTGCTCAGATATGAAACAACGAGCGGTGTATTGGTCGGATTCCGCATTTGCTGACCTCGAAGCAAGTGCCGATTTTATAGCTCTCGGTTCTCCCGGATACGCCGCATCGTTTGTGGAGCGTGTACGAAAGCAGCGCGTTCATTAGAAACGCTCTCCGAGCGAGGGCGCATTGTTCCTGAGTTTGCTTCCGAAGATATTCGGGAATTGCTAGTGCAGCAGTATCGCTTACTTTATCGTGTTGAACCCGATTCCGTCATTATTCTAGTGCTTATCCATCAACATCGTGATTTATCGGAACTTCTGAAACCTCTTGGCTTGTAGCATTGATTGTCACTTCCCCAGACAAGTGCCTAAAACTTCCGCAAATACCCACATTTTTTCATCAGCATTTCGCTCTTGTTGCATTTTTCCCTATATTTGCAAGTCTGTATCCCAACGTCCGCAAATCCTCTAAGTTGTTGGAAATTTTCACTTTCATATTTTTACAAACGCTATGGCAAGCAATGAACGCATTCTTTCGGTGACGATGGAAGATGAAATGCGCAATTCCTACCTTGATTATTCCATGTCGGTTATTGTCTCACGCGCCCTACCGGATGTTCGAGATGGCTTAAAACCTGTGCATCGTCGTATTCTTTACGGCATGACCGATCTTGGCTTGGCATCGAATCGTCCATACAAAAAATCAGCGCGTATCGTCGGAGAAGTGCTTGGTAAGTACCACCCGCACGGCGATTCGTCGGTCTATGACGCAATGGTGCGCCTTGCGCAGCCTTGGTCTATGCGGTATCCGCTTGTCGATGGACAGGGCAATTTTGGTTCGATGGACGGCGATTCTCCTGCGGCTATGCGTTATACCGAAGCGCGGTTGTCCTCGATTGCTGGCGAGGTTTTACGCGACCTTGAGCGCAACACTGTTGATTTTCGCCCCAATTTTGATGATTCTCTTCAAGAGCCAAGCGTCATGCCGACCAATCTTCCGGCGCTGCTTGTCAATGGTGCGGGCGGCATTGCTGTTGGTATGGCGACAAATATTCCGCCGCATAATCTGACGGAAATCGTGAATGCTTTGCTGGCACTTATCAAAAAGCCCGAAATGACGGTGGAAGAAATCATGCAGCACGTCACGGCACCCGATTTCCCGACAGGCGGCATTATCTATGGTTATCAGGGTGTGCGGGATGCCTACGCAACAGGGCGCGGGCGCGTGGTGATTCGTGCAAAGGTCTTTATCGAAAAAGCAAAAACAGGGCGCGAAAGTATCGTTCTCACGGAGCTTCCTTTTCAGCTCAACAAAGCAAGTTTAATCGAAAAAATCGCGGAACTTGTGCGCGATAAAAAATTGGAAGACATTGCCGATGTACGCGATGAATCCGATCGCGATGGTGTGCGCGTGGTCATTGACCTCAAGCGTGATGCGACCTCTGGCGTGGTGCTGAACAATCTCTACAAGCATACGCAGATGCAATCAACTTTCGGCGTAATTATGTTGGCGCTGGTCAAGGGTCGTCCGAAAGTGCTGACGCTCAAAGAAATGCTTGAACATTTCTTGGAGTTCCGTAATGAGATCATCGTTCGCCGCGCTCAATTCGACCTTGATTCGGCGGAAAAACGAGCGCATATTTTGGAAGGCTTCCGCATTGCACTGGACAATATCGAAGCTATTATCAAGACCATTCGCGCCGAGCGCGATGCCGGAACCGCCAATGCCGCTCTCCGTGCTAATTTCGGACTGTCGGAACTGCAAGCCAAAGCAATTTTGGATATGCGCCTTCAACGGCTCACGGGCTTGGAACGTCAGAAAATTGAGGATGAATACAAAGAAGTCATGCAAACCATTGAGCGTTTACGCGCTATTTTGGCAAGCAAACAGCTTCAAATGCAGGAAGTAAGCAAAGAGCTCAAAGCACTCCGCGACAAATACGGCGATGCTCGTCGCACGGAAATTGTGATGGATGCGCGGGAGTTTACGATTGAAGACATGATTGCCAATGAAGATGTGATTGTGACTATCACGCACCAAGGATATATCAAGCGTACATCGGTCTCGAACTATCGCCGTCAAGGGCGTGGTGGACGTGGTGCATCGGGCGCAAGCACCCGCGAGGACGATTTCGTGGAAACCGTCTTCCAAGCCGCAACGCACCACTATTTAATGATGTTCACCGATAGAGGTCGCTGCTTCCGCTTGAAGGTCTATGACCTGCCCGAAGGCAGCCGTGCATCACGCGGGCGAGCGATTGCCAACGTCATTCAAAAAGATAATGACGAAAAAATTACGGCATATCTGCCCGTGCGCGAGTTCAACGACAAGCAATTTATTATGATGACCACCAAACACGGCACGTGCAAAAAAACTCCGCTCAATGAGTTTGAAAATGTACGCTCCAATGGTATCATTGCGCTTGGACTCAACGACGATGACCGCCTTGTTTCAGCGCGTCTAACCGATGGGAATTGCGAAATTCTTATCGCCAGCAAAAAGGGTATGGCGTGCCGATTCATTGAAAGCGATGTTCGCCCCATGGGGCGTTCTGCTACTGGTGTTCACGGCATACGCCTGAATGAAGGCGATGAAGTTGTTTCGATGGCAGCAATCCGCCATTCGGACGCGAATGTGATTGTTGTTGGCACAAAAGGCTACGGCAAACGCAGTCGCCTCGAAGATTTCCGCCAAACCAATCGCGGTGCAAAAGGCGTAATTTCGATGAATCTCACGGAAAAAACCGGAGATGTCTCGGCAATTCTCGAAGTAACCGATAATGAAGATATTGTCGTGATGACCGCCAAAGGCGTGGTTATTCGGCAGGCAGCAAGAGATATTCGCGTTATTGGCAGAAACACGCAGGGCGTACGGCTTATCAAGCTGGATGAAGATGATTCGATTGCGGATATTGCTATCGTCGTGCATGAAGAAGAAGTAGAAGACGACGGCGCGGAAATCATCGCAGAAGGCGTAGAAGGCGCTGAAAATGCTGTTGTTGCTGAGGTTGCCAATTTGGATGGGCATACCACAAATGGTCACACAGCAAGCAATGATGAGCCTTCGGGCAAAGAGCAGGAAGATTTGTTCTAGTTGCTGAATCCCCGCAGCAGAAGACTTTAAGCCGAATGATGGAAACCTCATTCGGCTTTTGTCTATCATCTTCCCGTCAAGCAATCACGACAGCAGCAGCAAAATTCTTGTTGTCCAATTTCCCCGTAAGTCGTAGTTTCGATGATTATTTCGTAATCAAATTCTTGAAATCACCCGCATTATTACTTTGCTGAAAGGATGTTATTCTATGGCAATTCGTATCACCTCCGATTGCATTAACTGTGGCGCTTGCGAGCCGGAATGCCCCAATACCGCCATTTATGAACCCGCCGTGTCGTGGAAACTCGGCGACAAGGAATATTCCGATTCCACCTCGCCAGGCGGCTTCAAAAGCCAATTTTATTCCGATGAAGTCTATTTTATCGTGCCGGACAAATGCACCGAATGTGTTGGTTTTCACGATGAACCGCAGTGTGCGGCGGTCTGCCCGGTGGATTGCTGTCTGCCCGACCCCGAAAACGTCGAAACACAAGAATCGTTGTTGGCAAAAGTTGATTTTCTTAATTCGATTGATACGACCAGATTGCGCAATTAATCGCATTGCCCTTGATTTGATACCCATACACCGCATATACACTTGCATTTATGGCAAAACAACAAAAAACGACCAAAAACGCAGCAAAAAAGCCCGTAACGCCGTCATCAACACCTCTCAGCATCCCGCTTTGGGCAGCAGGGCTGACGTTCCTTATCACAACCTTGGTGTTTTTTCAGTCGCAAATCTTTGGTTCAATGTATTTCTGGGAAGATTTTGCAGAGTATATTTATCCGGCACAAGCCTTTGCTGCTAAATATCTTCGCATGGGAGAGTTGCCGTTTTGGAATCCCTATACCTTCTCCGGAACGCCGTTTTTAGCAGATGTGGCGATTGGCTTCTTTTATCCGCCGAATATGCTTGTGGCGCTATTTGTGAACAATGGAAAATTATCCGTTCTTGCGGCGGAAATGCTCATTATTGCGCATTTTGCTCTCGCTCAATTCACGATGTTTCTTTTTGTACGCTCTCTCAAGGTGAGCGACATGGGAGCGCTTATTTCTGCGGTTTCTTACGGATTTTCGTCCTATGCGGTTTGCCACGTGTTCCACCCGATGATGGTTGAACATTGCGCGTGGTTCCCGCTTGTTTGGATGTATTTCCGTGAAACACTTATTTCCAACGAATCCTTCCAAAAGCGTCTTCGTTACTCGCTTCTGGCGGGCTTGGTGCTGGGGATAATGATGCTCTCGGGGCATCCGCAAACGACGCTCTATCTGGTCTTGCTGCTGTTTTTCTATACCGTTTGGGCATTTGTTGTGCGAATAACCGACAAGAGCGCAGCGCCATCGAACCCGTTTCACTACGGCGTTTTAGCGGCATTGCCGATTGCTATTGGTGCCGGAATTTTTGCCGTCCAACTGCTCCATTCTCAAGAATTTGCGGCGTATTCGGAGCGTATAGATTTTAGCTTGGAAAAGGCTTCCGTTGGTGCTTTGCGGCTTGTCCAAATTTTCACACTCGTTGTGCCAAAACTCTTTGGATATTCCGGGATGCAGTCTGCCTCAGAGCCTCTTTCTGCACCATTCTTTCTCGAAAATGCGGGATTTTATTACTGGGAAACAGCCTTTTACGTGGGTATCCCCGCACTCGTGCTGGGGTTGATTGGCTTTACAACATCACTTATGAGCCGCGAACGCGAGAATTTGGGCGGGCTGCTGTTGTTTGCGTGTGTTTTTGCTCTTCTTTTTGCGCTTGGTACAAACGGCTTTCTCTTTGAACTGATGTTCAAATTGCCTCTTTTTGACCGTTTCCGCATTCCCTCAAGAATCTTGATTTTTGTGGTCTTGGGGCTAACGATAATGGCAGGAATTGGGTTTGATGCGCTTCGGAGCAAGGCAGCGCGTATTCTCTCCATAACCCTGATTACAAGCGGTGTTGTGGTTTTTATTGCGCTTTTGGGCGCAATTGGCATACTGCCCTCTCTTGTGGGCGCTTCGGCAGAAGCGGCAGAGCGCTACGCCGCACCATTGCGTGGTTTTGGAATGGCGGCGCTTGTCACAGCGCTTATCTGCTTTGGAATAGCATTCTTGCTTGTGCGGGGCTGGATTTCGTCAACTATCGCAGGAATGCTTTTTGCCATCATCGCATTTACCGATGTGTATATCGTTGGGAGTAGCTTCAATCAAGCCAAAGATAATCCCGCAGAACAATATGAGCGCACCGATGCTGCTCTTCCAAGTGCCATGCGAGCCGATGCTATTGCGCCGGATTCGCTCTACCGAATTAGTATGCGCACAAACGGAGCAATGCTTATGGCACGCAATCAGGGCTTATATTCGCCTGTTATGCTTTTTGAAGGATATATGCCGATTTTGATTGGAAGGCGTTTGCCGCCTGCTGCCACGGGTGAAGAAACATTAGATTTATTGAATATTCGTCTTGCTATTGCTATTGACAGCGCACGGGGCAGCGCCTATTTCAAAGAGCGCCCAAGCGCTTTCCCACGCGCACGAATGCTCTATGATGCCGTTCAGACTACGCCGGAAAAAGCTGGCGAACTTGCCAAAAGCGGCAGTGTGAATTTTGCAACACAAGCAATTGTGGAAAAAGCGCTTCCAATCGCGCTTCCCAAGCAAACGCCGTATGCGGTGCAGCACCGTGTTCACTGCACAAAATATGGGGCAAACGCAATGGTTTATGAGGTAGAAACCGCAGAAAATGGTATCTTAGCATTGAGTGAAATCTGGTATCCCGCCTGGAAAGCTACATTAGATGGTCAGGACACCGAAGTTTTGCGAACGAATTATAGTTTGCGTGGTATCATTGTTCCCAAAGGCAAACATACGATTGCGTTGCGCTACGATTCATCGGCATTCCGCACAGGAGCATGGATAAGTCTTGTGACACTTTTGCTCACAATAGTTGCCATCCTGTTCATTACTCAAAAAGCAAGAATCAAGCACCAATGACGAATGTACCAATGACCAAGCCACCATGCACAATTTCCTCCAACTTCACGCTCCGCTTATTTTAGCCTCGGCATCGCCGCGACGGAAAAAACTCCTGGAGCAGATTGGCTTGGATTTTCGTGTAGTTGTCTCGGCTTTTGATGAGGACGTGATTCCGACGGATATTTCGCCTCAGGACTATGTGCAGATTTTAGCGCACTCCAAGGCACTACACGTCGCACAAAAACTTGGCGAGCCAGCAATCGTTATCGGGGCTGATACAACGGTTGTTTTGCAGGGATACATTCTCAATAAACCCCGGGATGCTGCCGATGCAGTGCGGATGCTCTCTATGTTGAGCAATAGAACACATGACGTTTTTACGGGTATCGCGTTGGTAGAATGTCGTGCTGATGGCTCTGTTACAAAGTCAGTTCAAGATGTATGCCGTACAGAAGTTCGTTTTCGCCAGCTTTCCACCGAAGAAATTCGTGGTTATGTCATCGGCGGCTCTCCGCTTGACAAAGCCGGTAGTTACGGCATTCAGGATGATTTTGGGGCGGTATTTGTCGAGGGTATTCATGGTTGTTACAACAACGTCGTTGGTTTGCCACTCGAACTTCTCTATCGGCGTTTACAAGAATTTTGTTGATATTGTTGGCATGAGCAGGGTTTGAGCGCCTCGCTCTTCTCAGATGTATTTCATTTTTTGTTGTTGTATGTCGCACCTTTCCGAAAATATTGCTTGCCATATCCTATGCTGTATGGGGTCGTCGTGTCAGAAAAATGGCGCGGACGAAGTGCTGGAAACGCTCAAGCACGAACTCAAGGAAGAGGGGCTGCACAAGCACGTTCATATCACAAAAACGCACTGCAACCATCTTTGTAAGCAAAGTCCGATTGTGATGGTCTATCCCGATGGTATTTGGTACGAAGAAATGACCCCAAAACTAGCGAAAAAGCTGGTTCAAGAGCATATCCGCAAGGGCAAACCCCTGAAAAAACATATACTCCGCACTATTCCCTATTGACCACTGTTTCCTCGCTGTTATGCCCAAAGCACATTTTGTCTATATTACGACTTCCAGTGTGGAAGAAGCAGAGCGCATTGGCTCGTTGCTTGTTGAGGAGCGGCTTGCGGCTTGTGTCAATATCATGCCTAGTATGAAGTCACTCTACTGGTGGGAGGGCGCAATGGAAAGCAGCCACGAAACGGTGCTTATTGCGAAAACCAACGATGAGCGGCTTCAAGCACTGATAGATAAAGCATCCGAGATGCACACCTATGATTGCCCGTGCATCGTAGCTCTTCCAATTGAACGCGGCTATGACCCGTTTTTAGTGTGGATTCACAACTCTGTTCGATAATTTATTTGTGTGATTTTTTCTCAATTTGTGTTCAGGAAAGCGAGCAATTATGCCGATGACAACCTATATTCAGGCAATTTCCGATGCTCTGCGCCACGAGATGCAGCGCGACCCGTCTGTATTCCTTATTGGCGAGGATATTGGTGGAAGTTTTGGCGGTGCGTTCAAAGTTACCAAAGGCTTTGAAGAAGAATTTGGCGCAAAGCGTGTTATCAATGCGCCAATATCGGAAGCAGCTATTGTCGGCGCGGCTGTTGGTGCGTCGTTGAATGGGATGCGTCCTGTCGTGGAAATGCAGTTTATGGACTTTATCACCAACGGTTTCAACCAGCTTGTCAACGTTGCCGGAACAACTGCCTACCGTTGGGGCATTGGTGTACCGATTGTGGTGCGTGGTCCTTCGGGCGGCGGCGTGGGGGGCGGTCCATTTCATTCCCGCAATTCCGAAGCATGGTTCGCACATACGCCCGGAATCAAGGTTGTATGCCCCGCAACGGCTGCCGATGCAAAAGGCTTACTTATCAGTTCAATCCGCGATAATAATCCGGTTGTTTTTTACGAGCATAAAGGCTTATACCGCAAAATCAAAGACGATGTTCCCGAAGGCGAGTACATTGTGCCGCTTGGCAAAGCAGCCGTTGTGCGCTCCGGGCGGGATGCCAGTATTATTACCTACGGTTCAATGCTGCATGAAGCCTTGGCAGTGGCGGAAGAATTGACGAAAGAAGGCGTAGAAATTGAAGTGATTGATATTCGCACTCTCGTTCCCTTCGACGAGGAAACCGTTTTGGCATCGGTTAAACACACTAACCGCGCTCTTATTGCTCACGAAGCAACGCTGACGGGTGGCTTTGGCGGCGAGATTGCGGCACGTATCACCGACAAAGCATTCGAGTACCTTGACGCACCTGTCAAGCGCCTTGCTGCATTTGATTCTCCAACGCCTTTTGCGCCGACTTTAGAGCAGGAAGTTTTGCCCAACAAGGCGAAAATGCTGGCGGCGATGCGCGAACTCTTGGCGTACTAACAAGGAAGGACACGGATTGGGGGGGCGGCGCTACTCTGAAATGTCCATACTCACTGGCGCTGCCGTCCCTGGTAACATACGTTTAATCACAACCAGGGTTTTATCATCCGAATAGCGATCTTCTGCTCCGGCGGAGAATTTTTGCGCCTCTTCGATGCACTGATAGCCAATTTCCCGGGGTGTTTTCGTGTGCATTTTCCGCAGTATCGTTTTCAGGCGATTTTCACCAAAGAGTTTGCCTTGCTTGTTTTGTGCTTCGATAATGCCGTCGGTGTACATCAGCAAAATATCCCCTGGCGACATATTGATATTTTCGATACGAAATCGCTGGTCGGGCGAGATTCCAAGCATACTTCCTGTCGTCGGAAGCAAATAAAAATCACGGGTTTTTGCGCGGTAATGAATCGGATTACAATGCCCCGCGTTGGCATAGAGCAGAAGCCCTTTGTCGGAGGAAATGAGTTCGCAATAAAACAGCGTCACAAAACGCTCGTAGGGGAATGTTTCGTAAATCAGCGTGTTCAAGCGCGAAAGCAGTGAAGCCATCTTGAGGTCGAACCCGACACCCATGCGGATTGCACCTGACACAAAGAGCGCTTGAATAGCCGCCGCCATGCCTTTGCTGGAAGCATCGCTCACAAGGACGCTCAAGCGTTCTTCGTAGTTATTTGGTGGGCGCAAATAATCAAAATAGTCTCCGCCCACGATGCGATCAGGAATGGATATGCCAAAAAGATGATAATCGTGAAACACGGTCTCGTGGTCAGGCAGGAGACCCTTCTGAATTTCCCATGCTTGCGAAAGATCTTTTTCAATAACGCGCTGTTGTTGCTGACGCTCTAAATCCCGAAGACGAATACCAACGGCGCTGCCGATAATGTTAATCATATCGAAAAATTTATCGCTAATCTGCGGGGCATTGAAAGCAAGTGCATAAGGGTAGTATTTACCGCTCTTTCGTTTGATAAGTTCGCCAATGCCCGTTGCAGAATAGAGTTTAATCCCGGAACTCTTCAGTACCTCATCGGTTTCGTAGTCCATCACTGTGCGCTTCATCGGAAGCTCCCCAAACATCGGGTATTCATCAATTGTAACCGTATAATTCTCTGGTACAACATCCAGAGAGCCATATTGATATCGTAGGATATAGGCATCTTGAGAAGGGTCAAGCTCCCAGATACGCCCGCCACTAATTTCAATATCCGCACGGTCAACGATTTCTCGCATAACCGAACTGAGCAAGTCCAGCGCATTGGCGTACTTTGCTGAGGCAAGTTTATCAACAATGCGAAAGATTTGTTTTTGCGTCATAACCTGATTACTGCGTTTCATAGCCATAAAGATAAATGTTAAACCGCCTCAACAATGACTTCCGGCGTGATAACTTCTTTTTTTATGAGTGCCGGAAAATATGCCACAACCTCGCTTGGTTTCGGTCGCCCGCCCGCAAAACCTGTCACAGAGGGCGGTCCCGTCAAAATAAGTGGTGCAATTTCCTTGCCGAACCGCTCTACGGCTTTGTAATCACGCGACCGTACGCCAACGCGCATCATCACTTCATTTGGGACAATTGGAGCGGCAATACCTCCGTGACAAGCATTCATACCGATAAACTCTGTTCGGATTTCATCAAAGTTCAATTTTAGATTGTCTAAAAGACGCGCACGCAAGATTCTATCGCCCATTTGGGCTTTTTCAAGAGCATCGGGCGCTGAATACGTCAAGGTGCTGAAGGCAATGTAGCCATCGGCGTAACTCGCCGAGACCTTGAGAAATGGTGTCGCGGGCTTGCCAGTAATGCCAAAAACGCGCACACGGTCTTTGCCGACATCTTCAAGATGGATACTGGTAAAATCTGCTACCACATCAGGCGTGATGTACTCTGCGGGGTTGCCGATTTCGTACAAAAGCTGCTCGCTGACGGTTTCGCGGCTGACACGTCCGCCTGTGCCTTCGTGTTTGGTCACGATAAATTCACCATTTGGAAACGCCTCAATAATGGGAAAGCCCACATTTGCCATGTCCGGCAGACTGCGCCAATCGCCTAAGAAATTGCCGCCCGTCGCCTGTGCGCCACATTCGTTGATGTGTCCAGCGACCGTTCCCGCCGAAAGTTTGTCCCAATCATCCGCGCTCCAGCCAAATTCATAAATCATCGGAGCAAGCGTTAATCCGGTATCGGTGGTGCGCCCAGTGATGACAATATCTGCCCCTTGTTTCAATGCCTCGACGATGGGGAATGCGCCTAAATACACGTTGGCGCTCAGAAGTTTATCTTTCACCTCAGCGATTGGCTGCCCCGTTTCCATCTGCTTCATTTCGTGTCCGCCGGCAATGAAATCATCAATGCTGCCCAGAATATTATCGCCCATCACCACACCGATTTTTAGCCCCGTGATGCCCAATTTCCGTGCGACGGCGAAGATTGCATCGCGTGCGGCAAGCGGATTGACACCACCGCCATTGGTAATGAGTTTAATATTGTTTTTTACCAAATAAGGTAAAATTTCTTCACACGTTTCGACCAAATCTTTTGCATAGCCGAGTGCCGGATTTTTGAGTTTTTGCTTCTGCATGATGGACATCGTTACTTCAGCGAGATAGTCCATCATCAAATAATCAATATTGCCCGGACGTACCTGAGCAAGTGGCGCGGAGAGGAGGTCTCCCCAGAAACCTTGACCTGATGCGATGCGGATAGAACTTTTCATAGTATTGCTATCGGGTTTAAAAGTGAACAATGAATAAACAACGTGAACACACAATCGCCAAAATTACAACAATTACCGCTATGCCTGAAGAGGTTTTCTTTGTTGAGTGAAGTTTGATGATTTTTTATTCTTCCGGCTTTGCTCGCACCCAATACCATTCCACCACTCCCGCCAATGCCGCCGCCATCCATACTGCCATTTCTAGCCCATACTGTTCTTGTGCCGGAAATACCGCATAATAGCTATAACTTAGTATGCTGCCTAAAGCCAAGACGTAGAGCCATTTCCAGCCAATAAGACTATTGAGCAGCAGCAACGGAAGGAAATACCATGTGTGAACCTTTGCGCTCACCAGCAATACGACGCAAAATGTCGCTAAAAGCGCCCCAAAAACATCATCATTGCTCGGTTTTGTCCAAAAGCTCACGACCAATACGGCAAAAAGCCTCAGCGCCGAAAAAATCATCGGCGTATAAAGCCAAAAATGCTCAAAACCAAGCATCACACACGCATAGCACAAGGCATAGTAGAAACCGCCATTAAACTGGAAGGCTTGCGTTGTCGCGGAAGCTGTGTGCAGAAAAGATTCAGCGATACTCCATTGCGAAAAAAGCGACACCCATAGACCACAACTCACCATGGCAAGCGATCCAACAATCATCAAGCGCTCTTGCGGTGTGCGCCTGAATCGCAGAAGCGGAAGCGCCAGAGCAAGTGGAAGAATCTTGATTGCGCCAAGCATGGCGACGAGTGTGCCTGCGAGCAATGCCAGCAAAAGCGCTTCACGCCTGCTTTCAACGATAGTTGCTTTTGCCAAAACAACGACCAATGCTCCCAATGGTGCAAGCAGCAAGCCATCCACGTGCGCCTGTCCGACACCTTCCAACGCAGTCAAAGGCAAACAGATATATCCCCAAAGCCAGGTTGTATGCCGCTTTTGAGCAACAAGTGTTCGCCAAACACACCACAGCCCAATTCCTTCCGAAACAAGCAATAACGCCTTCCACGACCAATATGCGCCCCAAAGCGAAGGCGTGAATACCGAGCCAATGTTGGCAGCTACCGCAAAAACATACTGCGAAAGCGGCGGATAGATAGTCGTCAAATGGCGATAATCAAGGTGCGCATAGAGTTCGCTTGTAGCAGCGCGGAAAACAGCAAGTTCGGAGGCGTTTGGCGGGAAGGTATAAGGATTGATACCGCTTGCAAGGAGTTTTCCGTCCCATAGATAGCGCCATGCATCATCGGAAAGCCAAGGCTGCATCGGAAAAACAGCAATGCGAGAACACAGAAAAACAGCAATCACCAGAAAACCGCTATACTGCTGATGCTCACGCAGTACAGAGAATAAAACTACCCCACAAATACTGTGTGCAGAAACAAGAAGCAAAAAATATTGAATTGAATGGGGGTTCCGCGTTGGCGGCAATGCGGCATAGAGCGCAAAAAGGCAACAATACACGCATAAACACACAAGCACCACCGAGAAAGACTCGGAGGTGCTTGTTTTGAACGGATTACTTGTTGGAAGGCTCATTAAAGCTCTATTTTCTCCAGAAGCATAAACTGCAATTCCGAAATCTGGGCTTTGTGAGGAGTATAGTAAATATTATTATTGCCTCGGTCGGTATCTTCCCAGAATGTTGGTTCGGCACTTTCGATGCGCTTGCAGATAACGTCCACCATTCCTGCGGCTTTCATCGGGTCTATGCCTTGAATATCCTCCGCAATATCGTCCACAACCATTGACGCAAGTTCGTAATCTTGCTGATAGATGTAGAAGAGTGCCAAACCCGCTTGCAAGGTGCGCACACCGGAGGTAAAGACGCTATCGCTGCTGGCATTGGGGGCTTTCACAAGCAAATCGTCCATTTCCAAAAGTTCGCATAAAAGCTGGCGTTGAGTATCGCGTTCCCAACCCAATTCGCATATCAGCACCAGCACTTCGCGCATCTCAAAGGTAAACACATCATTGATAAATGCAAGTGTTTGCTGGGTTTGGCTGTTGCGGAAAATTTCTGAACCATACATTTTGAGGTATCGCATTGCCTTTTTTACGGTGTCTTTGCGGTCGTTCAGCGCTAATTGTTTGATGTAGGTGCTGTAATGAAAGGCAAGATTGTAGAGATTACGCGCTTCTTGGTGGGAAACACCGTGCTTGAAGGCAGAACGCATCATGGTATTAAAACGAACCAGCATATATTCCATCATCACATCGTCGCCATGCTCCATGACGGTTTCGGCAATCAAATTCAATTCCGAACCGCAGAGTGAAGCGAGGTCGAAGGAATTCTCATACAAGCATTTATTGTACGCATCGCCTAAAATTCGCAAACATTTGAGTTCGTAGAAGGTCTGTGTTTCCTCAATTTCTTTGAACTGCACTTCGAGCGTCTGGAAAGAAATATCGGTTGCGACTTGAAGGCTCATCTTGAAAAAATCAGGATGGAGAAGCTCTTTGACTTTCAAATATTCCCGCAAAATGGAACTAATATTGACAATAATTTGTGATTGCAATTCTTTGAACGTAACGAAATACAAAATATTATCCAGTTGGTTCAAATAGCGGAAAAGCTCTTCTTGTGTCTGGGAAGTATTTTCCCGCAGACGCAGCCAACGTCGTAGGTTTGGCGAAGAAAGGCTTTGCAGCAACCGTATGTTTTCGTTGAAAATTTTGCGAATAATCGTTGAGGGCTTTGTCATGGCGAGAATGTAGTAAATATACGGAAACGCCAGCAAAAGGCTTATCGGCAAAAGAATAAAGGTATTGTAGAGACCACTGGAAGGATGAACGGGCGTAAATTTATGGACGATAATCGCGTGGAGTGCCGACAGAACAAGGAACCATGCGTAGAGTAGGCTTCGCCAATCGTTCATATAAACATCAATCATACGCGGCACAACTTGAGAAGCAATAGTAATAATCACCACCAAGGTTCCGATAATCATGCTCACCACACCCAGCCACGTCTCCGGCGCAAATGACATATCTCGGATGACTTCATCGCTCATCGGCAAAGCAAGATAGGGCAAAATAAACGCCGCCGCAATATCGCCCACAATAATACCAACAGCGGCAAAGGAAAATGCTATCCAAAACCGATGGCTGCGCACATAAAGGACGGTGGCATAGTAAATATTAAACAGTTGCATCATAACGTACTACTTGCGAAAAAGCGAAAATATCCGTGAAATTGAGGATTGGAGAGAGAGGACGTATCGGAACTGCCATGATTGAATGTCCCGAAAAATAGCTTGCTATGCCATTTCGAGGCGAACAGAGCAAAGATAAAAACTCAATAGCACTCGCACAAACATTTGTTCAGTTTCTCGAAGAAATCATCGCACAGTGTTTGCTTGGTGAACTCTTGATTGGGAAATTTTTTGGAAAGGATAAGTTTTTTCACTAATTTAGTGGCTTGTTCAAACTCAACGTTCGAGTTGTGATGGGCTTTCGCAGAAAAGCCCATTTTTTGTATATTCTCTTTACTATGAAGAGTTTAGCGAGTAAAGCCGTGAAAAACAACGCAGTAAAAAACACGCCTCCATCATCGGGCGCATCAAGTACGGCGCAACTTTCGGTCGAAAGCCACGAGCGCCTACAAAGCGCCATTGCTGAGGTTTGCGGATTTGACGGTATTTCGCTGATAGCCCTCGAAATTCGGGGCAGCAAAGAACGCCGTATTGTTGAGGTGTTTGTCGATAAACCCGATGGAATCTCGCTGGACGAGTGTGGCGATTTGTCGCATCGTATTGGTGATAGGCTCGAAGAAATGAAAGCCTTTCCAGCTGCATACAGGCTGGATGTTTCCTCGCCGGGCGTGGAACGACCACTGCAATATCTTTGGCAGTACAGTCGCAATGCAGGGCGATTGCTGGCTCTCGAACTGAGCGATGGAACGGTGCTAAAAGGGCGCATCGGCGCGGTAGAAAACGACGCAGTAACGCTCGAAAACCCCAATAAATCGTCGAAAAATAGCAAGTTAAATGGCAACGCTAGCACGCCAACGGAAGCCTTGCAAGCCACATTCCCACTCACGGTGCAGCACAGCACTATTGCGCGGGCAGTCGTAGAGCTAGAGTTTTAACCGTTGTCTGCAAATTTCCGATACTCATGTGCTTAACGTATAACGATGTATCATTTTCAATTCCTTATTCCTCATTCGTAATCTCAACCCATGGCACGGAAAGCAAAACCAAAATTCGACAAAAGTATTATCGTTGAAGCATTTGCAGAAATGGCACGTGAACGCGGAATTGACCGCGATGCGCTTCAAAGTATTATCAAAGAAACGCTCTCAATGCTAGTGCGCAAAAAATATGGTGAGCGGGCAGAGTTTGATATTGTCGTCAATATGGATAAAGGCGATATTGAGATTTACCGTATCATGCAAGTTGTCGAAACAGTCGAAGACCCCGTGCTGGAACTCGCGCAAAGCGAAGCAAACCAAGGAGTTGACCAATACGATATTGGTGATGAATTTTTGGAAGAAATTACGCTTGACAATATTGCCGAGAATTTCGGTCGCCGTCTGGTGAACACCGCCGGACAAACACTCAATCAACGTGTACGCGATGTGGAACGGGACAATATCAACAATTATTTTGCCGACAAAGTTGGTGAAATTATCGTTGGAGAAGTCCACCATGTGCGCCGTTCCGACGTATTTGTTATGCACAATAACGTTGAGATGCGCCTTCCACGCGAAGAGCAGATTCCCCGTGAGCGCTATCGCAAAAATGAGCCAATTCGCGCCATTATCAAAGAAGTTCGCAAACAAAGTCTTTCCGGTGGACCCGATATTATCTTGTCTCGCGCTGATAATATGTTTTTGGCAAAACTTTTTGAGATTGAAATTCCCGAAATTTACGACCGACTTATCGAAATCAAGGCTATTGCCCGCGAACCCGGTGAACGCGCTAAAGTTGCCGTCCAATCCTACGACGAGCGCATTGACCCTGTTGGTGCGTGTGTCGGGATGAAGGGTATTCGTATTCACGCGATTGTCCGCGAACTCTCGAATGAAAATATTGACGTTATCAATTTTGCCGACGACCCAACATCGTTTATTGCCCGTTCACTCTCGCCGGCGAAGGTAAAAAACATCCAAGTTTCGGCGGAAACCCGCTCCTGCACAGTGCTGGTGGGCGACGATCAGGTATCACTGGCTATCGGTAAAAATGGTCAAAACGTCCGTCTTGCCTCGCGTTTAACGGGATATTCAATTTCGCTTGTCAAAGAAGGCATTGAAGATATTGAACTTATCGAGTTCCGCGATGAATTAGGCAAAGACCTCTACCTGCGTATTATTGAGTCGGAAATTGATACGGCTCGTGAGTTCCTCAATGCAGAACCGACGCGCCTTTTGGCAATTCCGGGCATGACCAAAGAGTTGCTTGTCGAGATGCGCAGCGTTATTCTTGAAGAGTTTGAAGAGCGCGAAAATCCTGATGTTCGCAATTACATTCTGTCGCTTGATGCTGCAAGCGCCCCGGCGACTGCTCCGGCAGCCGAATCGGCTTCTTCCGCCGAAATTTCCGGCAACGGCGAAGCCGCGAAAAATGGCACAAATGCTGCTAATAACGGTGAAACACCGCTTGCCTCAGAAGCAAGTGCGGAAGCTATTTCGTAAAATTACAATGACAATTTTGGACGTTTTTGGACGTTTGATTCTCTGGCGCAATTTCTGCGCTCTCGTCGGCTCTATCACTTTATATTTTTTCTATGGCAAGTATCGGAACAAAACTTTTTAAAATCGCCTCGCAGATTAACGTTGGCAAGGAAACTATCGTTGCATTTTTGCAAACGAAAGGCTTTGCTATTGAAAACAAGGCAACCTCGACCCTGACGGACGATATGGTCAACCTTGTACTGGGGAACTTTCAGAAAGAGGCAGCCGCAGCATCGAAGCAACGTGCGAAAGACGCACCGCAGCACGATGAAGCGCACCATGAGGACGAAGTGCATCCTCACGCAGAGCAGGGAGGACAATCACACGGACAAGAACCAACAACTCTGCCAGGTGAGCATGAGACGACGACGGTAGGCGCTCTTCAGCAGTCCAGGTCGGACTCGAATGCCATTGTTCCGCCAGAGGCGCACGGGCAACAGCATAGTGTCTCAGAAGAGCCAGCCACTTCCCGCAATGATATTTCTCAGGAAGCGCCCGTCAGCACTCCGCCGCAAAAGAATGAGTCTGGTGTTGCTGTCGGAACGGTTATTCAGTTAGAAGATTCGTCTTCGCGGCGCAAAATCAAAAAGACTAGAGCCGAAGAAGAAGCTGAACTCGCTCAGGCACGAGCAGAAAAAAATCGCAAAAAAGTCCCTTCTCCGAAAGAAGCGCCCGCTCCCGTGCAGAAAACTGAGGAAAAGCCACCACAGAAACAGCCTGTGGTCGAGGCAGCACCTCTTGCGCCAGTCGTTCTTCCGCAAGAAATTGTGAGCAATGACGCGCTAGTGGAAGACGATACCTTATTGCCTATTGAAGCCGCCATTGATATTGCCCTTGGCGTTGTTGATGACGACGATGACGAACTCCACGAAGACGGCAGTAAGCGCAAGCGCAAAAAGCGCATCGGCGAAGTAGAATATTTCGTAGATAATGCGCCATATTCAACGCCAATGCCGACAGGCTTGACGATTTTGGGAAAAATCGAACTCGGCGGCAGCCGGGCAGCCCGCGTTAATGAGAAAGATGGTAAACGTCCTGTCATTGCCGATAAGCGCGGCGGTAGAGGCGGAGGACGCCCGGCGGGTGAGGGCGGGGCAGCTCGTCCAGTCAAAAGCGGCGCTCCTGCGGCAAAAGTCAAAGATTGGACAAAGGACGACAGCCCTGTACCAGCGAAGAAATCTGTTGGCGGTGGTGGCGCTGCTGGGTCGTCGTCGGCTAATAAGAAAAAACGAAAAAAAGGCAAACGCGAGCAAGTTAGTGCGGTGGAAGTGGATAAAGCAATTCGCCGAACACTTTCCGGGCAGGAAGAATCGCAGTTGGCAATGCGAAGCCGTTTGCGTCAACGACGCAAGCAAGAACGCGCCGATGAGATGGAGCGCCAAGCAGAAATGCGCGAGTTGGAAGATATGATCCTGCACGTGACCGAATTTATCACGGTTGCTGAGTTGGCGGATAATATTGGCGTTCCAACCAACGAAATTATTCTCAAGTGTATGGGTCTCGGACTCATGGTTTCGATTAACCAACGCCTTGAGAAAGATACGATTACGCTTATTGCCTCCGATTACGGCTTTGAAGTCGAGTTCGAGGATGCCTTTGCCGAAGAATCGCTTGAGGAAGAAGATGAAGATGACGAAGAATTCCTCGAACCCCGCGCACCGATTGTTACGGTCATGGGACACGTTGACCACGGCAAAACCTCGTTGCTGGATTATATCCGCAAAACTAGTGTGGTAAGCGGTGAGTCCGGCGGTATCACGCAGCACATCGGCGCATATAGCGTGAAAATGAACGACGGGAAGTTTATTACTTTCTTGGACACCCCCGGACACCAAGCGTTTACGGCAATGCGGGCGCGTGGTGCGCAGCTGACCGACCTTGTTGTTTTGGTTGTAGCGGCGGACGACAACGTGATGCCGCAAACCATTGAGGCGATAAGCCATGCACGGGCGGCAAACGTTCCGATGGTCGTGGCAATCAACAAAATGGACAAAGCCGAAGCAAATCCTGACAAAGTACGTCAACAACTTTCCGACCATAATGTACTGGTTGAGGAATGGGGCGGTAAGTTCCAATCCACAATGATTTCTGCAAAAAAAGGGACGAATATTGAGCAACTGCTCGAAAAAATCCTTCTTGAAGCAGAAATCTTGAATTTGAGAGCCAATCCTGACCGCTTTGCCCGTGGCACAGTCGTCGAGGCAAAAATTGATAAAGGCAAGGGCGCTGTTGCAACCGTGATTGTGCAAAAAGGAACACTCCGCGTGGGCGATGCCTTCCTCTGCGGTATCCATGCAGGGCGTGTTCGTGCGATGTTCAATGAAAACGGCGAAAAAATTGAGGAAGCAATTCCGTCAACGCCGCTGCAAATTCTTGGATTTGACGGCGTTCCTCAAGCCGGCGACTCCTTTGTCGTGATGGAAACCGAAGTGGAAGCTCGTGAAATTGCGACCACACGCCAACAAATCAAGCGTGAACAGGACTTTAAGCGTGTTCGTCACGTGACACTTGATGATATTGCAAGCCGCATCAAAGCTGGTGGCGTACAGGAACTCAAAATTATTCTTAAAGGCGATACCGATGGTTCGGTTGAGGCATTGACGGATTCGCTCCAAAAACTTTCGACCGAAGAAGTCAAAGTGACTATTATTCACCGCGCTGTGGGTCCAATTTTGGAAGCAGACGTGATGCTTGGTGCGGCTTCGGATGCCATTATCGTCGGCTTCCACGTCCGACCAAATCCGCAAGTGGCAAAACTTGCTGAAAACGAAGGCGTTGACATTCGGCTTTACCGCATCATCTACGACTGTATCAACGAGGTTAAACTGGCGCTCGAAGGTATGCTTCTGCCGGAAATCAAGGAAGAAGTTGTCGGCGTGGCAGAAATCCGCGAGGTCTTCAAAATTAGCAAACTTGGCAATATTGCCGGATGCTATATGCTTGAAGGCAAAATTAACCGTAACGATACGATTCGCGTCCTCCGCGATGGTTTCGAGATACATACCGGAAGGCTTGCTTCGCTCAAGCGCGTCAAAGACGACGTGAAGGAAGTTGATGCGGGCTTTGAATGTGGTATGTCGGTTGATGGCTACAACGATATTCAAACAGGCGATTTGATTGAAGCCGTCCGCAAAACAGAAGTAAAGCGTAAATTGTAATTATTGTCGTATTGCTAAGTGTTGGGCGTTGAACATGGCGTAGTTACGCCGTTCTTTAGCGTCCAACACTTCCCATTTTAGAGGCATTATGTCCATTCGTACCGAAAAAGTTGGCAGTGAACTCCGTCAAGCACTAGCGCGACCTCTGACCGAAATTGCTTCAGAGATTTCTGCCGGATTCATCACCGTTACCCATGTGCGAATGTCGCCGGATTTGCGCATTGCACGAGTGTATTTGAGCGTATTTGGCGGGAAAATTTCACCCCAGCAAACCGTCGAAAAAGTGAGCGACCGTGCGGGCAGTCTGCGGAAACAGATAAGCAGCAAACTTCGCTTGCGCTTCTCGCCAGAACTGCATTTTTACGTTGATGACACGCTTGATGCTATCAGCCGTATTGATACCTTGCTCAAAAGCGTCCCGCCGTCAGCGCCCGTGCAGAATGATGATGCTCTGGAAACGAGTAGCAATGAGGAAACCGAAGCATGACGGCAGCCGCAAACTCTGAAATATTGACACGAACAGCACTCTCCGACCATACCCTCTATGCCTCATGGTTACAGGGCTTGAGCGATGTGGGCGGTGTTGCATTGCTGGATAAGGGCAAAGATTGGACTTCTTTTGATGTTGTCGCAAAGTTGCGTGGGATAACGCGCATAAAAAAAGTGGGTCATGCCGGAACGCTCGATCCGCTTGCAACGGGCTTGCTTATCGTCTGTTTTGGCAAAAAGACAAAATCCATCAATGACTTTCAAGAACAAACCAAAACATACCACGCCGTCGTCAAACTCGGAGCAACGACAAAAACCGATGACGCGGAAGCCGAAGAAGAGTATATCACTTCAATTGATACGTTGACAAGTGAGCAAGTACGAGGCGTTTTGACGAATTTTCTTGGTGAAATTGAGCAAATACCGCCAATGTTTTCAGCGATTAAGAAAAATGGTGTGCCACTCTACAAAATGGCACGAAAAGGGCAAGAAATTGAGCGTGAAGCCCGCCGCGTCCGTATTGATGCGATTGAGGTGGAGTCGTTGGCGCTGCCGTATTGTACGCTTGCCATCACGTGTTCCAAAGGCACGTATATTCGTTCGTTAGCTCGGGACATTGGCGCTATGCTTGGCGTAGGCGGCTATTTGGCGGATTTACGCCGCACGGGAATTGGGGCGTATTCTGCCCAAGATGCACTCATGGTCGAGGAAATATCGCAACTTCACGCATCAATGCAGAAATAATCTTCTTCACGAGGAAAACTCTGCAACTGTCTCGCAAAAATCTCTATTCATCAACAGTTTATACATCTCCTTGACGACATATTTTATGAAAACTTTTGTTATTGCCGCACTGATACTGCTGTGTGCAGTTTCGGCAAAGACATCTGCACAGGAAACCTCCTCGACGACTGCGACTCGCCGCGTTGTTGCCACAAGCACGACTTCTGCAACCCAAAAGGTCTCCGACGGCGCTGTCAAGGCAAAACCGAGTAAAGCGCTCCGCATTTTTTTTGAATCGCGGAATATTCTTGCTCGTCCCGAAGGCTACGAGACACTGCTGACCATTGAAGAAAATGGGGCGGTGTCGTTTCAATTTCATACGGTATCGGGGCGGCGTGATAGTATTTTGACGAAACTCAAACCCAAAGAGCTTCAAGTCCTGAAAAAAGTGTTGGATTTCCCCAAACTTCTTGCCTCAGAACCCGCGCAACGCCTTGTTTATGCAGATTGGATGCAGAGTTTGACGATCGAGAAGGACGAAAAAAGCAAAAATATTCGCTTTATGGTGGATGTGCAGAAAAAGACCAAAGAAAATATGGACAATTATATCAAAGAGCAGTTTGGCGAAGAAATGACGCGCAACGTTTGGCAATTTCTGCAAGTTATACGCACCATCAATGACCGTTTTCGGTTTTGAGGTGATATTCTTTTCCGAAAGGACTGTCTCAAAAAAAATCGCTGGTAGATTCTGTAATAATTCGTAACTTCGTAGCTTTGAAAATTTTACACGTCGTTTGTACGTGATTCATTTAACGCCTTTTACCGAAAGATAGCTTTTTGCTATGGTCGTCTATCATTCCTTCGATGAAGTTCCGCAGAATCAAGCCACTGTGCTGACTATCGGCACCTTTGATGGCTTGCACAAAGGGCATTTATCGCTTATCAATTTGCTCAAAGAGCGGGCAAAAGCGTTAAACGCCAAAACCTTGCTGCTGACCTTTCATCCGCATCCGCAGATTGTCTTGCAAAAGCCCAACCGCCCGCCTGTTGAGCTTCTGACGACTATTCGTGAGCGGACGCAGCTTTTGAGCCAACTTGGTATAGACGGCGTATTGGTTATCCCTTTTACCAAAGAGTTCTCGCAGATAGGCGCAGAGCAGTTTGTTCGGGATTATCTCGTGGCAAAACTCAACATGAAACATATGGTCATCGGCTACGACCACGCCTTTGGTAATAATCGCCAAGGCACCGAAGATTTGCTCACAACGCTTAGTGGCGAACTCCGCTTTAGCGTTGAAAAAGCGCCGATTATGGATTTGGAAGGCGAAACCATTAGCAGTACCAAAGTCCGCAAAGCCATAGCTGCGGGCGACATCGCACGGGCAAATATGCTTTTGGGGTTCCCCTACTTGGTTGGTGGAAAGGTCGTTGAAGGCGACGGACGCGGTAGAAAACTTGGGCTTCCGACGGCAAATATCGAACCAAGCGAACCGCAAAAACTGCTCCCGAAAAATGGTGTCTATCTCGTCTCTGCTTATATTGACGGTAAAAACGTCTATGGTATGGCAAACGTTGGCATTCGTCCAACCTTTACCGACGATATTCATCCGCGCCTCGAAGTTCACTTTTTCGATTGGAACAAAATGCTCTATGACCGCGAAATTATGGTCGCTTTTCTGAAATTTATTCGTAATGAGCGTAAATTTGAAAGCACAGGGCTGTTTTTCGAGCAGATTGTCGCTGACCGCGATGAATGTTCACAAGCTATCGAAAATATCAAACAAGGAAAACCGTTTTAATTATCATTTATTACAATACTTTAACTCACATCGGAGACATAATGGTTACTCAAGAACGCAAAGCGGAAATTGTGAAGCAATTCGGCGGCGCATCAGCAAATACCGGCAAGCCGGAAGTACAAGTTGCCTTGCTCACAGAACACATCAACGCACTTGCCGGACACCTCGAAAAACACAAAAAAGACAATCACTCGCGTCGTGGCTTGCTGAAACTGGTTGGTCAGCGTCGCAAAATGCTCAGTTATTTGCAAGCAAACGATATTACGCGCTATCGCGCTGTCGTTGCTGCACTTTCGCTGCGTAAGTAAACAATTTCAAACAAATAGTCCGCCCACAAAGCGGACTATTTGTTTTTCTGATTTGACAAAACCGAATACGCTCAATTCTCCCCCATGTTGTTGCCAGAAACGCCCCGCGTTCCGACTGTTTTCCACGAGGGCTACTTTTCCAGCCGATAGTCGGTACGCGGTTCGTTTTATGTCAAGGCGTGGGGAAATGTCTATTACATTCTTATTTTTCCTTTCGTTATGACAAAACACGTTGTTTCTATGGAAATGAACGGGGCTACGCTTTCGCTCGAAACAGGGCGGTTTGCGCAGCTTGCTGATGGAGCCGTTATGGTGCGGCATGGCGACACGATGGTGCTTGTCACCGCTATCGCTGCCAGCAAAGACTCCCCGCTTGATTTCATGCCGCTCACGGTGGAATACCGCGAAAAAACTGCTTCGGCAGGCAAAATTCCCGGCGGATTTTTGAAGCGCGAAGGTCGTCCTTCTGACCGCGAAATCCTCACCGCCCGCCTTATTGACCGCCCCACACGTCCGATGTTTCCTGAGACCTGGCGACGCGAAACCCAGATTATTGCTACGGTATTTTCCTACGATTTGCAATACGATAGTGACACTATCGCTATGGTTGCGGCTTCGGCAGCGCTGATGCTTTCGTCCATTCCCTTCGCGGGTCCTGTTTCCGAAGTGCGCGTTTGCCGCAAAGACGGCGTATTTATCGCCAACCCGACCAAAGCACAGTTGGAAGGCGCAGAATTGGAAATTGTCCTTGCTGGCACGGATGCTTCTATCGTCATGGTCGAAGGCGAAGCAACCGAAATTTCCGAGCAGGTGTTTATTGACGCACTTGCTTTTGGGCATGATGCCATCAGACAATTAAACGACTTGCAAAATAAACTCTATGCGCTGACGCACAATGAAAAAGTAGAGTTCACACCTGTCGAGCGCCCGCAAGAACTCACGGATTTCGTTGAAAAACACGCCCGCGAACTTGTCCGCAAACAAATGCGTGATTTTGCATCCAAAGAAGACCGCACAACACGCCGCAAAGAGCTTATGACAATGCTCACCGAAAAAGCTGCTGAAGAATTTCCTGAGGAAACCCGTGCAGAGAAGTTTCCGGGCTTCGATGTCGGCAAAGTCTTGGGCGATATTGCCAGCGACATTGAGTATTACGAGATGCGCGAGATGATTCTTGCTGACAACAAACGTTTAGACGGACGGACAACCACCGAAATTCGCCCAATCTCGGTCGAAGTCGGCGTACTTCCTCGCACACACGGTTCGGCGCTCTTCACACGCGGCGAGACCCAAAGTCTTGGCACCGTAACGCTTGGCACAAAGTCTGACGAACAGATGATTGACGGGCTGATGCCGAAATACGACAAAAAATTCCTTCTGCATTACAACTTCCCACCATACAGCACCAACGAAGTGAAGCGCATCATGGGAACAAGCCGCCGCGAAATCGGACACGGCAATCTCGCGGAGCGCTCTTTCTACTCGCTTTTGCCAAATGAGGACGAGTTCCCGTACACGATTCGCATTGTTTCGGACGTGCTTATGTCGAATGGTTCGTCCTCCATGGCGACCGTTTGTTCAGGCACACTGGCGATGTTCGATGCCGGAGTGCCGCTTAAAAAGCCGGTGTCGGGTATTGCGATGGGCTTGATTAAAGAAGGCGACCGCGTGGCGATTTTGAGCGATATTTTGGGTGATGAAGACTTTTTGGGCGATATGGACTTCAAAGTCTGCGGCACCAAAGACGGCATCACGGCTTGTCAGATGGATATGAAGGTGCAAGGAATCTCGTTTGACGTTATCAAAAAAGCGCTCGAACAAGCAAAAGAAGGACGTTTGCACATTCTCTCGAAAATGAATGAAGTCATTTCCGAAGGTCGCCCTGATTTGTCGCCGTACGCACCACGCTTTACGGTGATTGAAATTCCGGTGAGCGCCATCGGCGCGGTTATTGGTTCAGGCGGCGAGACAATTCGTCAGCTTACCAAAGACACGAACACCGAAATTGAAATCGAAGATGACGGTAAAGTGCGCATTGCTGCTACATCGCAAGAAGATGCTGACCGAGCAATCGCAGCCATCCGCCAACTTACCCGCAAGCCAGAAGAGGGCGAAGTCTATAATGCGAAAGTCGTAGAAATCCGCGAAGGCTTGGGCGCAATTATCGAATTCCTACCAAAAACTAAAGGTCTGCTCCACGTCTCGCAAATTGATTACAACCGCGTGGAATATGTCGGTGATGTGTTCAAAGTTGGTGATCGCGTTGATGTAAAACTCCTCGAAATCCAGCCTGACGGAAAGTTCCGTCTGAGCCGCAAAGTCCTTTTGCCAGCACCGGAAGGCTATGTGGAAGAACCACGTCGTGAGCGGAGCGGCGATGGTGGTGGCTATCGTGGCGGTGGCGGTCGTGATGGCGGTGGTTATCGTGGCGGCGGCGGCGGTCGTGATGGCGGTGGTTATCGTGGCGGCGGCGGTGGTCGTGATGGCGGCGGCGGACGCGATGGCGGCGGCGGTGGTGGTCGTGATGGCGGCGGCGGCGGCGGGTATCGCCGATAAGCACACGCAGCACACGCGAGAAATTTTCAATAAAAAAACAGGCAGAGCGCTTAGATTGGCGCTCTGCCTGTTTTACTTTCTGCGAGAAGCTCCCTGTGTGGGTTACGGAATAAACTTCGTGGACTCTTCCCAAGGCAGACCAAATGCCTCAGCAACCGCACCGTAGGTGATTGTTCCGTGATAGACATTCAAGCCTAAACGCAATTCTTGGCTTTCGCTAATAGCTTTTTTGTAGCCTTTGTTTGCAAGTTGGAGTGCGTAGGGGAATGTTGCATTAGTTAGAGCGATGGTCGAAGTGAACGGCACAGCGCCCGGCATATTTGCTACGCAATAGTGGAGCACGCCATCAATCACGTAAGTTGGGTTCTCATGCGTAGTGGCTTTGCTTGTTTCAAAGCAGCCGCCTTGATCAATCGCCACATCCACCATCACTGCGCCTTCTTTCATGTCTTTGAGCATAGTGCGAGTAATCAATTTCGGTGCAAGTGCGCCCGGAATCAGTACGCCACCAATAATCAAATCTGCTTCGTGCGAGACTTCGCGTATCGTGGCGGGATTCGACATGAGTGTCACGACATTTTTCGGCATGACATCGTCCAAATAGCGCAAACGGTACAGATTGGTGTCCAAAATAAAGACCCGTGCGCCTAAGCCTGCCGCAATTTTCGCTGCATTTGTGCCAACGATACCACCGCCCAGTACGACCACATTTGCTGGAGGCGTACCTGGAACACCGCCGAGCAAAATTCCCCGTCCGCCCATTGCACGTTCCAAATATTTCGAGCCTTCGTGAGCAGCCATGCGCCCTGCAACCTCGCTCATCGGAATCAAGAGCGGAAGCGAACCATCGGCACGTTGTACGGTCTCGTAAGCAATACAGATGCTTTTGCTTTTCACCATGGCTTCGGTCAATTCCCTAGCAGCAGCAAAGTGGAAATACGTGAACAAAATCTGCCCTTCACGGATAAGCGCATACTCCGGCTCTATCGGCTCTTTGACCTTGACAATCATCTCAGATTTGTCGTAAATATCTTTCGCAGTCGGCAGAATTTCCCCACCAACTTTGATGTATGCCTCGTCGGGAAAACCACTACCTTTGCCGGCATTGGTTTCGATATAAACGGTATGACCATGCTGTTTCAGCACCTCCACACCAGATGGAACAAGACCTACACGATTTTCGTAGGATTTTATCTCTTTGGGAACTCCAATAATCATAGCGGTTCGAGGAATAAGATTGGTCGGCTGTCAAGAAATGATGAGGATTCGTGCGGCGACAACCAAATAACCGCACTGAAAATAACACACAAACGTTTTTTTACTCTTGGAAGATTCTACGAAAAGGGCGTTTGAAAACGCTAATTCAGTGACAGGTGTTCTGGCGTATTGGCAAGGATGTTATATTCGCCGCCCATGCCTTTGACGGTGCGTGTCCAAAGATTTTTTACCGAATCAGGAAAGACAATGCGTTGCGAAGGGGTCGTTAATAACCACGATTGTTCATTGATTTCTTTTTCTAATTGACCACTGCCCCAGCCAGCATAGCCGATAAAAAAGCGAAAATTCTCTGCCGACGCTGCTCCGGTAATAATCAAGTTGCGAATCGCATCGAAATCGCCACCCCAATACACGCCGTCCGTGATTTCTGCTGCGCCCGGAATGTGTGTCCCGACATTGTGAATGCAGTGCAGCGTGTCATTCTGACAAGGACCGCCCCAATACAAGGGCGCATCGAAACCATACAAATCCGGCACAACTTCAGCAAGTGTTGCCGAAAACGGGCGATTCAAAACATAGCCCAGCGCTCCGTCGTCTGTATGCTGTGCCAAGAGTACCACCGTCCGCTTAAAATTTGTATCAAGCAGCGTTTGTGAAGCTAAAAGTACTATGCCGGAATCTGAAGTCATACTGTGAGAATGAATGACGAGTAAACGGTTAATTTACCAAAATCGGCAAATCCATGCGGAACATATCCGCCACGAAAAGTTTGCCGTCCGGATGCTGCTCTACATTGGCTTTCTCGAAGGTTTTCAGGTGGTCGTAGGCGAAACGGAACAGCGATGTTGCTTCGCTATGTTTGCCCAAACGCCGCAGAAAATACGCAATTTCCAACTTTCCCAAATAATATTCGGGATATGCTGTACCGATTTCTCGAAAAACCTGCTCCGCCGCATCCATATTGCCGAGCCGCTCATAGACTTTGCCTAGCATGACCCGGGCGCGTGCGTAGCTTGGTTTTGCACCAATGGCGCGGTTGTACCAGAGGACAGCACGAGTATCATCGCCTAATTTTTCTGATGCCGATGCAAGCGCAACCATCGTGGTTTCTTCGTCGGGAAATACCGAAAGTGTTTCCAAGGCAACGTTTCGCACTTGTTGATAGTCTTTGAGTGTTTGATACATCTGAATTTTCAAAGCGCGGTAGTTGTAGGTGCTTGGCGAAAGGCGAATAAGGCGCTCCAAATAGGGCAAAACCTCCTTGTGCAGGTCAATCGCCATGCCTTGACCACGCATCCAGTTGAGCGCCCCGCAGTAAGAATCCAGACCAAGGGCGATTTCTTCCTCGTCCAAGCCCCTGACCGCCTCGCAAAGTAGCGAATAAGCGCGTTCCGGCTCACCTCGCCAGAGCAGCGAGTGACCGAGCGCGAACCGGACGGCAATATCGTCCGATGCCGCTAAATATGCAATCATTTCGTCAATTTCGGCACTATCTCCGCCTTCCAACATAGACAAATACGAGGCTTTCAGATAATCCGAGTCCGTTTCCTCAATGCCGTCCACCATAATCCGCTCACCGTCGGCAGCAAAATTTCCCGCAACCTCGCGGAAGTGCGCAAAAGCAAGTGCTAAGTACCATTCGGGATGACCAAGAGGGTCAATTTGCAAGGCGCGTTCCAATATCACGCGGGCGTGTGACAGACGGGAGCGGCTTTCGAGTTCTATACCGATGCGTCCCAAATGCTCTGCGCTACGTTTGTCGTTGTTCGGAAGCAGTGTGTATGCGGTTGCCAGAAGTTCGGCAATGGTATGGTGTGCGGCGGAAAAAGTCGTATTCACGTGTTTCGATAAAAATAAAAAAATTCGCGCAAGTATCTTGGTTGTTGAATAGCTTCTAAACACGCCAAAATACATTTTTTTTGCGAACTTTTTGCCAGACTTTCCAAAAAAGTCTCCCGCAAAAGCGATAAAAAATGTTGCTGTATCACCGACAAAGGCTTTTTGAATATCGTCATTTTCCAAAGTATTCGTAATTTGCACCAGCACAACTCACAATACCCCCTCACGATTCTTGACGGTCATGGTAACCTCTATCGCCCTCCACTTCTAATTCCTCACACGATTGGCATAACGTTCGCCACGTGATATTTTGCAATACTTTGATGTACAAGGGAGATTGATATGACGCACGACGCTCTTTTTCAGGCGGCGAATGTATTCGCTATGCTTGGTTGGCTTTTTCTTGCTGTTTTGCCGCGCTGGAAGTACACGCGGCGCATTGTTCTGTCCGGCAATGTGTTAGTGCTGGCGCTGACTTACGCATTGCTATTTTTTACCAATTTTGCGACCATCAATGGCGGTGGCGGAATGTCCATTGCTAATATTTCCACCGCATTTCAAAACCCTATTGTGATGCTGGTTGGCTGGGTGCATTATTTGGCATTCGACTTGTTTATTGGCGCGTGGGAAGTACAGGATGCCCAAGCAAGCGGCATTTCGCATTGGCTGGTGATTCCATGCCTGTTTGCAACGTTTATGGCGGGTCCCGTGGGATTGCTGCTGTACGCTGTACTTCGCATGATTCGCACAAAACGGCTTCTTGATTAAAGCAGAAGGCTATCGGGAAAAATCTGTATTGACCGAAAGAGTATTTTGCCGAGCGTATCCAGAATTTTGTGTAATTGCAAAAATCATCAAGGTTTTGTGCGGGGTTAAAATTCATTTGCACAAAATTTTGGATACGTTCATTATGCCCGTTCCCACCATTACTCAGATCTTGCGCGGCAATGGCGCAAAATACTGCATCGCCGATACGCTCACTTCCGGCAACCCCACGTCTAGTGATTGTCCCACGGGCAGCAAAGCCTCTCTAAAAATCAGTGCTTTGTCCAGTAGCCCCAAAACCCGCACCGTTTCTTGTACTGCTGTCTCGAAGAGCGTTTGTAAAGTTGCCGTTTGAGCCTCGCCCGTCACCGGGTGCAGATAGTGAAGCGGTGCATCAACATCTGGCACCGACCATACACTACGCTTGGAGTATCGCAAACCCAGATGAGAATAGGTCTCGGGAAGCACTTTGCTCAGAATCGGTACGACAAGAGGTTCAATAGCGTCGAAAGCCAAGTTTAACAGCCCACTGCCAAAATACCCGCGCAGACGTGCAAGCCTGGCATATCCTCGCTCATAGTCCTTACCATGAATATCCATTCCTCCTTTCTCGCGTTGGAACGTTGCCAAATGCTCGACAATAGTTGACAATGCTTGCTTGCTGTAAGCAATATCACTTTGAAGCCAGAAATCATAAGGCTTTCTTTCTGCACGATGGCAAAAGGCAAGATCTATGGCGGATTCTAAAGCACGATGATTGTGCCATGCCGCAAAATGCGTCGCCTCGTCAAGGCAGTTTCCCGAAGCATAGTAAATGTAGGGATGAAAGGCAATATCAGTGCAGATATGACTAATTATACCCAGTGTAAAAGCCCATAGTTGTTTGTTGCTTTCCCTTGTTCCCTCCACTGTCTTTATTATTGCTGCGCAGTACCGCAGCAGCGCAAAGGTGTCTTCGCCATTTGTGCCATGCAGTGCGTTGGCGACTTTGGTACAGCGCCGAATTTCGGATGCGCCTCCTGACCGAGCATAATACAAAACATCATGGAAAATCGCCCCCAAGCGCACCAGTCCTATATGGAGGGGGAATGAACAGCGCTTCCTTGCTTCTTCCGCGACAAGCCAATGGGTGATTTCTTTGGGCATAATGGTTGGGGTAAGACGTTTGGATATATTGTCGTCTGACAAGAGCGCGAACGTGGTTTGCACATTCATCGTTGTTTCTTGCTTTTTGTTTGTTGTTCCTTGCTTTTGCGAACTGCGTTCGCACTCCAGTTTTTACTCAAATTATTGTGCTAAAATCATTCCGGAACTGCTTCCCACCTGTACTTGTGCCGAAGCCGTTCCCATCGGCACAACGGGGGCAACCTTCGCCGCATTTGCCAAAATATTCCACGAGCCTTCGGGAAGCGCGAAATCAAGGCTTTTGTCCATGCTGCCGTTCAAAATAACGACGAATGATTTCGGCTGCCCTTTGACGGCGCTATTATTGCGAATGCGGAAGGCAATGGCTTGGTCGCTGCCAGTTTCGAGAAATGTAATGTCTTGTTTGGTCGCGCTGCCGAAAGCGCTTGGATAAACACGGCGCAGAGCAATCAAGCCTTTGTAATAATTCAGAAGGTCTTTATTTGCCAAAGCGTGGCGGTAATTGATGTAATTCGTCTCATCGTCCTTGTTGTAGCTGTTGCGGTCAATCATCCCGACGCGCTTTTCAAAGGGCGTTCCGCTTGGAATCACTTTGCTCCGCGCAAATTCCTGCCCTGAATGAATCATTACAGGTCCCTGTGTGGCGAAAAGATACATCGCCGCGAGTTTATTCAGCGCGAGTTGGCGTGGTGAGAGTTTGGCGTGTTTATTCACATCGTTGATAACCGTGTTCATCGTCACTTCGCCCAAACCGAGCCGTATAAAATCGCCCATCGTCTCGTCGTCGTGGGATTCGAGATAGTTCATTGCGTGTTCTTTTTGAACAAATAATCCGCCATCTTCACGCAGCGAACCCGTGATAAATGCTTGCTCCGAGCGTTTAGTATTGCCGCCTTGATGCTTTCCGAAAATAAACCCCAAACCATCTTTCGGATTTTGTCCTTTTACGCCGTTGCGAATCTGGTCGTTCCACGCCGCCCAGCCAATATCACTGAATTTATCCGGTCCGTACTTGTTTCCGCCCCAAGGCTCGGCAATGAGAATGACGTTGGGGTTGATTTTACGGGCTTCACGCAAGATTTCTTCGCACGTTTCGCGGTCAATCATCGTTGCCAAATCGAAACGAAATCCGTCAATGTGGTATTCGGTCATCCAATACTTGATGCTTTCGACAATGAGCCGCCGTGCCATTGTGCGCTCGGTTTTGAAGTCATTGCCGCAATACGACGTGTTGATGTAATTCCCGGCGCTATCGGTGCGGAAATAGTAGTATTTATCAATGAATTTCAGAGGATTCGCGTCAAAATCGGAAACGTGGTTATAGACCACATCCATAATGACGGAAATTTTTTCGCGGTGCAGCGCCCGCACAAGGTCTTTGAATTCCTGCACAGCACGAGCATCCGTGCCGCTCCATTTGCCCGGAGCAAGGCTGCCGCCGCTTGCGTAATAGGATTCGGGTGCAAAATAAAAACTCGTCATGTAGCCCCAGTGATTGCGCTCTTGCGGGTTCCAATCGTTGTAAACGCCGTATTTGCGAGCAACGGTGCTATCGCGGAAGGTTGGTTCGAGATTCCCAAATTCATGGAGTGGCAAAAATTCTATGGCGTTCACACCCAAATCCTTCAAATAGCGCATTCCACCTGTCTTTCCGGCTTCGGTCAGCCCTTTGTATGAGCCTTTTTCCTTCACGCCCGAACTTTTATGCGCCGTCAGATCGCGCACGTGTGCTTCATAGACGACAAGGGTATTGTGATTTGCCGGAATGACGTATTTATCGCCTTTCCAGTCATATTGCGTATCGAATTTGGGGTCAAGAATAAGTGTTCTGGACTCGTGGCGAAAGGTGTTTTTCGTTGCCACTGCACGCGAGTACGGGTCAGCGACAAGAACGGTCGAATCAAACGCCTCACCCCGAAAGCCGCTCCCGCCCGCTATGCGATAGGCATAATACATCGCGAGTGCTGACAGGGGCTTATTTTCGGTGTATTCCCATGAGCCATCGCTGTTTTTCGTCATAGCATTTGTGCGCCCTTCGGCATCATCTGGCTTTTTGAAAAAGATAATGGCAACACTGGTGGCGCGAGGCGCAAAGAGGCGAAACGTCGTGGAGCGCTCACCAGGCAAGCATCCAAGCGGCTTGGCAGAAGACAGCCCGTCAAGTTCAGTGGCAAGGGGCTGGGCAGTAGCATGATAATTGGCGACAAAGCCAGCAATGACGCACGATAGCGCGAGAAAAGATGAAGCAATACGCATCATAGAACACACAAAGATTGGTAGAGAAAAGTGAATCGGCAATCCCGCAATATAATTTTCCTTTAGCACAAAAACGCAAAATGTTTCACAGAACGCTAGACGCTGTGAAACATTTTTTGTATTTTTTGGAGTAAGGCGTTTCAAGAGCCACTTGTCGGAATTGAACCAACGACCGACGGTTTACAAAACCGTTGCTCTACCGCTGAGCTAAAGTGGCATATCGTATTATATTTTCTACGGACAGCAAAATTAGGACTTTTTTTGCAAAAAGTCAAGTCTTTTTCGCAATGATTTATCGGCTTGATTCGTCTTTGCTTCCAATACCGCACATTTATTGAACGTGCGCCCGCTCATAAACACCATTTTGCACAACACCATGAAATTTGAATATCTGCTTTTTAACCTCATTGTCATCGCCGGACCGCTTGCGTACAGTTTTGAAAAGGCTATCAATTTTCGTCAATATTGGCGCGAAGCCTTTGGAGGTATTTTGGGTTCGTTGGCGGTGTACGTTCTGTGGGATTCTGCGGTGACGAATCGGCATTGGTACTTCAATGCGCCCTATATGCTGGATTTCCGTTTGCTCAAACTTCCCTTAGAGGAATGGCTGTTTTTCGTTACCGTTCCCTATGCTTGCTTATTTGTGCGGGAAGTATTGCAATTAGTCGTCAAAAATCATATTATACGCGGCTTAGAATGGGTTCGTGCGGGAATGTTTGCACTCCTACCAATAGGAATTCTGGTTTTTCAATATGGAAAGGAATACACGGGATTGGTGCTGATTGCTTTTGGCGCGGTCGCGTTTCTTGACCGCCAACTCCGCACTCACACTCTCTTGCAAACACGCACCTACGTCTTTCTCGCCTCCGTGATAGGCTTTACCTTTATTTTCAATATGTATCTGACCGCCCGCCCGCTTCTGATTTATGCCGCAAATTATCAACTGGATTTCCGCATTATCACCATTCCCATCGAAGATTTTGGCTATGGACTGACGCATATTGCACTGTGCAATATTTTCTACGAATACCTCAAACTCCGCACGGGGAGCGCCCAACAAGGTATGGTCTGATAGGGTGTTTGCCAGGCGCTCAACAATATTCGGATGATTTAGCGCAGTATTTCTGCCAAATTCACCGCTCCGCCCAGCCGCAACCAGCGTCCCGGCAAAGGCAGACCATTAAAGTCGGACGCTGCCGCATTCAAAAGATTTGTTGCTTCGGCAAACACTTCAAAACCGCCACCCGACCAGCCGAGACGTATATCCACAAAGCCCGCATCCTGATTTGCGCTTAAACGACGCTCATAGCGAAAACGCCATTGATTGGTGATAGCGCCAAATAAACGCAAATCCAGAATCAATGCCGCTTGGTGGCGCAACTGATCCAAGACATAGCGCGATTGCAAACCGGGATCTACCTGAAGAACAGGGTCAAGATAGGTGTAACTTGCCGTCAAACGCTCCAAAATTGGCATGGCATCTCGTGTGATAAGCGAAACATGAACGTCCGCGCCATTGGTAATAGCGGACGAAAGATTTTGTGCTTGCCAGCGTCCCGTTGCGTCTGTGGAATTGCGCACATAATCAATCAGCTGCACCGCAGAGCGGCGGAAAACGGATGCTTGCACGTCAACAATGCCTTCGCGCCAGCGCCCACCTAGCTCAAATGTCCATGCACGCTCCGGCTGAACATTGGGGTTGTCCCTTGTTATGCGGTCATTGTAAAAAAGTTCGGTATAACTTGGTATGCGGAAGGATTGTGCCACCGAACCGCGCAAACACAGGCTTTCGGTCACTTGCCAGCCAATATCTGCGCCCGGAGCCAGATTCCAGCCCCAATCGCTGTTAAAAAGCGCTGTTGCGCCAATTTCCAGCGTAAGGTTTTCAATTGGTTTGATTTGATGCTCGGCAAAAATGCTGAAGCGGCTGCGCTGGCGGTTATTCAAGTTCGTACTTTCCAACATATCGGCTGCATATTCCGCGCCAACGGCTGTTGCACCAATTGAAGATTGAAGCGTTGTTTGTGCTTCTATGCTGACGGTATTGGAGGTGTGGAAATTTTGGTAAAATGCGGGGTTTTCACGACGGAGAATGAAGTAATCATTATTGCGCCGCCATGCCGCCGTGATGCGCACCGGAACGCCAAGATTGATATTTGCCGTAAGATTAGCAAAAATCGTTTTTGTCTCTTCGTATTGCGTTGGAAAAGTAAGCGCATAGAAGCCATTTCCGCCAAATTTTTTATCAGTATAATTTAGCGACATATCCAACGAAAAATTATCCCCCACAAGCAGTTGTGCGCCTCCGGCAACTGTCCAAATATCAAAGTCCGTACCGCTCCGCAGCGTGTCGCCGGATGAACGAAAGCTATTCGACCGTCGGCGCATAATGGATGCGCGATTGAGCAGAGTTGTCTTATCGTCAATCGCCAGAGGAGCGCCACCGGAGAGCGACATTTCCCATAATCCATTCTCCCCGCCCATTGCCTGAATCCGTGCGCTGGGTCGCGTGTGGCGGCGCGTGATGATGTTGATTGCGCCATTGAACGCATTTGGTCCGTATTGGCGTGAACCGGGACCTTTCAGCACTTCGATTCGCTCAATATCATCTAATGTGAGCGGAATGTTCATGGCGTGATGCCCCGTCTGCGGGTCAATCATTTTCACGCCGTCAATCATGATGAGCGTCTGCTCGAATGTGCCACCGCGAATACTAATGTCGGCTTGCACCCCAAGCGCCCCACGCTGACGAACATCCACGCCCGCCACATTCCGCAAAACCTCTTCCACGCTTCGTGCCTGTGAACGTTCAATATCCATGCGCTGTACAACGATAAGCGTCCGGCGTGGGTTTTTGCCATCGTCCGCAATACGGCTTCCCGTGACGTTGACCTCCTGCGGGAGTGTATATTTTTTTGTCGCGCTGTCTTTGCGTTGCGCGAGGAGGGGAAATTGCCCCCATATAGCATGAATACTTATCCCAAGAACAATAAGACGTATCATGTTGTTCATAGTAATCCTCAAAAACTTGTTATATGGAACAGTTGTAAAAATAAGACTGGTATGGGGAATGCTTGCATCAAGGCATTCACTCTAGTTCACGCGGTATTGCACGTTCATCAAGTTCGTCAGTATCGACATCGGCAGTCTCTTTACCTTCTTCAACACTCGCTTCTGCGGTGTATCCCTCGGCAGAATCATCCACCTGTGCATTTTGCGCACGAAGCAAGGCTATACGCTCATCGCGGCGCTCTGTGGCGAGGCTGCGGAGGTTATTGACTTTATCCAATTCATCAAGAATTTCTGCTCCCAGCAGTGTTTCCATCACGTCCTCCATCGTTAGCAAGCCTTCGACACCACCGTATTCATCCACGACGACAAACAAGTGTTCGCGCCGTTCCAAGAAATTTTGCAAAGCACGGTCAAGGTCAATATTTTCGGGGATAAAATAAACTTCACGGGATAAATCACGCAGCCGTAAGGTGTTTTGACCATTAAGCAATGACCAAAAAATATCTTTGGTCAGGACGTAGCCGACGATGGAATCAAGGGAATCTTCCTCATAGACGGGAAAGCGCGAGTATTGGCGCATTTCGGGGAGTTTAATGGCTTCCTCGACCGTAAGATGGCAAGGGCAGCTAAAAATTACCGTGCGCGGGGTCATTACGTCGGAAATAAAGACTTCGCTGAAACGAACAAAGTTTTTGAGGCGCTTGTATTCATCGGCATCCAACGAGCCTTCATCGTGCGCGGTTTCAAGGATTTCGTCTAATTCTTCGCGGACAATTTCGTCATCGGTGCGCTCTGGCGGCGCGAAGAGTGCTAAAAAGCCCGCTACAAGGCTTACAATAGGCTTCATCACAAGCAGTACCAACGTCAACGACCGTGTTGTGAAGCGTACCAACGATGTGGCATAACGCCTGCCCAGCGCCCTTGGCAAAATTCGTCCCAGAATTAACAACATCAGTGTTATCGCAAGCGACACGGCAACAGCTTGAACACTGTCAAAAACGGCAACAGCATAGCCACCAATACCGATACAACCAAGCGTTGAAATAATGGTGTCAATCAAGAAAAGTGCCGAGCGCGGCGGGTCGCTATCGCGTTTGAAATCAAGCAGTTTGGCTGCATATTCATCAGATTGCTCCGCCAGTGCCGTCAGATGGTGATGAGAAATACCGCTAAATGCTGCGGAAATAAACGAGCCGATAGTCGTTACGATAAAGGTAATCAGCGATATAATAATGAGTTCTATCACGGGAAAAATCGGAATACACGAAAGTAACGGAGAAGCGGAGGGGAATTTTGCAATAAAAAAAAAGCGCTTGGCGTGAGAGCATGTCGTTTGCTCATCCGTCAAGCGCTTACATCATAGTCATTATGCCTTTAGAGGCTAATATCAATCTGCGCGAGTTTTTGTTGCACTTCGTCTTGAGAAGCCTCGCCCTTTAGGGATTTGCCGAGAAGTTCGCTTAAAACATCAACGCGCTTTTGGGCGACGCTAAGCGACGACAGCAATTTCACTTTTGCAATAAGCAATTTATCTTCAATGGGTTTGCTGAGGAAATCGTCAGCACCCGATTCAATCGCTTTCACTTGATTAGAAACATCGTTAAGAGCCGTAACAATTACCACCGGAATCCTTGCGGTTTTGGGGTCGGCTTTCAGACGCTTCACGGTCTCATAACCGTCCAAGCGCGGCATCATTACGTCAAGAACAATCGCATCGGGTGTTTCTTCTTGGACTTTCTCCAAGCATTCTACACCATCGTATGCTTCTTTGACGTTGTACCCCGCCGGAGTGAGATAGCGGTTAAGCAATTTCGTCGTAATCTTATTATCATCCACAACAAGCGCTAATGGCTTCATAACCTGCCCACCAAGATATGGAAATGGAAAATGACGGTAACGTCTTGATTCAAGTGCTGCGGCAAAACCTTGTTCTACCAGCAACGAGGCGCAATATACAAAAAAAATGCAACCACACAGAGAAATTTTCATTAAAATTCATCCGAGAGCGAAAAACTTCTTTTGGCACAGCCCCTTTAGAGACCTTTCCGGCTCTTTGGTAGCGAATCGCCTGTTTCCGCTTTTGTTGCCAAAGTCACATTTGCCGATCGCAATTCCTCGACCAAAAGGGCTAAATCCTTCTCCACAGCGCGCGGGCGACTGCCGGAGAGTCGTTCAGCAAGCATATCGTAGAGGTTCGTTGGCGTGATACCCGGTACAAATGCCCCTTCCTCTGCAAGCGAAATTTTTCCAGTCTCCTCCGAAACAACTAGCACCAACACATCCGCCTGCTCCGAAATGCCCATCGCAGCACGGTGGCGTGTTCCTAGGTGCTTGCCTTGAAAGCGTGTCGTCAAAGTGAGCGGCAAAATACATCGCGCTGCTTCAATCACACCATTCTGAATGACGATGGCTCCATCATGGAGCGGCGATTTCGGATTGAAAATTGAAACTAATAATTCTTTGGAAAGCTGCGCTTGAAGGGGAATGCCTGTTTCAATCGTCATTTTGATATTCGTCGAGCGGGCAAAAACTATCAGCGCTCCGGTGTGTTTTTCCGACATCTCAATAGCTGCACGGGCGATCTCATCAAGTGTTTCATTCATCTGCGAGCGTGTAAAGGCGCTAAAAATCGGTGAGCGTACAATCAGTAATAATACACGCCGTATTTCCTGGGAAAACAGAACCACAAACGCCAACAGCCAGATTCCACCAAGGGTTCGCAGAATAAGATTCAGCAATCGCAAATGCAGTGCTTCGGTGAGAAAGTACACACCCAAAATGACCACAATCGCATAAAAAATCTGTACCGCCACCGTGTTTTTGACAGTTTGGTACAGAAAATATAATGTTAATGCGACGATGACAATATCAATCACATCAATAATGGTTACGCTGATGAACCAAATTTTGAAAAGTTCGACCATAGTGGGGCTGATGTTTCGTGACGTGGTAAAAATTCCTAAAACTCTTTCGGAACAAAATCTTTCGGAACATCCAGTCGGAATGTTGTATCGCTCATGCGGGCAAGGTAGAATCCCGCTTTATAGACCCGTTCCTCAATACCACGACTGGTGTGGATTGCCGCAATAACGCCGTAGAGCTTCATGGCAGCATATTCGGGAAAAAATGCTCGCACATCTTCCATTTTTTTGACCACTTTGGCTAATTCTTGCTGATTGAGATTGCTTTTGACTTCAATCACCACGCAAATATTCCGTGAACCATTGACCAATCCTCGTGCGTCGAGTTCGATATGCCTTCCGTCCGCCATTTCGCGCTCGACGTGCCAATCCAGCGTGTCAACGCCAAAGGTTTTGCGGACAACACGCTTGAGCGATGGCAGCATCAATCCTTCGGCAAACTTGCCGAATTTGTCATGGATTCCGCCGATTTGCTTGCCGAGTTCGCGGAGTTGTTTGTCGGTTTTCCGACGCTCGGCTTCCGTTTTTTGGCGCTCGGCAGCAAATTCTTCCTTGTAGCGCTGCGTGTCCGCCGCAAGGCTTCCTATCAGGTCTCTGAGTTCTTGGTCGGTCATGGTCGTTAAGAAAAATGAGCAACTATTCTTCTGCCATTATAGGTAGAACAGGGCAAAAACCCAAGACTTTTCTTTGTAAAACGTATTCGCATCTTGCATACTCGCTGCATCTTCGCTATTTTTCCGTTAGTTCGTTCATTCCTCATTTTCCCTGTGAGAATCCATGAAGTGGTTCGATAATCTCCGCATTGCACCGAAACTCATTATCGGCTTTGGTCTTGCGCTGGTGGCACTTGTTGCCACCAATATTTTCGGCTTGTACACGATGTCGGAAATCAATAAAAAATCAACGGAAATCCGCAAAAAGTGGCTTCCCAGCGTTACACGGGCAGCAAACCTGCAAACGCGGCTTTCCGAACATCGCTATTGGGTGAACAAACACATCATCACGCTCGACAGCACGAAGTTTGATGAAGTTGAGCGCCATATCAGCGATGAATCAACCGGATTCGATAAAGAGGCTCAAAGCTATCGTGCCTATATCACAACGCAGAGCGAAACACTCCGTTTGGATGAAATCACAAAATTTTTCACGATGTACACCGAAACCAGTAATCGCCTTGTGGCGCTTTCGCGGGAAAATCGAAAAGAAGAGGCAAACGTCATACAGCAAGGCGAGGCGCGGCTTCTGTACACAAAACTTGACCAAAAACTGCAAGACCTTGCCCTCTACACCACACGCGGCAGCACCCGCGCCAGCCGCGAAAGCGATGACATTTATGAACTTTCCGTGCAATGGGTGGGCGGGGCAATGGCGGGCGCATCGGTGCTGGTTTTGCTTATAGCGCTTGTGATTGCGCGGCGCGTGAGCCGACCAATTCGTGCCTTGGAAGCCGCAGCCGTTAAAGTTGCCGAAGGGGATGTTACCCAGTCGGTGGATATTCGCTCGAAAGATGAAATCGGCTCACTGGCAAGTAGTTTTAATGTGATGGTGGATAACATCCGCCATTCGATGGAAGGCACACAAACACTCAATAAAACACTGGAATTTCGTGTACAAGAGCGTACTGCCTTGCTTGCCGATACCAATGTCGCCTTGCGCGAAAGTGAGGCGCTGTACCGCACTCTGGCGCAAAACTTCCCCAATGGCGATGTCGGCATTTTGAACAAGCAACTCCGTTTTCTCGTGCTGGACGGCGAAGAAGTGCGCTCACGCGGTGTTCAGACCGAAAATGCGGCGCTCAAAAGCATCGGAGAAGTCTATAGCCCGGAATTGGAGAATGTCCTGCGTCCGCACTTGGAATCGGCGTTGCAAGGGCGTAAAATCGCCGTTGAGGTGGAATTTCGTCAACAGGCGTATGATGTCTATGCCGTGCCGATTGCCGATGAAAGTGGCGCAGTGGTGCGTGTTATCATGCTCACGCAAAACATCACTCGCCGCAAACGTGCCGAAGCCGAGACCCAGCGCAGTGAGGAACTCTACCGTACCATCATTTCCAACTACCCGAATGGCGCAGTATTTCTCTTTGACGATGAATTTGAATTTTTGATAGCGGGCGGACAAGGGCTGAAAGATATGGGCTTGCGCGTTCCCGAAGTGCGTGGCGCAACGTTGTACGAAGCATTCCCGCTTGATGTGGCGGCGGAATATGAACAACTTTTCCGCACTGCTCTCATGGGAACGCCCATTACGCAAGAAATTCAGCATGAAAGCCAGCAGAACAGCGCTCCGGGAAGTGGTCGGGCATTTATCGCCAGTGCTGTTCCCGTACGCAACGCTTCGGGAGTGATTTTTGCAGGATTGCTTCTGACACAAGATGTAACGCAACGCAAAAAAGCCGAAGAGCGTGAACGCGAGGCAGATAGGCGTTTCCGCGATATGGCGGACAATGTGCCGGGCGTGATTTACCAACTCGCCGAATTTCCCGACGGAACACGCAAATACAACTACGTCAGCCCGCGCGTCCGTGATATTTTCGGTATTGCGCCTGATGATTGGACAAACGACATCAACTTGCTGAAAATTCATCCCGACGATGAAATCCGCTACAATACGGCTCTCACTGAGGCAAAACGCACCTTGAAGCCGCTTCAATTCGAGGGGCGCTATGTCCTGCCAAGCGGCGAAGAGCGCTGGTGGGAAGGCGTTGCCAAGCCCACATTGCACAAAGCAAGCGGAGCAACCGTCTTCAACGGCTTGATTCTGGATATTGGCGACCGAAAGCGCTCCGAAGCCAAGCAGCGCGAGGCAGACGAACTCATTCGTGGTGTGATGGAAAATTCGCTGGACGGACTGATGCTCTTCAAAGCGGTGCGCGACCGTTACGGCGTGATTACCGATTTTGAATTTCTCCTTTGCAATCCCGCCGGAGCAGCAATGGTCAAGCGTCCGGCAGACGAATTGCGAGGATTATCGCTCGTGCGAGAATTTCCGGCACACAGGCACAATGGCTTGTTTAATCGCTACGTCCGCGTGACCGAAAGCGGGAAGCCCGAAGAATCCGAATTGTACTACGACGGCGACGGTATCAATTTTTGGATGAATCTGAAAGTAGCGCGGTTTCAAGACGGTTGCGTCGTCAGTTTCTCCGACATCACCGCACGCAAACTTGCCGAAGAAACCTTGCAAAACCTCAACGAAACGCTGGAAACAAAGGTTGCCGAGCGTACCGAAGAATTAGAAACCGCCAAAGAAGCCGCCGACAGCGCCAACCGCGCAAAATCGGAGTTTCTGGCAAATATGAGCCATGAAATTCGTACCCCGATGAACTCCATTTTGGGCTTCACCGAACTCCTGCACGAGCAGGTACAAGGCGAGAAGCAACGCTCCTATCTGAGCGCAGTCTCATCCAGTGGAAAAACGCTCATGCGGCTTATTAACGATATTTTGGATTTATCCAAAATCGAAGCAGGGCGCATGGATATTGCCTACGAGCCGGTGGACATCACGCAAGCCATACGCGAGGTCGGAACGATGTTCTCCGCAAAACTACAAGAAAAGGGTTTGCAACTGCTAGTAGAATCCGATGTTACAACGCCCGTCGGCATGATGTTGGACGAAATCCGTTTGCGGCAGATTCTCTTTAACCTTGTCGGTAATGCCGTAAAATTTACCGATAAAGGTTTCATCAAAATTATTCTGAAAACGGCTTCAACCGAATCACCGCGCCATGTTCGGCTGACACTGGCAGTAGAGGACACGGGCATCGGTATCCCAGAAGCACAGCAGCAAGCGGTTTTCGAGGCATTCCGTCAGCAAGAAGGGCAGAGCGCCCGCAAATATGGCGGCACGGGTCTTGGCTTGACAATAACGAAGCGTTTGGTAGAAATGATGAACGGCGAAATCGGCGTGGAGAGCGTTCTGGGCAAAGGCTCGCGCTTTACGGCAGTGTTCCGCAGCGTGGAAACCGTCGAACTCGGCAAACTTCTCGCTGCCGAAGACGCAGAGGCGTGGAGCAGCATTCACTTCGAGAACCCGCGTGTTTTGGTGGTGGACGATGTACAGCTTAATCGGGAATTAGTCGAAGGCTTGCTTGCCCATTCTCACGTACAGATTTTAGAAGCAGTCAATGGCAAAGCTGCTGTGGAAGCGGCTTCCAAGCACGTACCGGAGGTAATTCTGATGGATTTGCTTATGCCCGAAATGGATGGCTACGAAGCCACGCGGCTCATCAAGGCGAATCCCGCCACGAAGCACATTCCCATTATTGCGCTCACGGCTTCGGCGATGAAAGAAGAGATGGGGACAATTGCTACACTCTGCGATGGCTACTTGCGCAAGCCTATTACCAAGCAGGAACTTGTGAGCGAAATGATGAAGTTTTTGCCGCACCACCGCACGGATACTGGTGGCGTTGGCGCTACTTTGCCAGACGTACCGCCAACGGCGAGCGACATCACGCTTTCTCCCGAATTTCGTGTAAAACTTCCGGCACTCTTGGAATTGCTCAAAGGCGATATGTCGGAGCAGTGTAACACACTTCGCCGCACCTTTAATAACAAACAAGCAAAGCAGTTTGCCGAACAGTTGAAGCAACTGGGCACGGACAACGGCGTGGTGCTTTTAGCGGAGTACGGGGCGCGTCTGGAAGGCTTTGTGCAGAGTTTTGACATGGAAAAAATACCCGCACATCTCGAAAAATTTTCCGATATTGTTGGGCGAATTGAGCGGTTATGAGTTTTTCCAATTCTGTAATACATCACTTTTAGCAATGTTATGAACAGCCACGACGAAGCACATATCCTCATCGTTGATGACATTCCGCGCAATTTGCAGGTTTTAGGCAGTATTCTGAGCGAAAACGGCTTTGGCGTGAGCGTTGCCTCAAGCGGGCAGGGCGCATTGGACGCAATCGCAGCAAGTATGCCGGACGTGGTGCTGTTAGATATTCAAATGCCCGATATGGACGGCTTCGATGTGTGCAGTCGTTTGAAGGAAAACCCCGAAACGACCGATTTACCCGTGATTTTTCTCACAGCGCGGACGGAGATTGACGATATTGTGCGGGGTTTCGAGGTCGGAGCGGTGGATTATATTACCAAACCCTTTATCTCGCAGGAGCTTCTTGCCCGCGTCCGCACTCATCTCCGTTTGGTGCGCCAAACCAAGCGTTTGTACGATTTCAACAAAGAAAAAGATGAATTTTTGGGCATTGCCGCGCATGACCTTCGTAACCCATTATCCAAAATTCAGTTTATTGCCGAGAAAATGGCGTATCAAGCCGATTCCTTCACGCCGGAGCTTATCACCGACGCTTCAGAAGATATCGTGCATACCGTTGGCGGCATGATGGAACTCATCAGCAATCTCCTTGATACCAATGCCATTGAGCAAGGGCATTTGGCATTGGAATTGAATCCGATTGAAGTTGGGGTGATTATTGAGCATATCGTCCGCGATTATGATGAACGGGCAGCAAAGAAAAAAATCACATTGCATTATGAGCAAAGCGAGAATCTGCCGCTTATTCAGGCGGATGAAGTGGCAATAGTCCAGATTTTCGACAATCTTCTTTCCAATGCCATTAAATATTCACCGACCAGAACACAAGTCAAAACAAGGCTTATTGCGAATGATAATGTTGTACGCTTAGAAATACAAGACGAAGGCTTGGGTATGAGCGAAGACGACAAAAAACGTTTGTTCCAAAAATTCGCTCGTCTTTCGGCGCAGCCCACAGGCAATGAACATTCGATTGGGCTTGGGCTTTCTATCGTCAAAACGCTTGTGGATAGGATTGGCGCAGAAATTTCTGTGCAAAGTGCCCTTGGCAAGGGAACAACCTTCACGATTAACTTTCCTATTGCAGGGGGCGCATAAATACTCGCACTCGCATTTGCAACCTGAATTTGACTATAAAGCAGACTATGAAGCAGCTTACCACTCTCTGGCAAATTCTCCAGCTTTCTGGCACAACCATTGGCTATTCGCTGTTTGGGCTGTCATTCTCGGCATTTGACAAGGGATATAAACTCTTTTATGAGCATGGTTTGCGCTATGCCGAGACAATATTGAGAATTGCCAATATTAACCTTATTGTCGAAGGGCGGGAAAACCTGCAAGCGGGCGAAACATACGTCTTTGTGGCGAACCACGTCAGTATTTTTGATATTCCTGCAATTTGGGTGGCGACTGCTCCAGCGCTGGGTGGGCGCATTCGCATCATCTACAAACGCAGTTTGCAACTGATTCCTTTTTTGGGATGGGAACTTATTGTCAGCCCGTTTATTCCTATCGAACGAGAGAAGATGCGCCGCAGTATCGAAAGCATCAGCAGGGCAGTTGGGGCAATTCAAGAGGGTGATTCCGTCATAATTTTTGCCGAAGGGACGCGCTCACGTTCCGGGCGCTTGAAAGAGTTCAAGCGAGGCGGGTTTCATCTGGCAGCCCGAGCAAAGAAGCCGCTTGTACCTGTTGCAATCGTGGATGCGCACAAGATTCTTCGCGCCGATTCGGTAGATTTGCAGCAAGGGACGATTCGCGTTATCATCGGCAAACCCGTTCCGCCGCCGGAACAGGACGACCGCATAGTCGAGCGGAGTTTGATGAAGCACCTTCACGCCGTTATAGCAGCCATGCTACCTGAAGACCAGCAGCCGCTTTGAACATAGTGGCGTGTTTGGGTGTTTAAATTGTCCCTTTCTGATGTGCGCTAATTGCTAGGGTAAGAATATTCTGCACAAAAAGCAGATGAATTGTGTAAATTTAGAATGAAAACTGAATAAACGTTTTCACGATTCAGCCAATTAACGACTCACAATACTTTCTTGAAACCTGATTATGGCTTGGTTCTTTCGCCCCAAAACAACGCTTGCCGAGCGTTCGCAAATCACGACCAATATGCCCGACGGCTTATGGACGAAATGCGATAAATGTGGAGAAATTATTTACAAAAAGCAACTCGAAGAAGCGCTCTACACCTGCCCTAAGTGCAGTAATCACTTCCGCATTTCATCCCACGAATACATTGACATTATTTTCGACGAGGGCAGTTTTGTTGAAACGCACAGCAATGTGCGCTCCGCCGACCCGCTCGAATTTACCGATACCAAGCCCTACACAAAGCGCTTGCAAGAAGCATACGCAAAAACAGATTCGCCCGACGCTCTTACGACGGGTTACGGTACGGTACATCAGCGTAAAATCTCGTTTGCTTCGATGAATTTTAACTTTGTTGGTGGAAGCATGGGGTCGGTGGTAGGAGAAAAATTCGCCCGCGCTGCAAACCTTTCCTTGCAAGAACGCATCCCATTGTTGTCTATTTCGGCTTCAGGAGGCGCACGGATGCAGGAGGCGGTGCTGTCGCTGATGCAGATGGCGAAAACCAGCGCAAAATTGGCGCAACTCTCCGAGGCAGGTATTCCCTATATTTCGCTGATGACTGACCCAACGACAGGTGGCGTGAGCGCTTCATTTGCGATGTTGGGCGATTTGAATATCGCTGAACCGGGCGCACTTATTGGTTTTGCTGGTCCTCGTGTTATTGAACAGACGATTCGTAAAAAACTTCCCGAAGGCTTTCAAAGCTCGGAATTTCTGCTCGAACACGGATTTTTGGATATGATTGTTCACCGGAAAGAATTACGCCAAACATTGGCACAAGTCTTTGGTTTGCTCTGTGACTAACTCCGTATTCCAAATATTTCTCTTCGTCCATGATGTCGTTTATGAATATTTCCCGTTATTTTGTTCATTGTATTCTTCTGTGCGCTCTTGTGCTGCCCGCACAAGCGCTCTGGGGGCAAACTCCTCCCCAAAAATCATCGAAAACAACCACCAAACCCGAGAAACAACAAACCGCCAAAGAAGCAGAAATGTACGAGGCATATCGCGGAATGTGGTTTGGTCTCTATTTTCCACGTAATTGGCAAATTAGACCGTCGTTGCAAGGTAATCAGGGTGAGGACAATAGCGTTTTCTTTACAGCACCAGACAGCAGCGCTGAGTTCTATGTCTATTGCCCGCGCTATTCCGGCAAGCCCACCGATATTGAGGTCAACTACGCAATCGAAAACCAAATAGGGCAAACGATTGAGGAAAAAGACGGCGTAAGGATTCGCACGGTGCGGATTATGGCAAAAGACAGCACATACAGCCGTATTTTTGAGGATACGATTGCTTTTATGGTTGGACGGCGCTTGGTCTTCGGCTTCAAGTTTCGTGATGCTAAGGCACTGAAAAAATATGATCCTATCTATGTTTATTTCAAAAAATCATTCCGTAAATTCACCGACTAGCGCCTTGCTGGGGATTTTTTATGAGGCTCGGTCATTATTTTTGCTTCTCTCATTTTACCGCTATGAGTATTTCCCGTTTCTTTTTGGCTACATTCTTCTGTTGCTATTTCATTGGTCAGAGCTTCAATGTAGCGTTTGCACAAAATCCTGATTCTCTTCTGCAATCCGGTCCAATGGTCGGTTATGCACAGTTACGCGAAGTGGCATTGTGGGCGCAAACTAAGCAAGCAGCACGTGTAAAGTTTGTTTATTACGAAACAACAAAAGCCACCGTGCGTTATGAAACTGATGAGATTTTCACCAGCAAAAGCGATGCTTACACAGCACACGCTTACGCAACAGACGTAGAGCCGGGGCGCAAGTACACCTACGAGTTGCATATCAACGGCAAAAAAGTAAATCGCCCTTATCCCTTGGAATTTCAAACGCTGAAACTTTGGCAATGGCGTGGTGATCCGCCCAATTTCAAAATCGCAATGGGGAGTTGCACCTACATCAATGAGTTGCAATACGAACGCCCCAATCGCCTCTATGGAAGCGAGTATGAGATTTTTACGGCATTACACGCCAAGCGTCCCGATGCTATGCTTTGGCTGGGGGATAATGTTTACACCCGCGAAGTTGACTGGACTTCTCGGTCGGGCGTTTTGAAGCGCTATACGCACACACGCTCGCTGCCGGAGATGCAGGCGGTCTTGGGTTCGACTCATAACTACGCGCTTTGGGATGACCATGATTACGGTCCCAATGATGCTGACCGCTCGTATTGGGGTAAGCATTTTACGCTGGATGCGTTCAAACTTTTTTGGGCAAACCCTAGCTATGGCGTGATGGAAAAGCCAAGTTGTATTACACAATTTGAGTGGGGCGATGCCGAATTTTTCTTCTTAGATAACCGCACATTTCGTTCGCCGAATAATCGCAAAACCGGCGCTCGTGAGATGCTCAGCGACTGGCAAATCCAATGGCTTATTGACGCACTGTCCTCAAGCCGGGCGAACTTCAAATTTATCGCTGTCGGTGGGCAAGTGCTGAACCCCCTTGCGCTGTTTGAAAATTATGCGACGTATCCCGAGGAGCGCCAAAAACTTTTGGATTTGATTGAAAAAGAAGGAATTAAAGGGGTGATTTTCCTTACGGGGGATCGTCATCATACGGAAATCAACAAGCTGGAACGCAAAGGCACATACCCGATTTACGAGTTCACCATTTCCTCGCTTACTGCCGGCACAAACCCCAAAGCTGCTGATGAAGCAAACCCGCTTCGAGTGCCGGGAACGTTCACCGCAGAACACAATTTTGCTGTTTTTGAATTTAGCGGAACCTTCAAAGACCGCGTGTTGAAATGCACGACCTATAACCCAAGCGGCAAGGAAATCTGGACGTACAGCATCAATAGCAAAGATATTCGGTAATTCTTCTTTTGAAGACTCCGCTAATGTCTGTGGTATCGCTATCATTTAAGCGCATACCACAGACATTTTTGTTTGCATTGATAGCACAATTTCCCTAGATTGCTTTTTCAGATAAAAGCGTCTGTTATTGTCCATCGTTGGTAAATATTTTTGTCAATATTCGTTCAACGTGATTACTCTATCAATTATTTAGGGAGGTTTTTATGAACCACTTTCAACATCGTTGCCAAGGACTGGTACTGTTTGTCATACTCCTTTGCGCATTAAGTGTGGGGATGTTCTCGTCGGCAAAGGCGCAAGGAAGCGACGTATACGGCACGGGGATTCGGATTAAACTCAACGACGACGGAACGCGCTATATTCGCTTTCTGACGTGGCATCAAATCTGGTTTCGCTATCTGCAAAACAACCCCAATTCCTATATGCACGAAGCAAATGCCGCTACGTCGTTTGATATTGGTATTCGCCGTTCGCGCTTTCTACTTCACACGCAGATTGATAAAGATTTCATGGTGCTGATGCACTTGGGGATTAACAACCAAACCGAAACCACTGGCGGTATCGGCGCTCCTGGCACACCCGTTGACCCAACAGCAAACGCAAAGAAGCCGCAAGTGTTCATGCACGATGTCTATGGAGAATTGCGCGTGGCGGGCGGAAATACGCCAACAGACGATGGCTTGTTTTGGGGTTTCGGGATGCACTATTGGAACGGGCTTTCGCGGATGACGATGTCCAGTACGCTCAACTATATGGGGAATGATTCGCCAATTCTTTGCTGGCCCACTATTGAAGCAACCGACCAATTTGTGCGGATGATCGGCACGTACGTCAAAGGCAAAGCTCTTGGCTTCGACTACACCTTTTCATTTGATATGCCATTCCGATTCGGTGCTGGCAACGTCTTTACCAATATTCCCCGCGATACCGTCCGAGCGACGAGTAATTACTCGGCAAATCAACTGACGGGCGTACTGAAGGGCTATTTAGCGTATGAATTTTGGGAGAAGGAAAATCGTGCTTTGCCGTTTACCGTTGGCACATATCTTGGGGCAAAGAAAGTTTTGAATGTTGGTGTCGGTTTTCAATTTCAACCCAATGGAATGTGGACAAGCCGCTTCAATACACAAGCGCGCCGCTTCGATACGACCAATACGGATTATCGCGTTCTTTCGGCGGATTTCTTCATGGATCTGCCCTTGCAAAGCGGTAAAGACCCCGACGCACTCACGATATATGCCGTCTATTACAACTATGCCATGGGGCAAAATTACATCCGCAATATTGGCATTATGAACCCCGTGACCAGCACCCGTCCGACTCCTGAATCGCCCAATGCTTTTAATGGCGGAGGCAACGCCTATCCGCTTGTCGGCACAGGGCATGGCGGTTACGCAGAAATCGGCTATGTCTTCCCTGGGCGCGCCAAACTCTTACCGGAAGGTATTTTTAGCAATACCCGCGTACAGCCATACCTAGCAGCAACCTACGGCAATTTCGAGGCGCTTAATCAGCCCTATATTTTACCCGAAGCGGGCGTAAATTGGCTCTTGGAAGGGCATCATGCCCGACTCAATTTCCACTATCGTGGTCGCCCGATTTATGATTTGCAACGTAATTTCAAAGAAACACGAACAGAGTTTGTAATGCAAGCACAAGTCTATTTGTAACAACATTTTACTGGCGCACCATTTTGACAGGCAAGAGTGCCATTGTACCACCGCGAAAGGAATTTTGCCTTTGGAGTGTGCAAGCACTCTTGTCTGTTCGATTTTTTACCGTATTTTGCAACAATCAATCCCGTGAGTTCACGACCGCCGTATTTTCCCGATGGTGCGGTGTAGCGCATTATCCGCGTTTCCCAAGAAAGCATTTATGAGCCTTTTACACCTTGAAAATGTTGTCAAGCGCTTAGGCACGGACTCGGAAGAACGTCGTGCGTTTCGATTACGCATTCCTTCGTTCACGCTGGAGCAAGGGGCGGAAATCGTGATATGGGGCGAAAGCGGCTCCGGCAAAACAACGTTGCTGAATTTGATAGCGGGTATCGTTGCGCCGGATGAAGGATCAATCACGCTCCGCAGCACCGACATTACCAAACTTTCCGAAGCCAAGCGCGACCGTTTCCGCTCGGCAAATATTGGCTTTGTCTATCAAATATTTAATTTATTGCAAGGTTTAACAGCATTGGAAAATGTGCTTACTGCCACCATGTTTGCCGCAAAAGACAATATGACGCGCCAACAAGCACAAGAGCGTGGAATCATGCTGCTTGAGCGCTTGGGGTTGGAACACAAGTTGCATCGCCGTCCCCGCGAGCTTTCCGTTGGCGAACAACAGCGCGTGTCTGTGGCACGGGCGCTTATCAATAAGCCCGCGTTAATCTTGGCGGACGAACCTACGGCAAGCGTTGATGCACGAAATGCCAGTGAAGTGATTGATACCATGCGGGATTTGGCAGAAACCGATAACACTGCTATTCTCACCATCACGCACGATGCGGCAGTACGGGCAATGTTCCCTCAGAGCATTGCTATTGACGACATTCTTCAACGATAATCTTCCCTTTTAAGTCTGTTATGAGCGACAACAAAGCCGGATTGGAACACAATCCCAACGATAAAGAACAAGGTTTTTTTCAGCATCTTGAAGAGTTGCGCGGTCGCTTATTCAAAGCCGTGTTAGCGATACTGGTGGGCTGCGTCGGGACGGGGTATTTTGTGAATGATATTATGAATCTCATTCTTCTCAGACCCGCAATTCTCGCAAAATTAGAATTACAGAATCTTCGCCCCTTTGGTCAACAGTTCTTGTATGTCAAAGTTGTTTTGGTAAGCGGTTTTGTTGTGGCATTTCCGCTCATCATGTATCAACTCTGGAAGTTCATTGAGCCGGGTTTGTATGAGCATGAGCGGCGCTGGGCGGGGCGCATCACGGCGCTCACGACCATTTGTTTTATGCTTGGCGTTTCGTTTGCCTATTTTGTGATGATTCCGGGAATGCTCCAGTTTACTGTGAGTTTCGGCTCGGTCAATATTAAAAATATCATTGATATTGGCGAGTATTTTAGCTTTATTATGATGACTATTTTGGGTGCTGGTCTGATATTTGAACTGCCGATGATTACATTCGTTCTGTCGTCTATCGGTATTGTTTCGGCACAAATGATGCGCAAATACCGTCGCCATGCGGTGATTGCCATTTTGCTGATTGCCGCCATTCTCACACCAAGCCCCGACCCGATTAACCAACTTATTTTTGCTTGCCCACTGTATGTGCTGTACGAAATTAGCATCGTCATTGCACGCTTAACCCGCAAGCAAGTTCCGAAAGAAAAAACACCGCCTAATGCGGCATAAATCCATCTTTTACCTTTTTTGATTGTTTGAAACCATGAAGAATCGTACCTTTCTCGCAGGGGCATTGACCGTTTTCCTTGCCTTTGGCTGCGCAAAACAGCAAAGCGAAAATAAGCCCCAAGAACCATCACAACAACAAGCCGCAAAAGCGCCGACATACAAGGCGTTTGGCGATTCTGTTCAATCCAGCACTCCACCGATTGCACTGGCGGAAGCTGTAAAATCGCCATCGAAAGAAAAACTTGTCCGTGTAAGCGCGAAAGTTTCGGAAGTGTGTCAGAAAAAAGGCTGCTGGATGATGCTGACCGATGGCGGCGTTTCGGTACGCATTACATTCAAAGATTATGGCTTTTTTGTTCCGAAAGATATTGCCGGAAAAACTATTATTGCTGAAGGATTGGTCACAGAAGAGGTGACAAAAGAAGCCGATGCTCGCCATTATGCGGAGGATGCAGGCAAAAGCAAAGCAGAAATAGAGAAAATCAAAGGCGACCAAAAGCAAATTACGATGGTAGCGCAGTCGGTATTTCTGCCAATCAACTAAGATTGTACGTCATATTTTTCCCAAATATGGCGACAACGTAGAAGCGAGACATTCATTATTTTCGTGAGTGTCTCGCTGCCCTCAGAAGAAACTTTCCACAAAAGCCTCCGTAGAAGTGTTCAATAGCGAACACTTTTAATCCAGCAAACCACGATGAAGCATACGTTACAACGTCTTTTTAGCAAAATCAGCCCTCACAAAAATTGGGGGGCTGTTGCGGCAACAGCGCTATTTGCTGCGCTGATGGCGTTTGTGGATACGGCGTTTTTGGCAGAGCAAGGCTCACTCCTGCATAACGTTTCGCTGGGCTTCACAGCACTTCTCAAAATCACCATTGCAGCGCTTTTTGGCGGTCTTTTTGCCACAACATTCCCGATTCGCCGTGAAACCGATGACCCGCAAATTGTATCGGTTGCCAAGCCCTTTACCGAACTTCGGCAGGGCGGTATGTTTATCATCGTTTCGACGATTGCGATGATTGCCGTGTCGCTTTTAGTGGGCGATAGAGTTGGGACAAGTGATGATTTGTTGGTTCGATTTTATATTGCGATTTCGGCATTGGTCTTTGTGGCAGTCATCGTGCGGCAATTACAATGGCTCGATGTACTGATTCAAATTCGCCGCACGACCTTTACGGCACAATTCCGCATTATTGCCCTTGTTATCGGTATCTTGCTGGTCGTCATGCAGGTTTTTTCGGTGATAACCAAGATTGACTCGACCGTTGCATCGGTTATTGGTCTGGCAGTATTAGGGATGTTGCTTTTGGTCTCGTCGTCGCGTATCTCGTGGATTTCCTCTTTTAGCCGCGACCAAAAATGGAAGGCGTTTGGCATTGCGGCGATTGCGTTGGCGGCAAGCATTACCTTCAGCATCCGTCAGGAAAGCAATGCTCAATTCGTTCTTTTTATGGACAACTTGCTTCCGGGTGCGCATAATCTCGCGCTTTTTTCCTCCGTCTTGTCGGCAATATTTTTCCTTCGTATCACCTTTTCACTTGGCTTGGCGTTACCAACGGCGGCAGTTGTTGACCGAAAAATCAATGAAGTGCGCTCACTCGCGTACCTGAGTCGGACTATTTCGCAGGTGTATGATTTAGAGCGGCTTTTGGGGATTGTCACCACGATGATACGCGATGTCTGTGGCGCTACGTCGTCATGGGTGGAATTGGAGGACGGCGAGACGAAAACCATGAAAATTGCTTCTCAACTGAAAATCTCCGAGCAGGAACTTCAGATTTTATACAAAGACGGTATTTTGCGGTCGCTGCTGTCGCAACAAGGCTCCCAAGCGATGCACTTCGAGGCATTAGACGAAGAAGTCGCTTTTGCGCCGATTTATCCCTACGCGAGAGATTTTGCGCAGTCCTTGATTGCCGTACCGCTCACACTCGACAGCCGTCGCATCGGAACGCTTTTTGCAGCACACCGCGATAAGTTTCTTTTCGAGACCGAAGATATTTCCTTGCTTTCTGCCTTTGCGAACAACATCAGTATTGCGATTGAAAACGTTCGGTTATTTGAAAATTCACTTGAGCAAGAGCGCTTCAAACGCGAGATGATGCTTGCCCGCGAGATGCAGCATAAACTCTTGCCGAAACAGCAGCCGGCACTGGCAAATTTTGATATTGCCGCCTACAGTTCACCAGCACTGGAAGTGGGCGGTGATTATTACGATTATGTGAAATTGAAAAATGGGATGAATTGTATCATCATCGGGGATGTTTCCGGGAAAGGTATTTCCGCAGCGTTTTATATGGCAGAACTCAAAGGCGTGGTACTGGCAGTGGCGGGGGAAAGTGATTCGCCGCGTGACGTTCTCTGCCGCATCAATACTGCCCTCAAAGGTAATATTGAACGCGGCTCGTATATTGCCATGACCGCCGTTGCCATTGACGAAGATCACTGCGAGTTGATTATTGCCCGTGCCGGACACACACCGATTGCGCTATCGCACAATGGTAAAATTCACTTTTTGCAGCCCAAAGGAATTGGTGTCGCCTTGGCAGAGCCGGTAAAATTCCGGCAATTTATGGAAGAAATTCGTGTCCCGATGACGCACAAAGACATTTGTCTGCTTTTCACTGATGGTGTGAATGAAGCCATGAATGCCGCGCAGGAAGAGTTTGGCATGGAGCCTTTGCAAGGCGTATTGATGCAGAAAAACCCCGAAGCCCGCTTTGTTGTTGGCGAGGTTGTTCGCCGCGTATCGGAGTTTTCCGAGGGAATGCCTCAGCACGACGATATGACAGTTATTGCGATTGTCGCAGAATTGCCTCAACCTTCCAGTTCTCCTGATGAAAATAATTTTGTGCAGCAGACAGAAAATGTGATTATTGTAACGGGTTGATGAGAGGGACGGCGGCGAGTGTCGAAGTCACCACCACTTACACAGCCAAACAACAAAAAAGAAATTCTGCGCATCTACCCAAAAAAGAGCCACTATGCGAAGCATAGAACGTGTAATAGGTGTTTCACAACAGACCTTGGCAGCATGGATAAAAAAGCCCCCACTCCCCGAGCATAGCCCTGATGCTTTCTCCAGCCGAAACGAATGATATTTTGTCAAGGAATGTATTGAATTTTCCCTGAATTGATTTCAGATATACAGCGTACGAAACAATGCAGGAATGGATGGAAAACGGCTGCCGCCTTGCATGACTTATTGACCCATTGAAAGAAATTGTCTATATTTACCGTTAAGGCAGCTCTATGTCCGCAGCTCACGGCTTTGGCATGAGTGTTTCGGGTAGAGATGTTTTGCCGGACTTTGTGCTGGAACTGAACGAATTACGATAGGCGAGCAACCATGAACCAAGCAATTACCGCACTTTCTCTCGTCGTGCGCAACTACGACGAAGCCATCGAATATTACACCAAAATGCTCGGCTTCGATCTTCTCGAAGACACGCCGCTTGGCGGCGGTGGAAAGCGTTGGGTGCGTGTTGCGCCGCGCTCTGAGTCGGGCATGGCGGGCGCAGTGCTGCTTTTGGCGCAAGCCTCGAATGATACACAACGCGCCGCCATTGGGAATCAAACCGGCGGACGGGTGTTTCTGCTGTTGCACACCGACGATTTTTGGCGCGACTACAACACTTATCGTTCTCGCGGTGTTCGTTTTTGCGAAGAACCACGCGAGGAAGAATACGGAACGGTGGTTGTTTTTGAGGATTTGTATGGTAACAAATGGGATATGATTCAGCGGCGTAAAACAGCGTGAAAAGCTCATGGTTACGTGGAGCAATAACGATTACTTGTGATTTTTTTTCAAAAAAAGATTCATGAAAATACTCACTCTTACCATCACCGACGAGCAGGCAAACCGCTTAGAAGAACGTGCGGCGGAACGGCATTTGTCCCTGCAAGAATCGGTGCAGGATATTATCAAGCAAAGTCTTGAACGTCCCGTTTTTTTGCCGCAACTCCACCACAAACCGCGTGAGGGATGGGCGGAGGCATTTCAACAGATGCACGAAAATGGTGATGATACATTGTTGATTGACGATGTGTTTGACGATGAAACATTTGAGGAATGGAAAGCATAGTGTATGCAATACAAACAATATCAATGTGTTGTCGTGAATCTTGACCCGACTGTCGGCAGCGAAATTCAAAAAACACGCCCTTGTGTGATACTTTCGCCAGATGAAATGAATCGCTATCTCCAAACGATTGTCATTGCGCCGATAACCTCACAGTCGAAGCCGTATCCGACACGCATTGAAATCCTCAACAATAATAAACCCAACTGGGTTGTTCTTGACCAAATTCGGACTATTGATAAATCTCGGATTCTCAAGTTCTTGCATCTGCTTGATGCCAGTGAAATTGCACTCATCAAACGCGCCATTCAAACAACATTTGTGGATTGAGACAACACCAACCCGAATAACACAATGAAAATCTTTTCCTTCAGCCGCCTCATTCTTGCGTTTCTCAGTGTGTGTGCATTGTGTTGTGCCACACTGAGATCACAAACACTGGATTCTGCGAAAACAGATAGTGTGCAGAAACCGCGTGAGAATTGGTATTGGGCGCATGGTAGTATGTTTTTGGGAATAGGTGTAGCCACGAGTGGACCCGCATTAGGTTTTCTTGGTGGTGGACACGCAGGTATTTCCATTGCTATTCAACGTTCAATAATTAGTTTACAAGCTGGTGGCATCATCTTAACAGGAGGGGGTGGACGGGGACTGAAGCGATTGTTGAGCTTATGAGCGGTACCTTTGGTTGGATAGAAAGAACCGACTCTACTTTTTCATCGTATGCTTTTGGGCTATCAGTAACAAATCTTTTAGAAGTAGGGATTATTGGTGAGATGCAAGCTAGTGTCAAAGCCAATCCTGTCGGTATTGGATACCGATTACGGGCAAACTTAAATCTGTATGCGCCATATATATCGGCTGGCGTAGTCTTCGCCCTCGGCTGGATGCCGTAAAACTCTCAAACGAAACAAACTCAACATTTATCATTCACAACTCAACATTTCCCAAGATTATGCCCCAAACACTCTTTGAAAAAGTCTGGAACAAGCACGTTGTTGCGCAAGAACCAGACTGCCCCGCAGTGCTGTACATAGACCTGCACCTTATCCACGAAGTAACCTCACCGCAGGCATTTTCGGAACTGAAATCGCGTGGGCTGAAGGTGCGCCGCCCAGACCGCACCCTTGCTACCTGCGACCACTCCACACCGACCATTTCCCGCGACCTTTCCGTCGCCGACGCAATGGCTGTGAAGCAAGTGCAAACGCTCTATGCCAACGCAAACGAGCATGGAATCAGGCTCTACGACCTTACCAGCGACAAACAGGGCATCGTCCATATGATTGGACCTGAACTCGGCGCAACGCAGCCCGGTATGACGATTGTTTGCGGCGACAGCCATACTTCCACGCATGGAGCGTTTGGTGCGCTGGCGTTTGGTATCGGCACAAGTGAAGTCGGACACGTACTAGCGACGCAGTGCCTTTTGCAGCGTAAATCAAAAACCTGCCTCATTCAGGTTGATGGAGTTCTCAAAAAGGGCGTTACGGCGAAAGATATTATTTTGGCAATTATCGCCAAGACCGGCACCGAAGGCGGCACGGGCTATGTCTATGAATACGCAGGTTCGGCAATTCGCGCACTTTCGATGGAAGGACGCATGACGATTTCCAACATGAGCATCGAAGGCGGTGCGCGGGCTGGCATGGTTGCGCCGGACGATACGACGTTTGAGTACGTCTCGGGGCGCGAGTTCGCGCCAGAAGGTGCGGATTGGGATAAATCTCTTGCTTATTGGAAAACGCTCCCCACCGACGACGGTGCAAGCTACGACCACACCGTTACGCTAGATGCAAGCGCACTTGAGCCGATGATTACCTACGGCACAAATCCCGGCATGGGCATCGGCATTACCCAGCGCATTCCTGATCCTGCCAAAGCCGCATCAGTCGGCGACCGCTCGGCGCTCGAAAAAGCACTTGCGTACATGAATCTCACGCCGGGCGCACCAATACTGGGACAGCCTGTGAACGTCGTTTTTATCGGCTCTTGCACGAATGCCCGTATTTCCGATTTGCGCGAAGCTGCATCGGTGCTGAAGGGGCGGAAAATTGCGGAGAGTGTGCGGACGCTTGTTGTTCCGGGTTCGGAGCAGGTGAAGCGTCAGGCAGAAGCGGAAGGTTTGGACAAAATTTTCCGTGAAGCAGGCGCAGAATGGCGTTCTGCGGGCTGTTCGATGTGTATTGCGATGAATGGCGACGACGTAAAAGCGGGTGAATACTGCGTTAGTACGTCCAATCGGAATTTTGAAGGTCGTCAGGGTAAAGGCGCACGGACGCTGCTTGCGTCGCCGATTACGGCTGCGGCAACGGCGGTTGCTGGGCGGGTAGCGGATGCACGGGAATTGCTTGGGTAACATCGTAGCCATTATTCTACATTATTTCTCAAGAAAAATGACCACTCTTCCCCGCATACTTGCACAACTTCAAGAGCGAAAGCCCTATTTGCAAGAGAAATATCCGCTTGCAATGATTGGCGTGTTTGGCTCGTATTCTCGTGGTGAAGCACATTCAGAGAGCGATGTTGACATTCTCGTCGAATTTTCGCGTCCTGTTGGATTCGAGGCAGCGGATTTGGCAATGGAATTAGAGGAAATTCTCGGGGAAAATGTTGATTTAGTCAGCAAGAAGGCTGTTTCTGAGCGCATGATGCCATTTGTAGAGCAATCACTTATTCTCATTTGATGGCAGAGAAAACTATGGCGGAACGCTCATCAAACCTGCTTCTTTTTGATATTCTTGAATCAATCCACAACATTCGAGAATATACAACAGGCATGAACTTTGAGCAATTTATTGGCGATAAGAAAACTCTTGATGCAGTTTTGCGAAATATCCAAATTATCGGAGAAGCCGCAAAGCGTGTACCGCAGGATGTGAAAGCAGCACATCCCGAAATAGAGTGGATGCGCATTATTCGCTCACGACACATCCTTGTCCACGATTATTTTGGTGTTGATTACGAAATTGTTTGGCGAATTATTGAAGTCCATCTGCTGCCATTGGAAACAGCAATTTCCGCTATGGTACGCGAATAACTGACAGAGCTATTTCACTCATTTCCCAACGATGACAGCACTTCTTTCCAAAGCCTTCCAAGAGGCAGAACAACTCTCGGAAGAAGCTCAAAACCAAATAGCAGAGCATTTGCTTCAAGAAGTACACGCTATTCTGAATGATGGCAATGAAGACGAAACAGTATATTTGATGCGCTCTCCAGCGAATCATGCAATGCTTATGCAGCGTTTAGAAAATATTGAACGTGGCGAAAACCTTATCACAGTTGATATTGACGACATTATGAATGTTGAAAAACTTCAGCAGATACTTCATGAAAAACGTAACGTTTGAGGGCGATACCCTTCTTGAGCTACTTTCGTGGGCAAGAGAAAATCCCAAAATCCATCAAAAAATAGGCGAGTTGATTCTTGATGTTTCACGGAATCCATTTCGTGGACTCGGGGAACTGGAGCCGCTTAAATACATATATCGTAACTAGTCAGGTCTAAAAATTGGCGTTTTTTGATAAATTTCAGCATTTTTTCTATTGCCATTATTCCAATTTCTCCAAAATTTAGACGATTTTGTAAAAACGA